>CAZJUA010000067.1:0-15570 GCA_964549045.1 uncultured bacterium | reverse complement strand
GCGTGGCCTACCGGCAGCACCCCGGCAACCGCTCGCGGCACGTGACGGACGACCGCCGCCGGCGGTTCGCGGCCCTGGTCCGCAAGCACGACCTGGACGTCGTCATGAAGGACCACGCCGGCGTGCTGGCGGAGCAGGCCGGCGCGGTCGAGGGGGCTGGCGCGTCCGCGGACGCCGGCGCCGCCGCGGGCGCCGGCGCGGCCGCGGGCGCCGGCGCGGCCGAAGCCGCGCACGCGCACCCGCTCAGGTGATCGAGCTCCGCACGCGCGCGGACGCCCACTCGCTGACGAGCACCATGAGGAAGATCGCCACCAGGATGACGCTGGCGTCCGCCCACTTCAGCGAGTTGATCGAGGCGTTGAGCTGCAGCCCGATCCCGCCCGCGCCGACCAAACCGAGGAAGGTCGCCTCGCGGATGTTGATGTCCCAGCGGAACACGGTGATGCCCGCGAAGGCCGGGAGCACCTGCGGGACGATGCCGTAGGCGAGCGTCTCGCCGGGACCCGCGCCGGTGGCGCGGATCGCCTCGATCTGGGTGGCGTCGGTCTCCTCGATCGCCTCGTTGAGCAGCTTGGCGATGAAGCCGACCGATCGCAGGGCGATCGCGACGACGCCCGCGAACACGCCCGGCCCGACGAGGAACACCAGGACGAGGGCCCACACCAGCGAGTGGATGGAGCGCGACGCGACGATGACGAGCAGCGCCAGCGCCCGCACGGTCGGGTGCGGGGTGGTGGTGCGCGCGGCCAAGAGGGCGACGGGTACCGCGAGCACGACGGCCGCCAGCGTACCGATGGTGGCGATGTTGAGCGTGTCCCACAGCGGGCGCAGTAGCTGCTCCGCGTACCCCCAGCGCGGCGGCAGCATGCGACCGAAGAGGTTGAGCGCCTGCTCGGGGGCGTCCTGCACGAACAGCCAGATGGTCTGCTGCGAGATCAACTGCCAGCTCCACACCACCAAGGCACCGCCTGCGACCCAGGCGGTGAACGCCAACGCGTTCGCGAGGGGCGTGCGCCGGCGCCACACGCGGCGCCCGGCCACGGTCCGGACCGGCATCACTGCACCGCCTTGCGCACGGCGCCGGAGAGGTACTCCAGCGCGAGGACGATGGCGATGACGATGATCAGGATGGCGCCGGCGCTGTCGAAGTCGTAGCGCGACATGGCGGTGGTGAGGGTGGCGCCGATGCCGCCGGCGCCGACGATGCCGAGGATCGTCGACTCGCGGAAGTTGATGTCGAGGCGGTACACGCTGAGGCCCACGAACCGCGGCATCACCTGCGGCACCACCGCATAGGCGATCACCTGCCACCACGAGGCGCCGGTCGCGCGCATCGCCTCGAGCTGCCCCTCGTCGATGTCCTCGACGTCCTCGGCCAGCAGCTTGGCGATGAAACCGACGGAGGCGAACGTCAGGGTCAGCAGCCCGGCGAACGGCCCGAAGCCCATCATGACCACGAAGACGATGGCCACGATCACCTCGGGGAAGGTGCGCGACACCGCGATGTAGGCCCGGCTGACGAGGTAGACGGGCAGAGGCGCGAGGTTGCGCGCGGCGCCGACGCTCACCGGGATCGCGAGCAGCACCCCCGCGACGGTGGCGACGACGGTCATCGTGAGGCTCTCGAGGATCCCGATGCTGATGTCGCGCCAGCGGCTCGTGAAGTCGGGCTGGAGGAAGTCGCCGAGCAAGCGGCCGCTGCGCTCGACCCCCTGCGCCACGCGCGGCCAGTTCACGTCGATGGTCGCGACCGCCGCGACGAGGTAGGCGAGGACCAGGAAACGCACCAGCCAGCGCAGCGTGGGGTTGGCGATGAGGGGGCGCGGCGCCCAGCGCCGGCCGGCAACCGGTGCGCCGGTCACGCGGGCGCCCCTGACACGACGGCCGCCTCCTCGATCGGCAGCTCGCCGCCGTTGGCGTCGGGTTCCACCTCGGCGCTCTCGTCCCAGTCCTCGTCGCCGTAGATGTCGGTGAGGCGCGCGGCGTCGAGGGCGGCGGGGGCGCCGTCGAAGACGATCTCGCCGTCGCGCAGGCCCACGACGCGCGGCACGAAGCGCTTGGCGAGGGCGACGTCGTGGATGTTGATGATCGCCGCCACCCCGCGCTCCCGCGCCAGCTCGGTGATCAGGCGCATGATCTGGCGGCTGGTCTTGGGGTCGAGACTGGCGGTCGGCTCGTCGACGAGCAGCAGCGCGGGCTCCTGCATGAGCGCGCGGGCGATGCCGACGCGCTGCCGCTGCCCGCCCGAGAGGGCGTCCGCACGCTTGTCCTCGTAGCCGGCGAGGCCGACGCGGTCCAGCAGGTCGAAGGCGCGATCGACGTCGGCCTGGGGGAAGCGCCGCAGCGTGCTGCGCCAGAAGCCGACGTAGCCGAGGCGACCCGAGAGCACGTTCTCCATGACGGTGAGCCGCTCGACGAGCGCGAACTCCTGGAAGATCATGCCCATGCGGCGGCGCGCCCGCCGCAGCGCGCGCGGCCGGAGGCCGCTGAGGTCCTCGCCGTCGAGCAGGACGCGGCCACTCGTGGGCTCGACCAGCCGGTTGACGCAGCGGATGAGCGTGCTCTTGCCCGCGCCGGAAGGCCCGATGAGCGCCATCACCTGACCGTCGGGCACGGTCAGGTCGACGCCCCGCAGGGCGTGGTCGCCGGTGGGGTAACGCTTGACGAGTGCTTGGATCTCCAGCATGCCTTCCTCGAACGAGCGTGGGCTCGGTACGTCAGCGCGTCCGGCCCGCAGCGCGCGGGCCGGACGCGTGCCTGGCGGGTCGGCGGTTACTCGTAGACGACGCCGTTGGCCTCGTCGATCTGCCGGATGACCGCCCAGTATTCGAGGTAGGTGATGGGGATGAACTGCGCCTCGCCGCTCTGGCTGAACTCGGCCTCGAGGTCGCTGCCCTCCCAGGGGAAGCTGAAGAACGCCTCCTGGACCTTGGCGGCCAGCTCGGGGTCGAGGTCGTACACGATCCCGTACGCCGTGGTCGGGAAGGTCTGCGAGGTGAAGATGACGCGGATGTCGGCCGGGTCGAAGACCTCGCGCTCGATCATGCGGCGCTTGACCGAGTTCGCGATGCTGGCCGCCTCGTAGTCGCCGTTGGCGACGCCGAGGATGGAGGCGTCGTGGCCGCCGGAGAAGCTGGCGCTGAAGTCGCGGTCGGCGACGAGGCCGAACTCGCTGGAGAGCAGCGCGCTCGGCGCCTTGAAGCCGGAGTTGGAGGTCGGCGAGGTGAACGCGATCGCGCGGCCGGCGAGCTGCTCGGGGGTCGTGATGTCGCTGTCGGCCGGGACGATGATCTCCATCTCGTAGCCGAACGAGCCATCCGCCGCCGCCATCATCGTGAACGGCCGGAAGCCGGCGGTGTTCACCGCGAACGGCACGCTGCCGGTGTTGAAGCCGGCGACGTGCAGGCGGCCCGCCCGCATGGCCTCGAGCTGGGCAGCGTTGGAGTCGACGGCAAAGAACTGCACCTGCTTGCCGGTCACTTCCTCCATGTGCGCCAGGAAGCCGGCCCACACGTCGCGGTAGACCGCGGGGTCCTCGACCGGGGTGTAGGCGAAGATCAGCGTGTCGGGGTTCACCCACTGGGCCGGATCGGTGGGCGCGTCGGCCAGCAGGTCGCCGTCGACGTCGCACAGGCCCTGGGCGAGCGTGCCGCGCGGGCAGTCCTGGGCGGCGGCGACGCCGAGCGTCGCGAGGGCGAACAGCAGGGCCAGCAGTCGTCGGATCATGGTCGAGCCTCCTCGGTGGGTGGGTCGTGAGCCGTCGCCCCTGGGGCGACGGATGCTCGCCACGAGGCTACGGGCGTCGCGTCAGCCCGCGGTCAGGCCCAACGCCGTGGCCCTCACGGCGACGAGACGCCACGCTCATGCACGCCGGTCGAGCCCGTCCCGCGCGCCGTCCGCCAGCGCCTGGAAGGCCAGCGTGGCGGCCGCGAGCACCAGGCCGGGCCCCAGCGCGGCCCACGGCTGCCGCGTGAGCATCGCGCGCGCGTCCTGGAGGACGTTGCCCCATGAGGGTGTCGGCAGCGGCACGCCGAGGCCGAGGTAGCTGAGCGAGGCCTCGACCAGTAGGAACGCCGCGGCGGTGGACGCGGCCTGCACGGCAAGGACGCCGGCGAAGTTCGGCAGCACGTGGCGCAGGAGGAGGCGCGGCCGACCCACGCCGAGCGCCACGGCCGCAGCGACGTAGTCGCGCTGCAGCTCCTGGCGGGCGAACGCGCGGGTCAGGCGGAAGAAGAGCGGCGACCCCGCCACGCCGAGGGCGGCCACGGTCTGCCCGACGCCGCCACCGAGCGCGGCCACCAGCAGCAGGACGAGGAGGAAGCCGGGGAACGCGAGCAGCGCATCGAACGCGCGCGTGAGGAGCACGTCGACCGCGCCTCCGAGCCCGGACGCGGCGAGCCCCGTCGCGAGGCCGATGGCGAGCGCCAGCGCCGTGGCGGCGCCGGTGATGACGAGCGACACGCGGCCGCCGGCCAGCGCGCGCGCGAACACGTCGCGCCCGAGCGCGTCGGTGCCGAGCCAATGCTCGGAGGACGGCGCGGCGAAGCGGTCGCGGTAGTCGGGCCGTAGCGGGTCGTGCGGCACGAGACGCGGGCCGATCGCGGTCGCGAGCAGGATCACGGTCGCCAGGATGACGCCCAGGACCGCCCGCGGCGATCGGCGCAGGCGCGTCATGCCGTCCTCAGGCGGGGGTCCGCGACGACGTGCGCCACGTCGGCGAGCCAGTTGACGACCACGTACACGAGCACGGCCACGACGACCACGCCCTGCACGACCGGGTAGTCGCGCGCCGAGATGGCACCGAGCAAGGTCAGCCCCAGCCCCGGGAGCCCAAAGACCTGCTCGACGACGATCGTGCCGGTGAGCAGCCCGCCGAGCTCCAGGGCGAGGAGCGGCAGCAGCCCAGGAAGGGCGTTGGCCGCGACGTGGCGCGTCAGGCCGGCGGTGCGCACGCCCTTGGCCCGCGCGGTCCGCAGGTAGTCGGCGTGGAGCTCCTCCAGGAGACGGGCGCGGGTCAGCCGGGCGAGCTGCGCCGCCCGCGGGATCGCCAGCGTGACGGCGGGCAGCAGGAGGTGCCACAGGCGCACCGCCGCGCCGCCCTCGCTGGGGAAGCCGATGACGGGGAACCAGCCGAGCCCGACGGCGAAGAGGACGATCAGCAGGAAGCCGAACCAGAACTCCGGCAGGGCGAGGCCGGCGGTGGTGAAGGCCAGGATCCCGCCGTCCGTCCTGCCACCCGGCCGGCGGCCCGCCACCAGCCCCAGGGTCACGCCCACGAGGACGGACACGACGAAGGCCAGTCCCGCGAGCGACAGCGTCACGGGCACGCGCTCCGCGATGACGCGAACCACGGGCCGCCTCTCGCGGATCGACGTGCCGAGATCGCCCCGGACGACGCCGCCCCACCACGTCCCGAACTGCACCCAGAGCGGTCGGTCGAGGCCGAGCGCGCGGCGGGTGGCCACGACCTGCGCGGCGCTGGCCTCCGTCCCGCCGAGGACGGCGGCGGCGTCCCCCGGGAGGGCGCGCATCGCGACGAAGACGAGCGAGAGGACGAGGACGAGCGTGCCAACGAGGCTGAGGAGCTGGAGCAGGAACGCGCGGAGCATCCGGAGCTAGGCGGTCCGGGGCCGCGTGGGCCCCGGACCGGTGCCTCGGGTCGGCGTCAGCGGACCGTCACCGAGCGGAAGTCGTAGGTGTCGAGCAGCGGCGTCACCCAGAAGCCCTCGACGTCCGTGCGCCGCGCGAAGCTGCTGAGCGCGGTGCCGAAGTAGACGAACGGCGCCTCGTCGTGCATGCGCCCCAGCGCCTGGGCGTAGAGCGACGCCCGCACGGCGGTGTCGGTCTCGCTGGCGGCCCGGTCGATCCAGCCGGCCACCTCGGGGTCGTCGTAGCCGGAGTAGGTGCGGTCGGCGTGACCGTAGCCGTTGAGGCGGCCGGTGGGGTCGAGCTTGCCCGTGTGGCCGATGACGGTCATGTCGAAGTCGCGCGGGCCGCCGTAGACCTCGCCGAGCCACACGCCCCACTCGACGACGCGGATCTCGGCGTTCACGCCGACGTCGGCGAGCATGGCCTGCACCATCTGCCCGGCGGTGACGTGCGCCTCGTACGGCTGGGGGAGGGCCAGGTCGATCGTCCAGCCCGCGGGCACGCCGGCGGCCGCGAGCAGCGATCGTGCCCGCTCGGGGTCGTAGGCGTAGGGCTCCACGAAGTCGGGCAGCCAGGGGCTTCCGGCCTCCATGAAGGTGGCGCCGGGGACGCCCCCGCCGTAGGCGACCTCGAGGACGGTCTCGGCGTCGACGGCCAGGTTGAGGGCGCGGCGCACGCGCACGTCGTCGAGGTAGGGGCGGCGGGTGTTCATCGTCGCCACCAGCACCGTGCCGGAGGGTCCCTGCTCCAGCGCCAGCGCGGGGTCCGCGCGCACGACGTCGTGGTCGTTGGCCGACACGCCGAGGGCGATGTCGAACTCGCCGGTGCGCAGGCCCTGGAGCTGCACGGCGCTGTCGGGCACGAACCGCAGCGTCACGCCGTCGATGGCCGGGGCACCCTGGAAGTAGTCGCGGTTGGCGGAGAGCTGCAGGTAGGCGTCGCGCACCCACGAGACGAACGCGTAGGGGCCGGTCCCGACGGGCTCGTTACCGAAGTCGTGGCCCGCGGCGATCTTCTCGCTCGGCAGGATCGCGCCCCAGCCCGAGGCGAGCGAGGCGAGCAGGGCCGGCGCCGGCGTCTCCAGCGTCAGCACCACGGTGCGAACGTCGGGCGTCGCGACGTCGGTGATCATGGCGAACTCGTCGCGCTTGGGCGCGTCCTCGGCGCGCAGCCGCCCGAGGCTGGCGGCGACGTCGGCCGCGTCGAGCGACGTGCCGTCGTGGAAGCGCACGCCCTCACGCAGGGTGAAGGTCCACGTGAGGCCGTCGAGCGACGTCGCGTACGCCTCTGCGAGCGACGGCACGATGACGCCGTCACGACCGACCTCGACGAGCGTGTCGTAGATCGACTTGGCCGACTGGAAGGCCGAGGTGGCGGAGGTGACGTGGGGATCGAGCGTGTCCGGCTGCGCGCTGGTGGCGACCACCACGGTGCGGGCGGCCGCGGCGCCGACGAGCAGCAGGGCGAGCAGGACGACGATGGTTCTACGCATGGGCTTCCTCCATGGGGGTGGCGAGCCGCTCGATGGCGACCGCCGTGGATCCGTGAACGGTGACGAGCACGGCGCCGAGCGCCAGCGGGCCGGCGGCGACGCGCGCGGGGCCGGCGATCGGCAGCCGGTCGCGGTAGGCCGCGACGAACACGTCGGGCTCGTAGCCCTGCATGCTCGCCGACGGGCCGGTCATGCCGACGTCGGTGACGTAGGCCGTGCCGCGTGGCAGGACGCGGGCATCATCGGTCGGGACGTGCGTGTGGGTGCCCAGGACCGCCGCCACGCGGCCGTCGAAGGCGTAGGCGAAGATGGCCTTCTCGCTGACCGACTCGCCGTGGAAGTCGACCAGGACGACGTCGACGGCGTCGCCCCAGGCCTCGAGCCGCGCCTCGAGCGCGCCGTAGGGGTGGTCCGCGGCGGGGAGCGCGCTGCGGCTCGCGAGGTTGACGACGCCGAAGCGCACGCCGTCCTTCGCCACGACCGCGTGGCCCGTCCCGGGCGCGTGCGGGCCGTAGTTGTCGGGCCGCAGGACCCGCGGCAGCGCCAGCGTGTCGGCGGCCAGTGGTCCGTCCCACGAGTGGTTCCCACCCGTGATGACGTCCGCGCCGGCGGCGAACAGCCGACCGGCCGAGGCCGGCGTCAGACCGCAACCGGTCGCCGGGCGCGGGCCGGTGACGTCGGCGTTCTCGCCGTTGACGACCACCAGGTCGGCGCCATGGGCGGTGATGAGCGCCGGCAGGTGGCGCTCGAGCAGGTCGACGGCGGCCACGCCGACGACGTCGCCCACGAAGAGGATGCGTTTCCGTTCGTCTCGCGCCATGGTCGGACCACCTCACCAGCGGGCTTACCCGTCGCGCGCACCGAAACCGGCCCAGCGACCCGCGACCTCGGAAGCGTAGGGGTGGCGCGTCAGGCTCGCGTCAGTCCCCGACCGGCAGGGGGCGTCGGGCCACTGGTGCGCGCAGCACGGCGCGCGCGCGTGGACCGGCCAGACGTCCGCCGTGCCCTACCATGGGCCCATGCTCCATCGGCTGAAGGCTGGCTGGCGCGCGCTGAACGCCAGCTACTGGTTCCTGCCGGCGCTGCTCGGTGTGGGCGCACTGGTCCTGTCGGTGGTCACCCTCGCCGTCGATCGCCGGCTGCCGGACGACTGGCTGCTGCGCCTCGACCTCGACGTGCTCCCGGCGATCCAGAGCGAGGGCGCCCGCGCGGTGCTGACGACGGTGGCCTCGTCGATGATCACGGTGGCCGGAGTGGTCTTCTCGCTCACGCTGCTCGTCCTGACGCAGGCGTCGAGCCAGTTCGGTCCCCGGCTGCTCGTGAACTTCATGCGCGACCGGACCAACCAGTTCGTGTTGGGCATCTTCGTCGCGACCTTCGCGTACGCGCTCCTCGTGCTGCGGGTCGTGACCGCGGGCGATCGCGCGGCCGGGATCGACGCGTTCGTGCCCCACGTGTCGGTGCTGGCGGCGATGGTGCTCACCTTCTTCACCGTCGGCGTGCTCGTCTACTTCTTCCACCACATCGCCCAGAGCGTCCGGGTCACGCACGTGCTCGAGGACCTCGACCAGGCGCTCCAGCGGATGCTGGACGCGCTGCCCGAGGGAGACGACGGCGAGGAAGGCGTCGGGGCCGATGCCATCCCCCCTGGATTCCGGGACGACCTGGGCGTCATCCCCGCCCGTCAGGGCGGGTACCTGCAGTCGGTCGAGGTCGATGCCTTGGTGGCGGCCGCCATCGAGCGCGATGCCGTGGTCCGCCTCCTACCGGTCGTGGGCAGCTTCGTCACGCGGGGCACGCCGCTCGTGGAGGTGCACCCCGCGACGGCCACGGACGCCATCGCCGACGCGGTCCACGCGGCGATCGTGCTCGGCAGCGACCGCAACCCGTCGCAGGACCTCGGGTTCCTCTTCGACGAGTTCCTCGAGATCGCCCTGCGTGCGCTCTCGCCGAGCATGAACGATCCCTTCACCGCGCAGTCGTGCATCGACCGCATCACCCAGGGGCTGCTGCTCCTCGACGGGCGGCGACTGCCACGCCAGGTCCACGTCGATGACGACGGCGCCGTGCGCGCGCTCGTCCCGCTCCAGGGCAAGGGCGCGCTCGCGCGTCACGTGTTGGGCGAGCTGCGACGGGCGAGCGCCGGTCACCTGCTGGTGACCCAGTACCTTCTCGGCACCCTGCTGATGCTCCGCCGAGAGGCGCGTGGCGCCGCGATCCGCTCCGCCGTGGACGACGAACGGGAGGCGGTGCTCGCGGATGCCGAGGGGAAGGTTCCCGAGAGCGACCACGCGCGGCTGCAGGCGATGGTCGCGCACGCCGATACGCCGTAGCCCGCGGCCCGTCCACCGGCACCGCGCGGGGACGCCTCGACCGCGGCCGTCACGAGCGCGGCCAGCGCGACGTTCGCCCCTACCGCGCCACGCCGGCGGCCACGATGATGGCCCCCAGAACGGGCCCGCTGACCGAACCCGGCCGCACCCGCCCGCGGCGTTCGGCCCCGGCCGCAGCGAGGTGACGCGATGACCCAGCCCGCCGCCAACCCTTCGGACCCATACGAGCTCCAGCGCTTCGTCAACGCGCAGCGCGACACCTACGACGAGGCCGTCGCCGAGCTGCGCGTCGGCCACAAGCACGGCCACTGGATGTGGTTCGTCTTCCCGCAGGTCGCCGGCCTCGGCCACAGCGCCATCGGCGCGCGCTACGCCATCGCGTCGCGCGACGAGGCGATCGCCTACCTGGCCCATCCCGTGCTCGGCCCACGCCTGCGCGCCTGCGCGGAGGCCGTCCTGGGCGTCACCGGCAAGACGGCGCACGACATCTTCAGCTACCCGGACGACCTCAAGCTGCGCTCGTCGATGACCCTGTTCGCCCGCCTCGCCGAGCCGGAGAGCCCGTTCCGGCGTGTGCTGGAGCGCTACTACGACGGCGAGGAGGACCCCGCGACGATCGCCGTGCTCGAGGCGTGGGAGGCCGCGGACCCCGCGGCGCCCGGGGCACGGGCCCGGCCCGGGGCGTGAGCCCGGCGCCCGAGGCGCGAGCCCGGCCCGGGGCATGGGCTCGGCGCGATCCGCACCACGAGCGCAGTCCAGCGCGCGGCCTGCGCCACGCCTTCAGTACAGCACGAACGCCAGCGCCACGATCGCCAGCCCGACGGCCCCGACGGCGAGGTCGACCATGACGACGCCGCGCCCGCGGTCCTTGGCCAGCAGGTCGGCGACCCAACGCTGGAAGCGCCCGTAGTCGAACAGCAGGGCGATCGCCTTGAGCGCCGTGAGCGAGAAGAGCACCGTCACGACCCACGAGTACGGCACGCCGGCGGCGAGGTGCAGGTACCAGGTCGCCGCGACCCAGGCGAGGCCGACGACGGCGACGGGCACGACCCAGGCGGGGCGCCGCGCGTCGTAGGCCTTGGCGAGGAACGCCTTCTCGTCCCAGGGCAACACGTGCATGTAGACCGGCTTGAGCATGGCGGCCAGGCCGAAGACCAACCCCAGCACCTGGAAGTAGTTCACGTCTCTCCCCTCGCGTCAGGCGTAGTACGCCAGGACGAGGAACAGCGGCACCAGCACCATCCGCGACAGCGCGAGCTTGCGCCAGGCGGCGTCGCCCTCGATCGCGGTGACGGCCCTCTGGCCCTTCGGGTTGAACACCACCAGCGCGCCCTTGAGCGCCACCCCCACGGGGATCGCCACGACGAGCAGCCAGGCCGCCCAGCCCCGCTCGGGCGCGGTGACGAACCCGTAGAGGGCGAGGCCGTACAGCGCGAGGAAGGCCAGCGCCGCGGCGACGAACCACCACGGGCGGCGGTCGCCGGCGTAGGCCTTGCGTTCGACCTCCTGGAAGCGCCCGCCCAGCGCCACCATCCACAGGCTCGTGGCCAGCACGGCCAGCGCGAGCACGAGCGCGAACACCTTCGCAAGCAGCATCGCGTCACCTCTCTCGCGGTCGCCGCGCATGACTCATCAGTCACATGACCGCTCGGTCATAATCGCCCCAGCGGCCGCCGGCGTCAAGGGACGTTGACCACTGGCGCCGCGGCGCGATATGACCACAGGGTCACGTCCCCGGAGGCGCATGCCCAAGCCGACCTTCCTCAACCTACCGCCCGACAAGCGCCGGCGCTTCGTCGACGCGGCGCTGAACGAGTTCGCGCTGCGCGACTACCGCGCGGCGTCGGTGGGTCGCATCGTCGACGCCGTCGGCATCGCCAAGGGCAGCGTCTACCAGTACTTCGACGGCAAGCTCGACCTCTACCGCTACCTCGTCGACCTCGCCGCCGAGACGAAGTTCCGCCACATCGACGCCCGCCTCGCAAGCGACGCCCCCGACTTCTTCTCGCAGTACCGGCAGGCCACCTTCCACGGCGCGCGCTTCGACTTCAGCGAACCACGCTACGCGAGCCTCCTCTACCACGCGACCTACGAGCCCTCGATCCCCGAGACGGCGAAGGTCTCCGAGCGGCTGCGAGCCACCTCGCACGCCTACCTCCGCGGCCTCGTGGACGCCGGCGTCGCCCGCGGCGACCTGCGGGCCGACATCGACCGCGACATGACCGTCTACGCGCTCTACCAGCTGACGGTGGCGCTGCGCGACTTCCTCAGTGCCCGCTTCGGGTTCTCCTTCGAGGACGCCGTGCACGCAGGGGCCGGCCTGCCGATCCGCGACGAGGAACTCAGCGCGGTGCTCGACGAGCTGGTCGGCGTCCTGCGGCACGGCCTCGCGCCGGGGTAGCGCGCCAGCGCACGGTCTTCGCCGCACGCCCCGTGCGAGCATGGCCCCGATGCAGCCCTTCCCCGGCCTCGAGCACCAACCGTTCACCGACGGGGACGGCCCCGCCACGGCCGTGCTGGTGCACGGCTTCCCGGGCACGCCGGCGGAGGTGCGGCCGCTCGCCGCGGCGCTCGTCGCCGTCGGGTGGCGCGTGCACGCGCCCCTGCTCCCGGGCTTCGGACCGGACATCGGCACGTTGCACGAGCGCCGCTGGACCGAGTGGCGCGACGCAGTCGCGAGCTCTCTCGCGACTGCTGCCACGTCGGGCGGCCCCGTCATGGCGATCGGCTTCTCGCTGGGCGGCGCGCTCACGCTGGCGGCGCTCGATTCCGGCGCGCCCGCCGACGCCGCGGTGCTGATCGCCCCCTTCACGCGCTTCGAGGACCGCCGCACCTTCCTGCTCCCGCTGATGCGCCATGTGGTCCGCGACGTGCGCCCGTACGAACGCGCAGACCTCGACGACCCGCAAGTGCGGCACGATCTCGCCGAGAAGCTCGGTGACGTCGACCTCGACGACCCCGCCACGCGCGACCGCGTCCGCAACGAGGTGAGCCTCCCCACCGCGGCACTCGACGAGGCGCTGCGCGCCGGCCGTCACGCCTGGCGCGCCGCGCCGCGACTGCCCGCGCGCCCGACGCTCGTGGTGCAGGGGTTGCAGGACACCACCGTCACGCCGGCGACGACCGTGGCCCTGCTGCGGCGCCTGCGCGGCGCCCCGCGGCGCCTCATGCTCGACGGCGCCGATCATCGGCTGCTGAACCCGGGCGCACCCGGCCACGACGACCTCCTACGCGCGCTGCAGCGGTTCGGCCATGAGCAGCTCGGTCGGCTCGGGTGAGCGCGGGTCCACTCAGGCGTCGTCCCAAGCCAGCGTCCGCGTCAGCGAGGCGCCGATGAGCACCACCTGGGCAGAGAAGAAGACCCACAGGAGCAGCACCACCAGTGAGCCGGCCGCACCATAGGCCCCCGCCACCGCGACGTTGGCGACGTAGATGCCGAACAGCCAGGCGAAGAGCACGATGAGCGCGGCCGTCACCGACGACCCGATGGCGATCGCGCCCCACGGCGCCGCAGCGTTCGGAAGCAACCGGAAGGTGAGCCCGAAGACCACCGCCAACGCGCCGAAGGCGACGAACCGGTTCAACAGGCGCCAGGGCGCCGGTCCACCCGGCAGCGCGTCACCGGCCGCCGCGATCGCGGTGCTGACGACGGTCGCGAGGAGCAGGGCCAACAACAGGAGTAGGCCGATCGCCAGAACCAGCCCGAGCGCCCTCGCCCGGCCCCGCAGCAACGCCTTCGCGCTCGCGAGCCCCGGCGCGACCTCGGGAGCCGTGCCCCACAAGATGTCGAGCGTGCGCTTCAGTTGGAAGAACAGGGTCGTGGAGGCGAACAACGAGATGGCCACGCTGCTGACCGTCGCGAACACCCCGCCGCCCCGGCGGGCCTGGCCCTCGATCATCGTGCGCACCATCCTGGCGCCCTCGTCGCCCACGACCCTGCCGACGATGTCGAGCACCGTCCCCTGGGCGTCGCCGGCGCCGAAGAACACGAACACGGCGATGACGATGACGAGGAAGGGCGCCAACGAGAAGACGCTGAAGTAGGCGAGCGCCGCCGCGAGGAGCGGGCCATTCGCGTCGGCGTAGCGTTTCAGGGTGGCCCTGATCGTGCGTCGCATGGTCCCTCCACGTCCCATTGCTCACACGGCCGAACATGGATCGGGCAGACGCTGCGGCTGGTGCGCTTCCGACCCCGCCGGTTGGGCTGACCGCCCGCGTTCACGCCCGCGAGCGCATCGTCGTCCGGACGCGTTGCACCGGCGTGCGCGCGTAGCCGAACAGCCCCGCCTCGTCGAGGATGACGCGGTCCTCGTAGCCGTCGAACCACAGCGCCTCCGGGTTACGGCCGACGATGGCCGCCTTGCCGCGGTCGGGCGCGTCGGCCGCCGAGCGCAGCAGTTTGAACACGACCACCCCGTCGGCCGAGGCTGGAACCCCCGCGATCGGGCCCCCGGTGACCGTGACGACCTCGGTCTTCCCCTTGTAGTGGGTGATGGAGAGCCGGGCGTGCGCCTCGACGCCCGACAGGCCCTTCTGTGAGGCGTTGAGGAGCTGCCAGGCGCGCTCGATCGGGACGTTGAACGAGCGGTGCGCGACGATGTCGCGCCCGCAGAAGAAGTAGTGGTTCTCGACGCCGACGCGCTTGAGCTCACGCTGCAGGACGCGCAGGGCCTCCGCGTCGTCGTTGACGCCGCGGATGATCGGCGCCTGGTTCTCCACGTCGATCCAGCCGCGGGACTTCAGCGCGTCGAGCGCTCGCCGTGTGCTCGGGTGCCAGCGTGGCAGGCCGCCGGGGTCCTCGACGATGGCGCCGCCCGGGGCCGTGAGCAGGAACTCGTGCGGATGGTCGAAGTGGACCATCAGGCGGAACGCGACGTCCGGGTACGCCGCGTGGAACGCGTCCATCATCCCCAGGAAGGCGTCGTCGAAGCGGTCCGGATGGAACGCCATCTCCTTGGTCCCCAGGCGGATCACCTCCACGCCGGCCTCGGCCAGCCCGGACAGCCACGCCGCGATGCAGGCGTTCGACAGGACCATCGGGTCGCCGCCGGAGAGCAGCACCTCGCGCAGCTTCGGCCGGCCCGTCTCGGGGTGGACGCCGCCGCCCTTCGCCACGCGGCGGTTGTGGGCCCGGACGTAGGCGGCCACCTCGGGCAGCCGAGCGAGACCCTTGCGCGCGACGGTACCGTCGGCGCGCTTCACGCGCTTGCCGGCGATCAGTTCCTCGCGGTAGCAGAAGCGGCAGTGGGCCGAGCAGGTCGAGACGGCGTACACCAGGGCCATCTCGTACTTGTGGAGCAGGCCCTCCACCGGGCTGTAGTCCATCTGGTGGCCCGGGTCGTCGGTCCCGGTCAGATCGAGGGTCTCGCCCGGGTCGGCCTTGATGATCCGCTGCAGGGCCGGGCTGTGGCGCGCGAGCGCGGCATAGTGGCGGGTGACCTTGACCGGCATCCGCGCCTCGACGTCGCGGTCGGTGCCGCGCAGCGCGCGCAGCGCGGCGAGCTCGTCGGCGGCGTAGAGGCCGCGGGCCTCACGCGGGACGCGGCCCTCGAGGAAGGGATCGATCCCCTTGACGACGCCCCGGGTGTACCTGGGGTCCTCGACGGCGTCGAGGAACGCGCGCGCTCGCTCCGAACGCGCGGGCGGGCGGTGCACGGCGTGCATCGGGAACCCCCTCGCACCCCCAGGGCGATCACCCCGTCCCGAAACGCTGGTCCCTCCACGATAGCGCGGTGAACGGCGCGCGTCGAATGCGACGCGGCGTGCCTCCACGCCCCGGTCCGGGACCCACGTGCCCGGGGCCCCCGCGTAGCATGGCGGCAACGGTCCAGCCGCGTCCCGCCGCGGAGCGGCCCGACCGCCGGAGGACCGCGCATGGACTACCGACCGGTGACCCCCGCGATCGTGCAGGAGCTGCGCGCCATCGTGGGCGACAAGAACGTCTGGATCGACGACGAACGCCTCCAGGCCTACGCCCACGACGAGACGAGCGTCGAGGAATACGCCCACGCACCCGAAGCCGTCGTCCTCCCCACCACCACCGACCACGTCGCCGCCATCGTCAAACTCGCCAACCACCACCGCATCCCCATCACC
>CAZJUA010000066.1:0-3349 GCA_964549045.1 uncultured bacterium | reverse complement strand
GCCGGGGGGGCGCGGCGGGGCGCGGCGTGGGTGCGCCGCGGGCGGGCGCCGGCGCCCGCCTGCGCGATCCCCTTGGCAGGGGCGGCCACCGGCGGCTGCCACACGAGCAGCACCGCGCAGTTACCGGCCTTCGGCTCCGGGTAGTAGTCCTCGATGATGCCGCGCGCCTGCAGCCCGCGGTGGAGCTGCATGCTGACGGTCGGGTCGACGAGCTCGCCCGCGATGACGCGCTCGGCGTACGCGCGCGGCGTGAGGACGTCGGCGTAGCGGTGGTAGCCCATCAGCATGCCGCCGGCGTACCAGCCCTTGAGCCCCAGCTCCGGGACCAGGGCCAGGCGCGCCCGGTAGAGGGCGGTGGCGATGCCACGCCGCTGGTAGTCCGGGTGCACGGCGATCTCGACGCCGTAGAGCCAGTCGCCGTCGGGGTCGTGGTGCGGCAGCCCGTAGTCGCCGATCACCTCGTTCCAGCCGAGGGGCGGCGCGGTGGGCGGCCGCCTCGTGCGCATGGTGGTGGCCGTGCCGACGACGACCTCCGCCCCACGATCACGGTGGACGGCGACGAACTGACCCTCCGGGAAGCGCTCGAGCTGCTCCTCGATGCGCCGCGCGTGCAGGCGCCGGCGCTCGTCGTCGAGCGGGTAGCCGTTGGCGAGGTGGATGACGTCGAAGGATCCCGGCCCGTGGCGGGCATCGGTGGGGACGACCTCGACGTCGTTCCGGGCGTCGGTGGGGCGGTGCCGATCGCCGTCCACGGTGGGACGCCGATCGGCACGCGGACTTCGATCCAGACCCAGACGTTCGTCGGATGCGGTACTGCGGTATGAGCCTCTCATAACGTCGTTGCGAGCAACGCCTGTTGAGGTGTGCAAGTTCGGAAAGGGGGAAACAGACAACGAGGTCAGGTGTCGCGCGGACCCAAGCCCGTGTGCTTATCTCCACAACCTTCACGCGAGAGTCTTTCCTCCCGAGACCCAGATGGGGCACGATCGGTCTGAACTCACACTGTAGGGTTGTCTCGAAAGCTTCTCACGCTCCTCTTCACCCGTTTGGTGCCTCCAAGCTAGCACGACCCCCCCGGGGTCCGGCAAGCGAGGGCGGCACATTCACGAGTACACAAGCGTGGTACACAGGGCGTCGCCCACGTCCAGAACGCCACAGCACGCCATCCGCCGCGCCGCGACCGGGTGGCGCGGCGGCCCCACGGGTATGATCCCGTGCTGCCCGCGGGCGCCTGGGTACACTGGCGCGTGCCGTCCGAAACGCCCGCGACCGAGACAGCCGGCGCGCCGCTCGGGCGCCTGCGCAGCGTGGCCGGAAGGCGCCGGGCCAGTGCGTTCTGGCTGGCGTCGCCGGCGATGGCCTGGCTGGTGCTCTTCTTCCTGCTGCCGTTGCTCTTCGTCGGCATCGCCAGCTTCATGACGCGCGGGGCGGGCGGCCAGCCGATCCAGCCGTGGACGCTCGAGCACTACCAGCGCACCTTCGACGTGTTCGGCCCGGTCATCTGGCGGACCCTGGGCTTCGCGGCGCTGACGACCGCGCTGTGCCTGCTGGTCGGTTACCCGACGGCGATGTACATCGCCTCGCGCCAACGCCCGGCCGTGCGGCTGGTGCTGCTCTTCCTGGTGCTGCTCCCGTTCTGGACGAACTTCCTCGTGCGCACCTATGCGCTCATCACCATCGTCCAGCGCGAGGGCCTGCTCAACGAATGGCTCGTGCGCCTCGGGATCGTGCAGGACCCGGTCCAGATGCTGTTCACGCCCACCGCGGTGGTGCTCGGGCTGGTGTACGGCTTCTTGCCGTTCATGGTGCTGCCGATCTACGCGGCGGTCGAGCGCCTCGACCGGCGCTACGTGGAGGCCGCGCACGACCTCGGCGCGAACGATTGGCGCGCCTTCTGGCGGGTGATCTGGCCGCTGACCCTGCCGGGCGTGGTCGCCGGGTCGATGTTGGTCTTCATCCCCGCGATCGGTGCCTTCGTCACCCCTGACCTCATGGGCGGCACGGGCGGCCTGATGATCGGCAACCTGGTGCAGTCGCAGTTCCGCGGCCGCGGCAACGTCCCGCTGGGGTCGGCGATCTCGATGGTGCTGCTGGTGATCGTGTTCGTGGGGGTGCTCGTGTACGCCCGTTGGGGCGAGCGGAGCGATCCGTGACGCGCGCGACGCCCGGTCACGAACCCGCCCGCGACGGCGTCCCGGTGGGCCGCCGTGCGGCGCTGCGGCGCGACCTCGCCAGCCGTCGGCTCGGGCGCGTGCTCGGGTGGGCGGTGCCGCTCGTCGCCCTCGCCTTCTTGTGGCTGCCGATCGCGGTTCTGGTCGGCTTCTCCTTCAACGACGCCGCCTCGGTGTCGACCTGGCGCGGGTTCAGCCTGCGCTGGTACGAGAACGTGTTCTCGAGCCTCGCCGGGGGCGGCTCGCGCTTCCAGACCGACTTGCTCCTGCGTTCGGTGATGAACTCGCTGTGGGTGGCGGGCGTCTCGACCGTGGTCGCCACGACGCTCGGCACGATGTTCGCGCTCGCCGTGGCACGCGGGCGCTTCCCGGGGCGCAAGCTGTTCGATGCCCTGTTCTACCTGCCGGTCGTCATCCCCGACATCACGATGGGCGTCTCGCTGGCGGTGTTCTTCCGCATCGTCTTCGAGGCGTGGCAGCAGTGGACGGGCGTGCGGCTGGTGTCGGGCTTCGGCACGATCATCATCGCGCACGTCGCGTTCAACGTGGCCTACGTGGCGATCGTGGTGCGGGCGCGGCTGGCCACGATGGACCCATCGCTGGAGGAGGCGGCGCGCGACCTGGGCGCCAACGATTGGCAGTCGTTCTGGCGCATCACCTTCCCGATCCTCTTCCCGGGGGTGCTGGCCGGCGCGCTGCTGGCGTTCACGCTGTCGCTCGACGACTTCGTCATCACCTTCTTCACCGCGGGCGTCGGCACGACCACCCTGCCGCTGTTCGTGTATGGCCTGCTCAAGCAGCGCGTGCCGCCGGAGATCAACGCCGTGAGCACCCTGATGATCCTCGCGTCGATCGTGCTGGTCGGCCTCTCCCTCGTCCTGCAACGCCGCGGCGCGCGCCGGGGCGAGGCCTGAGCGACGCCCTCCGTCGACGCGCGGCGGACTGCGGACACCGCCTCGGCGCACCGCCACCAAGCAACCGTCTGGCCGCCCCACGGCGCACCGCCACCAAGCGGCAGTTCGGGCGCCCCAAGGTGGCGCCCGAACTGCAACGCATCGGTTCCTGAGCTCCGCTCCGTCTACAAGCGGCAGTTCGCGGGCGCCCTTTCGGGCGCCCGAACTGCAACGCATCGGTTCCTGAGCTCCGCTCCGTCTACAAGCGGCAGTTCGCGGGCGCCC
>CAZJUA010000065.1:0-6814 GCA_964549045.1 uncultured bacterium | reverse complement strand
CCTCGCCGTAGGTGTCCTCGCGGTCGGGGCTGGTCGAGAACATGACGACCGGCACGCCGACGACGTCCTCCATGAGCGCGAGGTAGTCCAGCACCGGCTGCGGCAGCGCGTCGCGCGATCCGAGGCCGTGCAGGTCGCCCCAGCCCGGCAGCGAACGGTAGACGGGGGCACCGTGCGCGTCCACGTCGACGCACACCTGGATCTCGTCGAAGCCCGAGAGCACGTCGAGCTTGGTGACCACCAGGCCGTCGAAGCCGTTGATCTCGGCGGCGTAGCGCAGCTGGGGCAGGTCGAGCCAGCCGACGCGGCGCGGGCGGCCGGTGGTGGTGCCGAACTCGTCCCACTGGTTGCCGCCGGTGCCACGCAGGCGTGACGCGGTCTCGCCCGCCACCTCGGTGCGGAAGGGGCCGTGGCCGACGCGGGTGGTGAAGGCCTTGACGACCCCGATCACGCCGTGGAGCGCCTTGTGGCTCACGCCGGCGCCCACCAGGATGCCGCCGACCGTCGGGTGCGAGCTGGTCACGAAGGGGTAGGTGCCGTACCCGAGGTCGAGCATCGTCCCCTGGCCGCCCTCGAACAACACGCGCTGGCCGGCCCGCAGCGCGGCCCGCACGACCTCGCCCGTGTCGGTCACCATCGGCGCGACGTAGGCGCGGATGTCGGCGAGCGCGGCCATCGCCACCTCGACGTCCGTCCAGCCGACGCGGGCCGTCGAGTTCGGCTTGCCCTCGAGCAGCCGCCCCAGGCGGTCGCGCAGGACGGCGTCGTCGAGCAGGTCGCCGAAACGCAGACCCAGGCGCCGCGCCTTGTCGGAGTAGCAGGGGCCGATACCGCGCCCCGTGGTGCCGACGAAGCCGCCGCCCTCGTCGTTCTTCATGTGGTGCGGCAGCACCAGGTGCGCCTCGTGCGAGATCAGGACGGTTCCCGGGTCGCGCCGGGCGCGCAGGCTCTCGAGCTCGTCACGCAGGCTCCAGGGGTCGACGACCATGCCGCCGCCGAGCACCGAGGTGGGCCCGTCGTGCAACGTGCCGCACGGGAGGTGGTGGAGCTTGAACACCTCGCTCCCGACGACGACGGTGTGGCCTGCGTTGGCGCCACCCGAGTAACGGACGACGACGTCGGCCTCGGTGGCCAACGCGTCGACGACCTTGCCTTTCCCCTCGTCGCCCCACTGGGCGCCGATGATGGCGATGCCGGGCATGCCGACCTCCTCCGAGCGCGAGCGCCCTGGGGCGGGCGCGCCTCGCGCATGCCGACGACGACGCCGCTGCGAAGCGCCGGACGAGGGGCAGTATGGCACGGCCGCGCTAGCATGCCCGCATGACCCGGGCCACCGCGAACGTCCTCGCGCCCGTTGCCGTCGACGGCCGCGGCGCCGCGCGGCTCGCGGCCGGCCACCCGTGGGTGTACCGCTCCGACGTCCTGACGCCGCCGCCGCACCCCGGGTTCGCGCCCGTCGTCGACCGCCGCGGTCGACCCCTCGGCTGGGCGGCGGTCCACCCGACCTCGCAGATCGCCGTGCGGCTGCTCCACCGTCACGACGCGCCCGTCGACGCCTCGCTGCTGGTCGCCCGGCTCGACGCGGCGCTCGATCTGCGCAGCGCGCTCGCCGCCGACCCCGACGCCGCGATGGCGGGCGTGACCGGCTACCGCTGCGTACACGCCGAGGCGGACGGCCTGCCCGGGCTGATCGTCGACCGGCTGGGGCCCGTTCTGGTCGTGCAGAACGGCTGCGCCGCGCTCGAGCCGCACCTGGAGGCGCTGGTCGCACGGTTGGTCGAACGTCTGGCGCCCGAGGGCGTGCTGGGCCGCTTCGACGCCCACGTCCGCGCGCTGGAGGGACTGCCGACCGAGGTGCGCGTGCTGCACGGCAGCGTGCCCGACCACGTCGACGTGCCGTGGCACGTCGACGTGCACGACGGCGCGCTCAGCTGGCGCGTCGACCCGCGCGCCGGCCAGAAGACCGGCGCGTTCCTCGACCAGCGCCTCAACCATCGGCGGCTGGCGCGCTCGGCGATGGCGTTCGCCGCCGACCCGGACGCGGTCGACGCGCTCGACGCGTTCTCGCACCACGGCGGCTTCGGCCTCCACCTGCTGCGGGCCGGCGCCCGCAGCGCCCTGCTGGTCGACAGCTCGGCGGCCGCGCTCGAGGCGGCGGCGAGGGCGGCGGACCGCCACGGCCTGCCGGCGCCCACGCTCGCTCGCGGCGACGCGTTCCAGTTCCTTCGCGCTCTGGAGCGCGAAGGCCGGCGCTTCGCGGCGATCAGCGTCGATCCGCCCGCCCTGGCGAAGCGTGCGCGCGACCTGGAGCGGGCGATGGCGGCCTACAAGGAGTTGAACCTGCGGGCGATGAGGCTGCTCGCGCCCGGCGGGGTGCTCGGCACCTCGTCGTGCAGCGCCCACCTGCAGGAGGCGGAGTTCCTCAACGTGCTGGCGGACGCCGCCGCCGACGCCGGCCGCGACCTGCACGTGCTCGGACGCTTCGGCGCCGCACCCGACCACCCCGAGCGCCTGGGCTTCCCCGAGAGCCGCTACCTGAAGTTCGTGCTCGTGCGGGCGCTCGACTAGGACGCCCGTTACACTGGCGCCCATCATGGATCCCCGTCCGCTCGTCCTGATCAGTTCCGGCACCGTCAACGTCGACCTCGGCCTGCGCCGCGAGAGCGTGTTCACCGGCCGCAACTACGCCATGGCGGTGCAGGCCGAGGGCGGGCTGCCGCTCGTCGCGCCCGTGCTCGACCCCGCCACCGCCGAGGACGCGATGGCCCGCGCCGACGCGCTGCTGCTCTCCGGCGGCGCCGACATCGACCCGGCGCGCTTCGGCCAGGCGCCGCAGCCCGACCTCGGCGTCGTCGACCCGGAGCGCGACGCGTTCGAGATCGCGCTGTACCGCGCCGCACGCGCCGCCGGCAAGCCGGTGTTCGGCGTCTGTCGCGGCATCCAGCTCATCAACGTCGCCGAGGGCGGTTCGCTGCACCAGCACGTGCCCGCGCTCGGCCGCGGCGTTCAGCATTCCCAGGCGGACCGCGGCGGGCTCCCCCACCACCGCGTCGCGCTGGCTAAGGGCTCGAAGGTCCGTGCGGCCTTCGGCGCCGATGCGCTGTTCGTCAACAGCTACCACCACCAGGCGCTCGACCGCCTGGGCGACGGGCTGCACGCGGTCGCGCACGCCGAGGACGGACTCGTCGAGGGCGTCGAGGCACAGGGTGGCGCGTGGCTCCTCGGCGTGCAGTGGCACCCGGAGATGAGCTACGCGACGCATCCCGACCAGCGGGCGCCGTTCCGGGCCTTCCTGGACGCCGCTCGGGCCTCGCTCGGCTGATAGACTCCGCGGCATCAGGCGCGGGCAGGCGCTAGCGCGCGTCGGCGCTACCGCGCGTCGGCGCCGAGGCGCCGTCACACCCGCCAAGAGGAGCCGCCATGGTCGTCGTCATGCAGAAGGGCGCAGCGCCCGAGGCACGCGAGCGCGTGCTCACCGAGGTCCGAGCGCTCGGGTTCACGCCCCACGTCAGCGAGGGCGAGTCGCGGACGCTGATCGGCGCGATCGGCCCGGCACCCACCGAGGAGATCCGCGAGCAGCTGCGCGCGCTCCCCGGGGTCGAGACCGTCGTGCGCATCACGAAGCCGTACAAGCTCGCCTCGCGCGAGTTCCGCCACGACGACTCCGCCGTGCGCATCCGTGACGTGGTCACCGGGGCGGGACGCTTCACCGTGGCCGCCGGGCCCTGCGGGGTCGAGTCCCGCGAGCAACTGCAGGCCGCGGCCGAGATCGCCCACCGGCACGGCGCCCAGGTGCTGCGGGGCGGCGCCTTCAAGCCGCGCACCAGCCCGTACGCCTTCCAGGGGCTGGGCGTCGAGGGGTTGGAGCTGCTGGCCGAGGCCCGGCGCGTGACGGGCATGCCGATCGTCACCGAGGTGACGGCGCCGGAGTTGGTGGAGACGGTCGCGACCACGGCGGACATGCTGCAGATCGGGGCCCGCAACAGCCAGAACTACGCGCTGCTGGCCGAGGCCGGGCGCAGCGGCAAGCCGGTGCTGTTCAAGCGCGGCCTGTCGACCTCGATCGCCGAGTTCCTGCAGGCCGCCGAGTACGTCCTCTCGCAGGGCAACCCGAACGTCGTGCTGTGCGAACGCGGCATCCGCACGTTCGAGACGAGCACCCGCTTCACCCTCGACATCGGCGCGGTGCCGGTGCTCAAGGAACTCACGCACCTGCCGGTGTGGGTCGACCCGTCGCACGCCGCGGGCCGGCGGCCGCTGGTGCCGGCGCTGGCGCTCGCCGCCGCCGCGGCGGGCGCGGACGGCATCATCGTCGAGGTGCACGCGCACCCCGAAGAGGCGAAGTCCGACGCCGCCCAGCAGCTCGACGACACCGAGTTCGGTGCCCTGATGGCGTCGCTGCGGCAGGTCGCCGCGGCGGTCGGCAAGCCCTTCTAGCCGTCGTGGCCAGCGCCGTGCCCGCCACCGCGCCCGACCCGACCGCGCGACCGACCCCGGTCGTCGGCACCGTGGTGCTGGCGGGCGTGGGCCTCATCGGCGGCTCGGTCGGTCTGGGGCTGCAGCAGCGCTTCCTGGCCCGCCGGATCGTCGGCTTCGACCTCGACCCTTCCGTGCTCGACGCCGCCCGCGGGCTCGGGATCATCGACGAGGCGCGGCTCCAGGCGGGCCCCTGGCTCGCCGAGGCCGACCTGGTCGTGCTCGCTGCCCCGGCGCGCAGCCTCGTGCGGTTGGCCCGCGAGATGGCCCCCTTCCTGCGCGCGGACTGCGTCGTCACCGACGTCGGCAGCGCCAAGGCGGACGTCGTCGCCGCGCTGACGGGCGAGCTGCGCTTCGTCGGCGGCCACCCGATGGCGGGCTCGGAGCGCGTCGGGGTGATCCACGCCGACGCGTCGTTGCTCGAGAACGCCGTGTGGGTCCTGACGCCCACGGCGGCGACCGATCCGGAGGCCCTGGCGCTGGTGGAGCGCATCGTCGTGGCGCTCGGCGCGCACGCCATCGAGGTCGACCCCGACCTGCACGACCGCCTGGTGGCGACCGTCTCGCACGTGCCGTACCTCGCCGCGGTGGCGCTCACGCACCTCGTCGCGGAGGCGGAGGAACGCGAACTCCTGATGCTGCTGGCCGCGGGCGGCTTCCGCGACCTGACCCGCGTCGCGTCGGGCAGCCCGCGCATGAGCCGCGACATGGTGGTCGCCAACCGCGCCGCCGTGCGCGACGCCGCCGCGCGCTTCGGACGGGCGCTGACGGCGCTGGCCGAGCGGCTCGACGACCCGGAGGCCCTGCTCGACGCCGCCGAGGCGGCCAAGCGCACGCGCGACGCCCTGCCGGTGGTGCGCCGCAGCCTCATGCCGAGCCGCTTCGAGGTCGTCATCGCCGTGCCCGACCGGCCCGGCCAGCTGGCGCGCATCACCGCCGCGCTCGGCGATGCCGAGGTCAACGTCAAGGACATCGAGGTGCTCGGCATCCGCGAGGCCGGCGGCGCGCTGCGGCTGGCGTTCGAGACGCTGGATGAGCAGCGCCGCGCCGCGGACGCGCTGCGGGCGGCGGGGTACGAGGCGCGGGTGCGCGGCAACGGCGGCTGAGCGGCATGACGGACGAACGTGCCGCGTTCTACGAACGCGCCGCGCTGTTCGACCTCGCGGTCGCCCGAGCCGACGCCTACTTGCGCCGGGCACGGCGCCCGGCGTCGGCCGCTCCCGCCGAACTGCGCAGGGCGCTGGAGGTGTGGGCGCTCAAGACGCGCTTCGCGTCACGCGTCGACCTGGACCAGGTCGCGCGTGTCCTCGCCACGCGCCCTCCCGACCCGGTGGATCCCGCGGCGCCACGGCCCCGCTGGCGCGGCGGACCTAGCGGGGCTTGGGGCTGACGCCCAACGCGGCGACGGCGTCGCGCACGCGTTGGCCGTGCTCGACCAGCACGTGCGCGGCCTCAGCTGCGTCCACTCCGGCGAGCAGCATGACGATGGCAGCCCGCACGTCGTTGTCGGCCGCGCCAAGCGCGGCCGCGGCCGCGCCAGCGTCGGCGCCGGTCGCCCGCGCCACCATCGCCTCGGCCCGCAGGCGCAGCTTCTCGTTCGTCGGCTGCATGCCCACCATGAGGTTGCCGTAGGCGCCGCCAAGCCGGACGAGCACGGTGGTGGAGAGCAGGTTCAGGCTCGCCTTCTGGGCCGTGCCGGCCGCCAGGCGGGTCGACCCCGCCAGCACCTCGGGGCCGGTATCGAGCCACACGCCGATCTCGGCGGCCCGCAGCAGCGGCGATCCGGCGACGCTGGCGATGCCGACGGTGAAGGCGCCCGCCTCTCGCGCGGCCAACACGGCTTCGACCGTGTACGGCGTGCGGCCGCTGGCGGCGATCCCGATCAGCGCGTCGCTGGAGCCGACGCCGGCGACGGCGACGGCCTCGCGCGCCGCGTCCGCGTCGTCCTCCGCGCCCTCCTGCGAGCGTGACATCGCTTCCGCACCACCGGCCAGCAGGACGACCGTCCGGTCGAAGCCGAAGGTCGGGGGCAGCTCGGCGGCATCGAGGTAACCGAGCCTTCCGGACGTGCCCGCGCCGGCGTACACGAGGCGCCCGCCGTCCGCGAGCCGCTCCGCGATGCCGTCGGCAGCCCACTCGAGGTCGGGCAGCGCCACCGCGACCGCCTCGATCGCCCGCCGTTGGCCGGCGACCAGCGCGGCCAGCACGCCGGCGGTCGGCAGCGTGTCCAGATCGGCATAGGCGGAGTCGACGCCCTCGGTGCTGAGGCCGGTGATCGCCGACAAGCGATCCATCGGATCGCCGCGGTCCATCGGATCGCCGCGGTCCATCGGATCGC
>CAZJUA010000064.1:0-8107 GCA_964549045.1 uncultured bacterium | reverse complement strand
GGAGTTCGTCGCCGCCGACGATGGGCGCCGCGAGCTGTTCATTCACGCGGTTGCACCAACCGATCTGGTGCAGGCGTTTTTCGAGGCCGGAGTCCTTGTCGACGACGTGGGCGACCTGGGGGCGCGCCATGGGTAAGCGCCGCATGAACGGTGAAGGCAGCCTCTACAAGCGGAAGTCGGACGGGTTGTGGGTCGGCTCTGTACAGGTCGGCTTCACGCAGCACGGCACACGCGACCGCCGCACGGTCTACGGCCGTACGAAGGACGAGGCGCAGGAGAAGAAGAAGGCACTTGAGCGGCAACGCGATGCCGGTGTGGACCTCACGAAGCGCGCCACCGTTGGCGACTACATGGACGCCTGGCTCTCGATGAAGCGCGAACGCGTCGCTGCACGGACGCACGAACTCTACACGACCTACGTAGGCCGGGCCCGAGGGCGGCTTGGCCGGCTCGAACTGACGAAGGTCACGCCGGTGATGATTCAGGGCGTGATCGACATGATCGCGAAGGACTCCGGAGCCGCCACCGCGAACAAGGTTCGTGCGGTGCTGTTCGGCATGTTCAAGCAGGCGGTCCGATGGCGTCTCCTACCCGCCAACCCGGTCGAGGGCGTGGACAAGCTCAAGGAATCGCCGCAGCCTATCAAGCTCTGGACGAACGAGGAGGCGGCCCGCTTCCTCGACACGGCACGATCACACCGGCTGTACGCGCTCTACTACGTGATGCTGAGCACCGCCGTTCGCAAGGGCGAGATCGAGGCGCTGCGTTGGAGCGACCTCCACGGCGACCACCTCATCGTGATGCGCACCGTGTCTCGTGTCGCGAACAAGATCACCTTCTCGTCTCCCAAGACCGCCAACGGCCACCGCGTGGTCAATCTGCCGCCCGATGTCCTTGAGGTGCTCGAAGCGCACCGGCAGCGGCAGGCGGCCGAAGCAGAAGCCGCGGGCGACGCCTTCAACGATCAAGGGCTCATGTTCTGCAACCAGGACGGGAACGTCATTACGCCGATGGCGCTCTATCACGTGACGAAGCGATTGCAGGAGAGGGCCGGGGTCCCGAAGGTCACGATGCACAGCCTGCGCCACCTGAGCATCAGCATGATGATCCGCCATGGCGTCAACGCGGAGATCGTCGCAGATCGTGTGGGGCATCGTGATGGCGCGTACACCTACCGGCAGTACACGCACGTCTTCCACGAGAGCAGGCGCGAGGCGGCGGTCCCAATGACCGACCTGCTGAAGGGCAGCGGACCCCTGAACTGACGATTGGCTACATGATGGCTACATCGAGGTCGTTTCCGCCCGACAGATGCGCCCACCGAGAAAGCTTCGGTGGGCGCTCCTTGCGTCTCTGGCGGAGAGGATGGGATTCGAACCCATGAAACGGTTTGACCCGTTTACCCGCTTTCCAGGCGAGCTCCTTCAACCACTCGGACACCTCTCCAGGCGTCTGGCGGTCGGCAGTCTAGCACGGCGGCGGCCGCGTGGACGGTGCGGCGGTGGCCGGCGGGGCTTGGTCGGCCACGGCACGGTGGATCCGCGCGCTATCCCTATCATGGTGCTCAGGTTTCGAACCCACCCCTGGAGGCCCCCATGCTGCGCGACCGCATCGTGAACCTGACCGACACCGCCGACGTCGAGGCGTTCCTCGCCGACCACCCCACCAGCGTCATCTTCAAGGCCGGCACCTGCCACAAGACGATGCAGGGCTTCGGCTTCCTGCAGGAGCAGCTCGAGGCGCGCGAGGACCTGATGGTCGGCCTCATCCGCGTGGTCGAGTCGCGGGCGGCCTCGAACCTGGTCGCGGAACGCACGGGCATCGTCCACCACTCGCCGCAGGTCATCCTCTTCCGCGATGGCGACGCGGTCTTCGACGTCGACAATTGGGCGATCACGCCCGACGCGCTGGCCGCCGGCTTCACGCAGCTCCCCGCCGGCGCGGCGGTCGCGGCCACGAGCGCCGGGGCGGGCAGCAACCTGCAGCCCTACCTCGACGTGCTCGATCAGTTCCTGGCCGGGGTCATCTCCGAGCGGCAGTTCGAGTACGTCTACACGACGATGTTCCGGGACGACGCCTCGCTGCGTTCGCGCGAGGAGGTCGAGGTGCTCGGTTCGATCTTCGGGGACGTCGACCGCCACATGACGATGCACATGATGATGGCGGGCAAGGGGCCCGACGAGGCGCTGCGCGCCCGCGCCGAGGCGGCCTACGGGCGCCTGAAGGAGATCGCCGCGGCCGTCACCGCCTGACCGGCGGCGTTCAGCGATCGTCGCGCTCGGCGCGCAGGAACTCCTCGAAGGGGTCGTCCGACTTCAAGCGGTCCGTGGACCGCACGCGGTCCGCGGACCGCACGCGGTCCTCGGACCGCACGCGGTCCGTGGACCGCACGCGCGCGCCGCGCACCTCGTCGTTCGAGACGTTGGGCGTCCGTCGGGCCACGCGACCCGCTGCCGGAGGTTGGGGCGGATCCTGCGGTCGGCGCCGCGGCATGAGCAGCGACCAGATCAGCAGCGCCAGCACCACGATGCCGCCGAAGGCGGTGAGCGTGAGGGCGGTGAGCGGCGACATCGACGCATCGTACCCGCTCCTGCACGCCACGCCGCGGCGGCGGTGAGGGGGAGGGAGCCGCGTTGGGCGGCGCGCCGCGTCGATCGGACGGCGTCGGCCTCAACCCAGCGGTCGGCGCGCCAACTCGACCAGCACCGCCGGGTCGGCGTTGCCGCCGCTGACGAGCAGGACGGTCGGGCCGGGGCGTAGCCGCACCGGTCCCTCGCCGCGCCGCAGCGCGTGGTAGGCGGCCAGCGCCAGCGCGCCCGTGGGCTCCACCGTCAGGTGCGCCTCGCGCAGGTACCAGGCGGCGGCGTCGAGGATGGCGTCCTCGCTCACGGCGACGAACGCGTCGACCGTGTCGCGGATCACGGCGAAGGTGTGCACCCCGAGCGCCTGGGTGCGCACGCCGTCGGCCACCGTGCGCACGACGTCCTCGGCGGGCCAGGCGACGATCTCGCCGCTCACGAACGACTCGCGGGCGTCGGCCGCGAGCTCCGGCTCCACCCCGACGATCAGCGCCTCGCTCCCCGAGGCGCGCAGCGCCCCGGCGACGCCCGCGAGCAGGCCGCCGCCGCCGACGCACACCAGCACGTTGGCGACGTCGGGCAGATCCTCGAAGATCTCGAGCCCCACCGTGCCCTGGCCCTCGAGGATCCACGGGTGGTCGTAGGGCGGCACGATCGTGGCGTCGAGCTCGTCGGCGAGGCGGGCGGCGGGCTCCTCGCGGGCGGCCCTGGCGTTGTCGCAGCGCTCGACGCGGGCGCCCCAGCCGAGCGTGCGGGCGACCTTGACCTCGGGGGCGCCGTGGGGGATGACGATGGCGGCGGGCACGCCGCGGTCGGCGGCGGCGCAGGCGAGGCCCTGGGCGTGGTTGCCGCTGGAGTGGGTGACGACGCCGCGGGCGCGGACCTCGGGGTCGAGGCGCGCCAGGAAGTTCGTCGCGCCCCGCAGCTTGAAGGAGCCCGTGCGCTGCAGGTTCTCCGCCTTGGCGTACACGGGGTCGCCGCCGGCCAGTGGGAGGCGCACGAGCGGCGTGCGGAACACGAACGGGGCGACGCGGGCGGCGGCGGCCTGGAAGTCGTCGGCGGTCGGGTGCGGCATGGCTCGGTCTAGCACGCCGACACGGCGTGCGGCCGCGCCTGCGCCCCGCGCTGGCGCGCGCCGCCGGGCGCCGCGGGAACGGCGGCCGCAGGGTGTCCCAGGGCGAGGAACGGCAGCGTGGCCGTGGTACAACATCCGCGAACCGAGGTCCGGATCCGCGCCGGGCCGCGACACCCTAGCCGCGACCCCCGAGGGCCCCGTCGTGAAGACGGTCCGGGTCCACGGCGCGAGGAACCCATGGACGACGTCCCCCAACTGCCGAACGCCGCCAGCCTCGCCTTCGTCGAGGAGCTGCACCTCGCCTACCAGGAGGACCCCGCGTCCGTGCCGCCCGAGTGGCGGGCGTACTTCGCCGGCTGGGACGGCGAACTCGGGGCGCAGCGCGCTCGGTCGGGCCCGTCGTTCCGCCGCGGCTCGCTCTTCGATCCGCCCGGGCGCGTTGCCGACGGCACCCTCGCCGTCGCCGACCAGGGCGTCAAGGTCTCCCCGGAGGGCATCCCGGCCGGCGGGCCCTCCGAGGCCGAGCTGCACCAGCGCCTCGACCGCCTGATCCGCAACTTCCGCGTCCGCGGCCACCGCGTGGCCGACCTCAACCCCCTCGGGCGCGAGCCCTTCGAGGTCGCCGAGATCGACCCCTCCTTCTACGGCTTCACCGGGGCCGACATGGGCCGGCCCGTGCTGCCGACGACCTTCCACGGCGCCAAGACCGTCGGCGAGGTCATCGACGGCCTGCGCGCCACCTACACGCGCTCGATCGGCGCGCAGTTCATGCACATCGACGACCTCAAGGTGCGCATGTGGCTGCAGCATCGGATGGAGCGCACCCGCAACCGGCTCGAGTTGTCGCGCGAGACCCAGCTGCGCATCCTGACCAAGCTCACCGACGCGGTGATCTTCGAGGAGTTCGTGCAGAAGAAGTTCGTCGGGGCCAAGAGCTTCTCGCTCGAGGGCAGCGAGAGCCTGGTGCCGCTCCTCGACCTCGCGCTCGAGAAGGCCGGCGCGCAGGGGGTGCGGGAGGTCGTCCTCGGCATGGCCCACCGTGGTCGCCTCAACGTGCTCGCCAACATCATGGGCAAGAGCCCGCGCACGATCTTCCGCGAGTTCGAGGACAAGGACCCGGAGATGAACCGGGGCCGCGGCGACGTCAAGTACCACCTCGGCTACTCGAGCGACTGGGAGACGCAGGCGGGGCAGAAGATCCACCTGTCGCTCGCCTTCAACCCCTCGCACCTGGAGTTCGTCAACGCCGTCGCCATGGGCCGCGTGCGCGCGAAGCAGGACCGCTTCGGCGACCACGAGCGCACGCAGGGGCTGGGCATCGTCATCCACGGCGACGCCGCGTTCATCGGCGAGGGCATCGTGCAGGAGACGCTCAACATGTCGCGCCTCGAGGGCTACCGCATCGGCGGCGTGCTGCACGTGATCATCAACAACCAGGTCGGCTTCACCACCACGGCCGAGCAGGGGCGCTCGACGACCTACGCCAGCGACGTCGCCAAGATGTTGCAGAGCCCGATCTTCCACGTCAACGGCGAGGACCCCGAGGCCGTCGCGCAGGTCATGGAGGTGGCGATGGACTTCCGCCGCACCTTCCAGCGTGACGTCGTGATCGACATGTACGCCTACCGACGCTTCGGGCACAACGAGGGCGACGAGCCGGCGTTCACGCAGCCGACGATGTACGCCGAGATCCGGCGCCGGCCGAACGTCCGCGAGGCCTACCTCGAGCGCCTGCTGGCGCTCGGCGGCGTCACGCGCGAGGAGGCCGACCGCATCGCCGAGGCACGCCGCGAGCACCTCGAGCAGGAGCTGTCGGTCGCGCGCACCGACGAGTTCAAGCCGGTCTACAGCGCCTTCGAGGGCCTGTGGCAGACGTTCGTGGGCGGCGACGACGGCGACGTCCCCGACGTCGTCACGGGCATCGACCGGGGCGAGGCCGCGCGCATGTTGCGGACGTTGGCCACCATGCCCGAGGGCTTCACGCCCAACCCCAAGCTCCTGCGCTTCCTGCGCGGCCGCGTCGAGATGGCCGACGGCGAGCGCCCGCTCGATTGGGCCGCCGGCGAGGCGCTGGGCGTCGGCTCGCTGATCGCGGAGGGCGTGCGCGTGCGCCTGACCGGCCAGGACAGCGAACGCGGCACCTTCAGCCAGCGCCACACGGTGATGCACGACTTCGCGACCGGCGCCAAGCATCGCGTGTTCGACGCGCTGGCCGCCGACGGCGGCCTGTTCGACGTGCACAACAGCCCCCTCTCGGAGAACGGCGTGCTCGGCTTCGAGTACGGCTACTCCCTCGACTGGCCCGAGGGGCTCGTCATGTGGGAGGCGCAGTTCGGCGACTTCGTCAACACTGCGCAGGTGGTGATCGACCAGTTCATCGCCTCCGGCGAGGACAAGTGGCGCCGCCTCTCCGGCCTCGTGCTGCTGCTGCCGCACGGCTTCGAGGGCGCGGGTCCGGAGCACTCCAGCGCCCGCCTCGAGCGCTTCCTCACGCTCTGCGCCGAGGACAACATGCAGGTCGTCTACCCCAGCACGCCCGCGCAGATGTTCCACCTGCTGCGCCGGCAGGTGCTGCGCCCGTGGCGCAAGCCGCTGGTCGTCATGACGCCCAAGAGCCTGCTGCGGCATCCGCAGGCGGTCTCGCCGCTGGAGGACTTCGCCGCGGGCACCGCCTTCCGGCACGTCATCGCCGACGACGCCGTCGACCCGGCCGCGGCCTCCCGCGTCCTGGCGTGCAGCGGCAAGGTCTACTACGACCTGCTGGCCGCCCGCGAGGAGCAGGAGCGAGACGACGTCGCGATCGTGCGCCTCGAGCAGCTCTACCCGCTGCGGCAGCATGAGGTGGACGCCGCCCTGGCCCCCTACGCCGCCGGCGTGCCGGTCGTGTGGGTCCAGGAGGAGCCGGAGAACATGGGCGCCTGGCGCTACCTGCGGGTCGCCTGGGGTGCCGAGGTCGCCGGCCGGCCGTTCTCGGGCGTCACCCGCCCCGCCTCGGCCAGCCCGGCCACCGGCTCGGGCAGCAGCCACCGCATCGAACAGGCCGAGCTGATCCGCGAGGCGCTCGGCGAGGTGCCGGCCGACCGTGCCCGTCCGCGCGCGCTCACGGAGCGTGGCGTGTGACCCGCAGCAGCGAATCCCCGCCGGTGGCGCGCACCGGCCTCGAGGAGCGTGACCATGCCCGTTGACGTGACCGTGCCCAGCGTCGGTGAGTCGATCACCGAGGTGTTCGTCGGTGCCTGGCTGAAGAATCCGGGCGACGCCGTGAAGCGCGACGACCCGCTCGTCGAACTCGAGACCGACAAGGCCACCGTCGAGGTGCCGTCGCCGGTGGACGGCGTGCTCGCGGAGCAGCTCTTCGCCGTCGGCGATTCGGCCCAGGTGGGCGACGTGATCGCCAGGGTCGATGAGGGGTCTGCCGAAGCGTCCGCCGAGGCGACCGGGGCACCCGCTGCGCCGTCGGCCGAGGCACCCGCGGAGCCCACGTCCGCTGACGCGGGCGGCGGCGACGCCAAGGTCATGCCCGCCGCCCAGCGCGCGCTGGACGAGGCCGGCCTGAAGGCCGGCGACGTCGCGCCGACCGGTCCCGGCGGACGCGTGCTCAAGGAGGACGTCGCGCGTGCGGTCGAGGCGAAGGCCGCCGAGCCGGCCAGGTCCGCGCCGGCCAAGGCCGCCGCGCCGGCGGCGGCGCCGGCGAGCGCTGCCAAGCCCGCAGCCGCGCCCACCACCGGCGGCGACCGCGAGGAAGAAGTCGTGCCGATGTCGCCGCTGCGCCGCAAGGTGGCCGAGCGACTGGTGCAGGCGCAGCAGACCGCCGCGCTGCTGACGACCTTCAACGAGATCGACATGGGCGCCGTCATGGCGCTGCGCTCCGAGCACAAGGACGCCTTCGAGAAGCGCCACGGCGTGCGTCTGGGCTTCATGAGCTTCTTCGTCAAGGCGACGATCGAGGCGCTGCGCGAGTTCCCGCAGCTCAACGCCGAGATCCGCGAGCAGTCGATCGTCTACAAGAACTACTACGACATCGGCGTCGCCGTCTCGACCCCCAAGGGCCTGATGGTGCCTGTGCTGCGCGACGCGCAGCGGCTGTCCTTCGCCCAGATCGAGGCGGCGATCGGCGACTTCGGCCAGCGCGCCGGCAGCAACAAGATCGCGCCCGAGGAGCTGCAGGGCGGCACCTTCACGATCACCAACGGCGGCGTGTTCGGCTCGCTGATGTCGACCCCGATCGTCAACCCGCCGCAGAGCGGCGTGCTCGGCATGCACGCCATCCAGCAGCGGCCGATCGCGGTCAAGGGCGAGGTCGTCATCCGCCCGATGATGTACGTCGCGCTGACCTACGACCACCGCATCGTCGACGGCCGCGAGGCCGTGACCTTCCTGCGACGCATCAAGGAAGGCGTGGAGCAGCCGGCGCGGATGCTGCTGGAGGTCTGAGGCTAGGACGCGTCAGCGG
>CAZJUA010000063.1:0-3679 GCA_964549045.1 uncultured bacterium | reverse complement strand
GACGTCTGGTCGCACCTCGCGTCGACCGTGCTGCCTCGTTACGTGCGCAACTCGTTGTGGCTCCTGCTCGGCGTCGGATTGGGGAGCCTGGTGATCGGCGTGGGCCTCGCCTGGCTGGTGACCATGTGCCGCTTCCCCGGGAAGCGCATCTTCGAGTGGGCGCTGCTCCTGCCGATGGCGGTGCCGGCCTACATCCTGGCGTACACCTACACCGATTTCCTGCAGTTCGCGGGGCCGCTCCAGACCAGTCTGCGGGTCGTCACCGGTTGGGGGCCGGGCGAGTACTGGTTCCCGAACGTGCGCTCGCTGGGCGGCGCGATCGTCATGCTGACGCTGGCCCTCTACCCCTACGTCTACCTCCTGTCGCGCGCGGCGTTCCTCGAGCAGTCGTCGTCGATCCTCGAGGTGAGTCGGAGCCTCGGGCGGGGGCCGTGGCGGAGCTTCTTCTCGGTCTCGCTGCCGCTGGCACGTCCGGCCATCGCGGCCGGCGTCGCGCTCGCGCTCATGGAGACGCTCAGCGACTTCGGCACCGTCGACTACTTCGGGGTCCAGACCTTCACGACCGGCATCTACCGCACGTGGTTCGGGATGGGCGAGCGGGTGGCGGCGGCGCAGTTGGCCGCCCTGCTGTTGGCGTTCGTCTTCGTGCTCGTCGTGCTCGAGCGGTGGCCGCGCCGACGCTCGGCGTACCAGCAGCCGATGTCGAGCCGGTACCGGGTCCTGGCCATGTACCGCCTGTCCGGCGGGCGAGCGGCCCTGGCGTTCCTCGCGAGCCTGACGCCGATCGCACTGGGGTTCCTGCTCCCTGCCGGGGTGTTGCTCACGATGGCCGTGCGCAACGCCGGGCGCTCGGTGAGTCCGCAGTTCTGGCAGTACGCGGGGAACAGCCTGGTGCTGGCCGTGCTCACCGCGCTGTTGGCGATGCTGCTGGCCCTGGTCCTGGCGTACGGCGTGAGGATCCGCCCGAACGTCCTCACCAAGCTCTCGACGCGGGTCGCGTCGATGGGTTACGCCGTGCCGGGCTCGGTCATCGCCGTCGGCGTGCTCATGCCGCTCGGGTTCATCGACAACGCGGTCGACGGCTGGATGCGCAGCGTCTTCGGGATCTCCACGGGCCTGCTGCTCAGCGGGACGATCGTCGGCCTCGTGTTCGCCTACCTGGTGCGCTTCCTCGCCGTCTCGTTCGGAACGGTCGAGGCCGGTCTCGGCAAGGTCACGCGCAGCATGGACGAAGCGGCGGGGAGCCTGGGACACAGGCCCCTGAGCACGCTCGTCCGGGTCCACATGCCGATCCTCCGCGGGAGCCTCCTCACCGCGATGCTGTTGGTGTTCGTCGACGTGATCAAGGAGCTGCCGGCCACGCTGATCGTGCGTCCCTTCAACTTCGACACGCTGGCGGTACGGGTCTACCGCCTGGCATCGGACGAGCGGCTGGTCGAGGCCTCGGGAGGCGCGTTGGCGATCGTGTTGGTCGGCATCCTGCCGGTGATCGTGCTGAGCACCGCGATCGCCCGGTCCCGTGATCGCCGTCGCTGACGGCGAGGCGCGGCGACGCGGATACTTGACCTTGACACTCGGGATTCGCACCTGTCATCATGCCGCCAATCCTGAGTAATGGACTTGGGATTCATCCATGCGACGTCGGCGCTGCGAGCCGACGGGAGGGACACATGCACCGACGCCTGCCTACCGCCTTCGTGACCATCGCCGTCCTTGCGCTCCTGGGACTCACCAGCGCGCAGGGGGTCGTCAACGTCTACTCCGCCCGTCACTACGACTCCGACACGACGCTCTTCGTCGCCTTCACCGAGGCGACCGGGATCGAGGTCAACCTCATCGAGGCCGGCGCCGACGAGCTCATCCAGCGCATCCTCAGCGAGGGCGCGAACAGCCCCGCCGACGTCATCATCACCGTCGATGCCGGGCGCCTCTGGCGTGCCGACGACGCCGGCATCCTCGCCTCCGTCACGTCGGATGCGCTGTCGGCCGCGATCCCGGCCAACCTGCGCCATCCCGACGGGCACTGGTTCGGGCTCTCACAGCGGGTGCGCGGCGTCGTCTACAGCACGGACCGCGTCGACCCGACCGAACTGTCGACCTACGAGGCGCTGGCGACCGACGCCTGGCGTGACCGCGTGTGCGTTCGTTCCTCGACCAACATCTACAACATCTCGCTCACGGCGTCGGTCATCGCCAGCGCCGGCGTCGACGCGGCGCAGGCGTGGGCCGACGGCATCGCCCGCAACCTCGCGCGTTCCCCGCAGGGCGGCGACACCGACCAGATCCGTGCGGTGGCCGCGGGCGAGTGCGACGTCGCGATCGTGAACCACTACTACCTGGCCCGCCTCATCGCCTCGAGCGAGCCGGCGGACCAGGCCGTCGTGGCGGAAGTCGGCATGTTCTTCCCCAACCAGGAGGACCGCGGCACGCACGTGAACATCAGCGGCGCCGGGGTGGTCGCGACGGCCCCCAACCGGGAGAACGCGATCCGCTTCATCGAGTTCCTCGCGACGCCCGAGGCGCAGGAGGTCTTCACGAAGGCGAACCACGAGTACCCCGCCGTCGAGGGCGTCGCCGTCTCCGAGGCCGTCGAGGGCTTCGGCACCTTCCGGACGGACGAGCTCAACGTCGCCGCGTACGGGGAGAACAGCGCCGAGGCGTTGCGCGTGATGGACCGCGCCAACTGGCCCTGAGCCGCGGCGCTGCGCGCCGCGCGTCCGGCGAAGACCGGACGCGCGCAGCTACGAGCAACGATCGGGCGCGCGCCTCCATGGCGCGCGCCCGATCTGCTTACCCGGGACGCGTGTTCGGCGGCCCGTCGTCGAGGTCGAACACCTTGCCCGGGTTCATGATGTGGTTCGGGTCCCAGGCGCGTTTGATGGCGCGCATGAGTTCGAGCTCGACGGGGTCGGTGACGTCGGGGAGGTACTTCTTGCGTTTGAGGCCGATGCCGTGTTCGCCGCTGATCTTGCCGCCGAGCGCCTGCACGAAGCGGTAGAGCTCGCGCAGGCAGGCGTCCTTGTTCTGGAGCCAGGTCGCCTCGTCCATGGCCGGGTCCTTGACCAGCGTCGCGTGCAGGTTGCCGTCGCCGGCGTGGCCGTAGCAGGGGATCTGCATGCCGTAGGTGCCGGCGAGCCGCTCGAGCTCGGGGATGACGTCCGGGATGGCGGCCACCGGGACGACGATGTCCTCCAGGCTCTGCACCGGGCTGGCGACCTTGAAGGCCTCCGCGATGTTGCGGCGCACGGCCCACACCCGCTCCACGGCGTTGCGGTCTTCGGCGACGTAGACCTCGAGGGCGCCGTGTTTGTCGCACAGGTCGCCGATGGCGTAGGTGTCGCGTTCGACGACGTCGGGGTCGTGGCCGTCGACTTCGATGAGGAGCATCGCGCCGGCGTCTTGGTAGGGGAGGGTTTCGTTGAGGTATTCGCAGCTGGTTTGGAAGCTGAGGCGGTCCATGAACTCGATGCCGGTCGGCACGATGCCCTGGTGCAGGATGCGGGGCACGAGGTCGATGGCGGCGCGTGGGGTGTCGAACAGCACGAGCAGGTCGGAGGCGGCCTTGGGGTGGGCGGTGAGCTTGATGGTGGCTTGGGTGACGATGCCGAGGGTGCCCTCTGATCCGATGACGAGTTGTTTGAGGTCGTAGCCGCTGACGTCTTTGGCGAGTTTGCCGCCG
>CAZJUA010000062.1:0-6123 GCA_964549045.1 uncultured bacterium | reverse complement strand
GCGTCGTTCGGCACCTCACGATCCGTGAGCCGGGTCTTCAGGCTGCAACGCAGGCGGATGGCGTCGAGGGTCTCCATGGCAGGGCCTCCAGCCGCGAGGTCCGGCGGTTGGGACGCCCGCGACCACGCCCCCGGCGCGCGGCGCGTATGGGCCCGGCTTCCCCAGTGTAGCGACCGACGTCACGACGGTTCAGCTCCCGCGGCCGGGCTGCGGTAGGCGGCCAAGCGGACGTGCTCCAACGTCGGCAGGGAAGCGCGCACGGCATCGACGCGGGCGAGATCGAGGGTGGCCAGCGTGACACCCTCACCGTCCGGTGCGCACGCCACCACCGTGCCCCAGGGATCGACGACGAGCGAGCGGCCGTAGGCCGCGAACCCGCCCTTGCCGCCGGCGTCACCGATCGTGGCGGGCGCGACGACGTACGCGCCGTTCTCGATCGCGCGGGCGCGCAGCAGCACCTCCCAATGGTCGCGGCCGGTGCGCTCGGAGAAGTTGGACGGCACGAAGAGCACGCGGGCGCCGGCCATGGCGAGCGCGCGGTAGAGCTCCGGGAAGCGCAGGTCGTAGCAGATCGACAGCCCGACGCGCCCGAAGCCGGTGTCGGCCGTCACGACCTCCTCACCCGGCCGGTTGCGGCGCGACTCGAGGACCGCGAAGCGACCCTCGACGGCGACGTCGAACATGTGGATCTTGCGGTAGCGCGCGAGCTGCTCGCCGTCGGGAGCGAAGAACAGGCTCGTGCTGTAGGTGCGGTCGTCGTCGGCGTCGGCCGGCAGCTCGTTGAACGAGCCCGCCAGGAGGTGGACGCCGTGGCGACGGGCGGCCTCGGACAGGGCGGCGGACAGCGGACCGGGGATCGGCTCGGCACTCGCGCGCATGACCTCGCCGGGCCCGCGGCAGTGGAAGGTCTCGGGCAAGGCGACGCCCTCCGCGCCGCGCGCGGCCGCCTCGGCGATGAACGCCAGCGCCCGCTCGACGTTGGTGGCCTTGACGGGTCCGGGGTCGGTCTGCACCAGCGCGACGGTGATGCGCGTCATGAAGGGCTCCGGTTCGCGTGGACCATGCGGCCTCCTCGTCTCGTGGTTGGTTCCGCCTCCACAGTACCGGCAGAGGGACGTCCGGGCACCGCCAATCTGCCGCCCCTGACCGCGGACCTCGACCTGCTCCCCATCGAGGCGCCGTACCGCCGTGGCCGGAGGAAACGCACGGAAGCGCGTCGCCGACCGGCGCTAACCTCGCCTCGTGCCAGACCGCCACTCAAGCCTACGACCCCAGGCCGCCGCGCCCGCCATGCTCGGCGTCGGCGTCCTGCTGCTCGCCGCATGCGCGCCACGCATCGACGTCTCGCCCGCGACGGGTGTCGCGGCGGCCACCAGCGCCACCAGCGACGCGGTCGCGCGTGTCGATCCGCGCCTCTCCCCCGCCTGCTTCGCCACGACCGCGCATCCGATCCCCGAGCGCCTGATCGTCCGCGGCCGGGAGCGTCTCGTCCTGAGCCACGCGCCCGCCGGGCCCGCGACGGTGCCACGCGACCTGGTCATCGCCTTCCACGGACGCACCAACGACGCGGCGCGGGCCCGGCGCTACTTCCGGCTCGACGGAGCAATGTCGGAGGCGGTCATCGTCTACCCGCAGGCGCTCCCCGCCGGTCCGGGCACGTTCGCCTGGAGCGACCCGGGCGACGCGCCCGGTGCCCTGCGGGACTTCGCGCTGGTGGACGCGATCATCGACGCCGTCGGCCAGGCGCGCTGCATCGATCTGGGGCGGGTGCTCGTCGTCGGCCACTCGCTGGGCGCCTACTTCGCCAACGACGTCGCCTGCGCCCTCGGCGACCGCGTGCGCGCGGTGGCGTCGGTCGCCGGGGGGCTGCAGGGCGGGGCGTGCATCGGCGGGACCGCCGCCCTGCTCATCCACCACCCGCAGGACGCGCTGGTGCCCATCGGCGCCGGCGAGCGCGCCCGCGACGCGTTCAGGGCCGCGAACGGCCTCGCCCAGGCGTCGGCGGTACCCGCCACGGACCCGGCCCTGGCGCCGCTACGCTGCGTGCGCTACGGGGGCCACGACGTCCCCGACCCCGTCGTCTGGTGCGCCCACGACGACGCGACCTGGCCGAGCGGCCGGTACGACCCCCACGCCTGGCCGGCCGCGACCCCCGCGGCGATCGCCGCGTTCTTCCGACGCCTGCCCTGACGTCCGAACGGCGCCAGGGAGGATCGCCCCTTGGCGGGTCTCGGCGCGTCGTGTTGGCTGAGGTTGCAGCCTCGGCTGGCGCGACGCAGCCGTGCCCGCCCGCGCCGTTCGGGGCCGCTTCGGCAGCGGGCGCGGACCGAGGCGAACGACCGTGCGCCGCAAGGAGTGACGCCATGGCCCTCGCCGCCAAGCCCGCCCGCCGCTACCCGGACACCCCGCTCCTGGAGGACGCCGTTGGGCGCATGGTGCGCAGCCGCGCCGTGCACGGCGCCATCCTGTGCGTCGAGAGCGGCGACGGGAGCTTGTCGTGGTGCGGCGCGGCCGGCAACCTGCAGGCCGATCAACGCTACTTCATCGCCAGCGTCACCAAGATGTACGTCACCGTCGTGGTCCTGCGGCTCCGCCAGGAAGGGCGGATCGACCTGGACGACCCGATCGGCCGCTACCTGCCGACCGACCTGATCCGTGGGTTGCACGCGACGGGCGGCGTCGACCGGACGGCCGAGATCACGGTCCGGCAGCTGATCTCCAACACCTCGGGCATCACCGACTACTTCTTCGGCAAGGGGCCCGACGGCAGGCGCTCGGGCGACGCGCTGCTCGCTGGCCAGGACGAGGCGTGGCCAGTCGAGCGGATCGTGGAGCGCGTGCGGACGCTGAAGCCGCGGTTCCTTCCCGGTCAACGGGGCAAGGTCCACTACTCCGACACCAACTACGAGCTCCTGGGGCAGATCATCGAGGCCATCACCGGGCAGCAGGTCGGCGAGGTGTTCCGCGAGTTCATCTTCGATGAGCTCGGGCTGCGCGACACCTACGCGTTCAGCGACCCGGCCGACGACACGCCGGCGCCGATGTTCTACCGAGACCGACCCGTGCACGTGCCGCGGTACATCGCGTCCATCACCGCCGAGGGCGGCATCGTCTCCACCGCCCCCGAGGTCATGACCTTCCTGAAGGCGTTCTTCGGTGGCCGTTTCTTCCCGCGCGACACCGTTCAGGAGCTCAAGCAGTGGAACCGCATCTACTTCCCCGGCCAGTTCGACTTCGGGATCGGCCTGGAGAAGCAGTGGGTCCCCTGGATCATGTCGCCGCTGGACCCCATCGGCGAGCTGCTGGGCTTCTGGGGCCAGTCCGGCGCCTTCGCCTTCCACAACCCGCAACGCGACCTCTTCTTCAGCGGCACGGTCAACCAGCTGAGCGGCTTCGGGCACGGGGCGGCGGTGGGCGCCATGGTTCGGATCATGAAGGCGGTGCGCTGACGCGGGGCACGCGGGCCGATGTCGGTGCGCGCGGGGGGCCCACGGGCGGGCCTCCACACCCCGCGCGCCTTCGCCGGTCTCAGTTCTCGACCACCACCCGCAGCACCCGCTCCGGCGCCTCGTGGACGCCGTGGGCCCGGAACGTCCCGCACAGCGACGCCGTGTCGCGCACCAGCAGCTCGTGCGCCTCACCGTGGCCGGCCTCGACGGCCTGCGGGAGGTCGATCACGACGACCCGCCCGCGCCACCAGAGCAGGTTGTAGGTGGAGTAGTCGCCGTGCACGACCCCTTGGCGCCACATCGCCGCCAGCGCCTGCACGGCCTGGGCGAACGCGGCCTCCGCCTCGGCACCCGCCAGCCGGACGTCGGAGAGCCGCGGCGCCGGCCCGTCCTCGTCGCCGACGAAGCGCATGAGGACGACCTCGCCGGCCGCCCCGACGTCGGACGGGTCGGGGCCGACGAGCGGCTCCGGCACCGGAATCCCCGCCGCCCACAGGCGCCAGAGCATCGCGTACTCGTGGGCCGCCCACAGCCGGCCCTGCGCGCGTCGACCGAAGGCGCTGCCCTGGGCGATCGCCTTCTCGACGCGGGCGTCGCCGATGTAGCGGCCCGCACGGTAGCGGGCGTCGTTCTTGAACGAGCGCACGGCGAGGTCTCGGTAGACCTTGACGGCCGCCAGGCCGACGCGCGTGCGCCCCAGGTAGACGGTGGCCTCTTTGCCGCTCTTGAGCTCGCCGATGACCTCCTCGAGGTAACCGCGGCCCAGCATCCAGGCGATCTCGGGCAAGCGTGCGCCGCCGTCCCCGTCGGGGACGAGTTCGTCGGCACGGAGCCGGCCGCGGGGCTTGCGGCGGTCGCGCCGCCGACCGAAGGGTTCGGTGTGGACGTCGAACGGGTCGATCCGTCGATGACGCTTCAGGGAGTCCTCCTGCGCCCGGGCTGCCTACGGGACGGCCGGGGGCGTCGGCCGGGGGCCGACTCGGGAGCTTGGGGTGGCCGAGGACCGCGGTCCCGGGCCGGCCGAAGCTCAGCGCGCAGGAGCGGTCTCGGAACGGTGGTGGTCGGCCGCATGGGTCTCGTTCATGGCGCCACCTCCTCTCCGGGAACGGCCGCAGCCTAGAGGATCGCGGCGGCCGCGTCAAGGACCCGCCGACCGCCCGCGCCGCCTACGCCGCGGGATCGACGTAGCGCATGGAGAACTGCAGGAACGACGCGTAGTGGCGCCCCCAAGAAGGGGGCCCCCAGCGGGTTCGCGGTCTCGTGCTCGACGAACAGGCGCTCGAACCCAGCGCCGCGGGACCAAGCCACCGCGCACTGCAACAGCGCCGTTCCGATCCCGCGGCGACGCGCCCCGGGCGCCACGAACGCCGATCGCACCTGCGCCGTCGACGTCCCCTGCAGCAGGCGCCCCTCACTCTCCCCCGGGCACGTGCCGACGATCAGGTAGGCCACGGGCGCGCCTCCGCGCCGCATCACGAACGCCGCGTCGCCCGCCGACCGGTGCCCCTCGAGATCCGCGACCGCCGCCCCGAGCGACGCGTCCTTGACGACGAACAGCGGGCTCTCGCGGTAGTACGCCGCGTGCTGGGCGGCGAGCGGCGCGAGCGCGTCCCACGGCGCCGCCTGCGGCACGCGCTCGGCGCGCGCGAGCCGCGCCTCGTGCTCGACGCGCGCGGCGTCCACCACCACGACGTCGGAGAGATCCCGCAGCCGCTCGCGGACGACGGCGCCGAAGCCCAGCTCGAACAGCGTCGCGGCGGTCGCTGCATCGGCGGCGAAGTGGCCGATCAGGTGCAGCGGCACGCCCTCGCGTTGCAGGCGTTCGGCAAGCGCGGCGTAGAGGGGACCGACGAGCGCGCCCTCCTCGCCCGCGGCCACCGCGTGGCCGACCTCGGGCACCAGCGCGGCGGTCGAGCCGCGGAAGGCGAACGCCGGCGCGGCGATCATGAAGCCGCGCACCCACCCCGCCTTGATCAAGTAATCTATAGAGCATATGAATGACGACGGCGCCACCCTCACCGCCCGCGCCTTCAAGGACGCGGTCTACGAGCAGTTCGCCCGCATCACCAAGGCGCTCGCGAGCCCGGTGCGCCTCGAGATCGTCGACGTCCTCGCCCAAGGCGAGCGGACCGTGGACGCCCTGGCGCGCGAGGTCGGGCAGTCGCTCGCGAACACCTCGCAGCACCTGCGCAGCCTCCATGCGGCCCGCCTCGTCGAGGCCCGCCGCGACGGCACCTTCGCCCACTACCGCCTGGCGGACCCCCAAGTGATCGAGGTCTGGCGCGCCGTCCGCGCCCTCGGGGAGCGGCAACTCGCCGAGATCGAGCGGACGGTGGCGGCGTACCTCGGCGACGCCGACGGCTTCGAGTCCGTCACCGCCGACGACCTCCAGCGCCGCCTGGCGGACGGCGAGGTCGTCCTCCTCGACGTCCGCCCGGACGCCGAGTACCGCGCCGGCCACCTCCCCGGCGCGCGCTCGATCCCGGTGGGCGAGCTGGCGGACCGGCTCGCGGAGCTTCCCGCCGACGCGACCGTGGTCGCCTACTGCCGCGGCCCCTACTGCGTGATGTCGTACGACGCGCTCACCATCCTGCGCGACCACGGCCGCCGCGGCGTGCGGCTGGCGGAGGGGCTGCCGGCCTGGCGGGCCGCGGGGCGACCCGTCCAGGGCGGG
>CAZJUA010000061.1:0-3893 GCA_964549045.1 uncultured bacterium | reverse complement strand
GGGGGCGGGCGCCGCAGGCCCGCCCCCTCGGCCCGGTCTCAGTACAGGAGATCCTGGACGGCGGCGTCGGCGTCCGAAAGCGCCTCGTCGATCGGCTTGTCGGTCAGCCAGATGGCCTGCAGCTCGCGGTTGAGCACGTCCTGCACGGCCTCGTAGCGCACCACCGGCTGCACGTCGCGGGCGATCTCGGCGGTGCCGGTGTACTCGTCACGGTGCGGCAGGTTGGTGTAGGCGTCGCTCTCGAGCACGGAGTTGCGCACGGCCAGGTGGCCGGTGCGCGACCAGGCCAGGTTGTGGTCGTTGATGTGCGCCAGCAGGGCGAGCCCGGCCTCGAGCTTCTCGGCGTCGGCGGCGGCCGGCGAGGGGATGACCCACATGTGGTTGCTCGCCCAGGTGGCGGGCACGTCGAACAGCGTCGGGAAGTCGGCGACGTAGTAGTTGGCCAGCGGCACGTCCGGGTCGGCGGCCTGAGCGTCGTAGAAGTCCACCACCCAGGTGCCGTTCACGAGGATGGCGGCCTCGCCGTCCAGGAAGCTCTGCTGCGAATCGGCGTAATCGAGGTCCGCCTGGGCGTAGCCGGCGTCGAACAGCGACACGATGGTCTCGACGGCGCGGGTGGCCTCGGGCGAGGCGACGTTGGCCTCGTCGCCCTCGAACAGCTCGCCGCCCTGCTGCCACACGAGCGCCATGACCAGGCGCACGCCGATGGGGAACTGGGCGAAGTCGGCCGCGAGGTAGTTGGCGCCGGTGGCCTCCTTGACCATGCGGGCGTGCTCGAGCAGCTCCTCGGGGCTGGAGGGGAGGATGGGCGTGCCGTCGTCGGCGACCAGGCCGGCGGCCTCCATGAGGTCGAGGTTGACGTGCCACAGGTTGGCGTGGGCGTCCATCGGCACGCCGTACACGCGGCCCTCGTGGGTCACGGCCTCGAGCGCCCGGTCCGTCCAGTCGTCCACGTCGACGCCCGCGTCCGCGAGCAGGTCGCTGAGGTCGGTGAGCGCGCCGAGCGAGGCGAACTCGGGAACGTGGCTGGAGTGCAGCACGTGGACGGTCGGCGGGTTGCCGGCGGCGTACATGGCCTTGATCTGGTCGTAGTAGTTGCCCCAGTCGGTGGGCAGCGTCTCGACGTCGACGCCGTTGTCGGCCTCGTCGAAGGCGTCGATGATCGACTGGATGATGCAGGCCTCGCCGACGGCGTCCTCGACGGACACGCCGGGGGTGTCGCAGGCGCCGAAGAAGCGGCCGAGGGTGATCTCCGTGGTCTGCGCCAGCGCGGGCGACGCGGCCAACAGGAGCACGAGCAGGTTCAGGAAGAGACGGATGGGACGCATGACGAGCCTCCTAGCGGGGGTCCGGCGGTGCCGGGCGGGGGGTCGGGGCCTCAGGGACGAGGGCGGTGGGGGTCGGCGGACGTCGGACGACAGGGGTCGGGGACGGGCGGACGCGGCGTCACTTGCCGCTCCCCATGGCGATGCCGCGCACCACGTGGCGCTGGAAGAGCAGGAACAGCAGCACGACGGGGAGGCTGGCGAGCACCCCGGAGGCCATGACGCGGCCGAGGCCCTCGCTGTCGGCGAAGTTGGCCTGCAGGCTGGCGAGGCCGAGGGTGATCGTGAACATCTCGGGGCGGCTGGCGGAGACGAGCGGCCACAGGTAGTCGTTCCAGGCGTAGAGGAAGGTGAGGATCGCCAGCGTGACCATCGCCGGCACCGACAGCGGCAGCATGATGCGGGTGAAGATCGTCCAGCGGCCGGCGCCGTCGAGCCTGGCAGCCTCCTCGATGTAGTCGGGGATGCCGCGGAAGAACTGGGTCATGAGGAACACGCCGATCGGCACCGCCAGCCGCGGGGCGACGAGGGCGGCGTAGCCGTTGTGCCAGCCCCAGTCGGCGAACATCGTGTAGAGCGGGATGAAGACGGCCTGCTCGGGGATCACCAGACCCGCCAGCACCAGCGGGTAGATGATGCGGCGGCCCGGGAAACGGATGCGCGCGAACGCGTAGCCGGCCATGGACGACAACGCCAGCACCAGCAGCGTCATGGAGACGGCGACGATCGCGCTGTTGAGGAACCAGCGCGGGGTGAGGCCCTGGCTGAGCACGAAGGTGAGGTTCTCGAGCGTGAACGGCCAGGGGATCAGGCCCCAGGCGACGTTGGAGGTGGTGCGCGCCAGCAGCTCGTTGGGCTGCAGGGCGAGCGACAGCATCCAGACGATCGGCACCAGCCACACCAGGGCGGCCAGGACGAGGAGGAGCGTGAGGAGGCGGCGCGCGCCGCGGCTGCCGGCCACGTCAGTCGTCCCCGCGCGAGATGCGCAGCTGGAGCATGGCGAACACCAGCATGAAGAGGAACAGGATGATGGCGAGGGCGGAGGCGTAGCCGAGCTCGCTGTTGCGGAAGCCCGTCTGGTAGATGTAGCGCACCAGCACCTGGGTGGCGTCGTTGGGGCCGCCGCGGGTGATCAGGTGGCTCTGCCCGAACACCTGGAAGTGGAGGATGATCTGCAGGACCACCACCAGCGTGGTGGTGCGCGAGAGGGCCGGCAGCGTGATGTGGCGGATGATCGCCCACAGACCGGCGCCGTCGATGCGGGCGGCCTCGTAGTGCTCGTCGGGGATCTCCTGCAAACCGGCGATGAAGAGGATCATCGCGAAGCCGAGCGACCACCACACGGTGGCGATGACGATCGCCGGCATCGCCAGCTCGACGTTGGTCACCCAGGCGATCGGCTCGAGACCCAGGCTGCGGAAGAGGTGGCCGATGATGCCCTGGCGGGGGCTGAAGGTGAGCTGCCAGATGAGCGTCACCACCGTCACCGACAGCACCTGGGAGAGGAAGAAGGCGGTTCGCAGCACGCCGCTGATGCGGTCGTCGCGGTTGAGGCCGAGCGCCAGCGCCAACCCGACCAGCGTCACGCTGGGCACGGTGAGCCCGACAAAGGTGAGGGTGTTGCCCACGATGGGCCAGAAGCGGCGGTCGCCCCAACGACCGGCCTCGTCGGGGTGCAGGCCGAGGAGCAGCCCGAAGAGGAGCAGGCCGGCGGCGAGCGCGGCCAGCCCGGTGCCGCGGCCGACGGCGCCGCGTTGATGGGCCCACAGCACGGCGACGACGGCCACGAGCCCGACGAGCCGCAGCGCCACCTGGTGGTCGGCGCTCCAGACGATGCCCTCGCCCCACAGCATGCGGACGTAGTTGCGGGCGCCGACGAAGCGGGCGGCGTCCGGATTGATCGCCACCGCCAGCAGGTTCCAGTCGTGCAGGCTGATCCAGATGCCGCGCAGGAAGGGCGTCACCAGGAAGAGCGCGTACGCGAGCAGGAACGGCGCGATGAACAGGTAGCCGGCGATCGCGTCGCGGACCCGGGCGCTGACGCCCGTTCGGGCCGGCGCAGGGGGGACGCTCGCTGGCACGGCGTGCGGTCGGGGCGTCGAAGGTACGGCCATCCTCGCCTCCTTCGGCCGGAAGGACGATGAATACACGGTTCAGCCTGAGGTAATCCCAGGTATAGCACGGGCGGCGCCGGGCGTCAACGTGACGAAATGCGTGCAGCACGCAAAACATGCATATCGGGCTGCGTGGCCTAGGGCGGGGCCACCACTTTGCATCAGGGAATCATGCTATATTGACCGCATGCCACCCGCGTCCGGATCCTCGACGACGCCCCCCGGGGACGCCACCGCGTCGCTCGAGGAGCGCCCCCCGCGCGCCGCCCGGCGTCGACGCACGACCGAACCATTGACCCTCGCCCTCGACGAACGCGACGGCGACCGCGCCCGGGTCGTCGCCAGGGCCCTCGCCTCCGAGCCGCGCTGGCGCCTGCTGCGCGCGCTCGGCGAGCAGCTGCACAACGTCGGCGAGCTCGCCGAGGCGCTCGCGATGCCGCCGTCCACCGTGACG
>CAZJUA010000060.1:0-23351 GCA_964549045.1 uncultured bacterium | reverse complement strand
GAGGCGCACGAGCTGGTGAACGACCCGCGGCTGTTCGCCGATCGGCCGCGCCTGCTCGAGGCGCTCGGCAGGGCGGAGGTCTGGGTGGTGCGCAACCAGAGCCGCGTCGACGCCGAGGCGCTGGCCGCCGCGCCGCGGCTGCGGGGCGTGGGGCGCGTGGGCGTCGGCCTCGACAACCTCGACCTCGCGGCCCTGCGCGACGCCGGCGTCGCCGTCAGCTGGGCGCCGGGCAGCAACGCCGCCAGCGTCGCCGAGTACGTCATGGGCGCGCTCCTCCACCTGTGGCGCCGCTTCGACGGCGCCACCGAACACGTCCGTGGCGGCGGCTGGGACCGGCCGGCCTTCATGGGCCACGAGGCCCTCGGCCGCACGCTCGGCGTGGTCGGCCTCGGCGACATCGGCGCCCGCGTGGCCCGCCGCGCGCGCGCCTTCGGCCTCGACGTCGTGGCCAGCGATCCCGTGCTCCACGACGCGTCCTTCGCGGTGCAGGAGCTCGGTGTGCGCCTGCTGCCGCTGCCGGAGTTGCTGGAGCGCAGCGACGCCGTGACGCTGCACGTGCCGCTGGTGCCGAGCACCCGCGGCATGATCGACGCCGACGCCCTGCGGCGGATGCGGCCGGACGCCCTGCTCGTCAACACCTCGCGGGGCGGCCTGATCGACGAGGCGGCCCTGGCGGAGGCGCTGCGCGAGGGCCGGCTGGGCGGTGCGGCGCTCGACGTCCGCGCGCAGGAGCCGCCGGGCCCGGACGATCCGCTCGCCGACGCGCCGCGGCTGCTGCTGACGCCGCACGTCGCGGGCATCACGGTCGAATCGAACACGCGTGCGTCGCTGCACGTGGCGGACGAGATCCTGCGGGCGCTGCGCGGCGAGCCGCTGCGCACGCCCGTCGCCTGAGCGGAGGCCCCGCCGGTGCGCGGCGTCATCGCGGCAGGCTGACGGCCTCGCCCGAGCGCAGCGCGTCCTCCACCGCGAGGCACAGCTCGACGGCGGCCCGCCCGTCCTCCGCGTCGGCCGGGACCGGGCGCCCGTGCCGGATGGCGTCGACGAACGCGCGCGTCTGGTGCACGACGTCGTGGGCATGACCGGTCGCCCGCGGCACGCCCTGGTCCTCGTCGCCGCCCGCGTGGTGCAGCACCAGGCGGACGTGCGGCTCGGGGTCGAGGTCCATCGTGCCGTGCCACAGGCCGTGCACGGAGGCCTCCGAGCCGACGAGCTTGAGGTCGATCTGGTGGCCGGCCGCCGCGATCGAGCTGGTCACGAGTGCCCAGCGGTCGCCGTCGTCGGCGGCCGGGTCGAAGCGCAGGCGCACGTCGAGGTTCTCGAACCAGCCCGGGTGCTCCGGGCGCGACGACGACCACGCCAGCGCCTCGCGCGGCTCGCCCAGGTACCAGCGCGCCAGGTCGAGGTAGTGGACGGGCTCCTCGAGGACGGTGGAGCCGAGCCGCGCGGGGTCGGTCTTCCAGCCGCCGGCGCCGGCGCTGTGCGGTCGCCGCCACAGGTCGAGCTTCAGGTGCAGCGGCTCGCCCAGCCGGCCCTCGTCGATGAGCGCCCGGACGCGCGCGAACAGCGCGAACACGCGCATCTCGTGCCCGACCGCGACGACCCGGTCGCTGGCGTGCGCGGCGTCGGCCAGGGCGCGGGCGTCGGCGCGCGTGATGGCCATCGGCTTCTCGACCAGCACGTGCTTGCCGGCCGCCAGCGCGCGCAGGGCCTGACGTGCGTGCAGGTCGTTGGGGCTGGCGACGATGACCGCCTCGACGTCGCCGGCGAGCAGCTCGTCGAGGTCGGTCGTGGCGGGCACCCCCCACGCTTCACGGACGCGGGCGGCGCTCGCCGCGCTGCCGGTCGCCACCGCCACCAGCTCGGCGCCGGCCGCCGCCAGCGTCCCGCGGTGCACCGCCGCCCAGCGCCCGGCGCCGACGAGGCCGACGCGCAGGGGCATGGCGTCGCCTCGCGCCGGCGCCACACCGCTCACAGCACCCGCACCGCCGGCCGCGCGCGGCCGGCGACGGTCTCGTGCGGCCAGCGTTCGTCCGACGTCAGGTTGCGCAGGCCGCGCTCCTCGAGCAGGAAGGTGTCCTCGCTCTTGCCCCACGGCAGGGACGGGTTCCAGGCGAGCGCCATGCCCGCCTGCAACACACGCCCCTCGTCGGGCGTCGCCAGCCATTCGCGCGGCAGGTAACCGGCCGGGCCGCCCTGGTGGTGCTCCTCCCACGCCGCTGGCTCGCCCACGTCGGCGTAGGCCGACCGGGCCGCGGCCAGCACGTCGCGGCCGGCGGCCCCCGGCCGCGAGGCGGCCAGCATCGCCGCCTCCACGCGCCACACCTTGCGTTGCGCGGCCGCGGCCTCCACCGGGAGGGCGCCGAAGGCGATCGCCCGCGACAGCGAGGCGATGAGCCCGAAGCGCATGGCGCACACCACGAGCAGGCCGAGCCCGCCGAAGGGGAGATCGGTGGCCAGCGGATGGCGCACCGCGCCGAAGCGTCGCTCGCCCGCCACCAGCGCGACCGGCAGGTCGACGCCCGCGGCGCGCAGGGCGCCGTGCACGCGCGCGACCACGTCCCGCTCGGTCATGCCGGGCGCCAGGCCGGTCGCCACGTCGGTGAGCGCGCGGCTCGCGGCCGCCCCGATCGCGGCGAGCCGCGCCTGCTCGACCGGCAGCAGCGGCTGTCGCAGCTCGACGAGATCGTCCCCGTCGTCGATCCAGCTGCGCCCCTGGAGTAGGCCGGCCACGCGCCGCGCACGTGCGCCGCGGTCGTGCCAGTCGACCGTCTCGACGCGCGTGTCGGGCGGCAGCTCCTCGGCCTCGAGGCGGGCGGCCTCGATGCGGCTGCTGACGACCGTCAGCCCCTCGCGCGTGACGACCGCGTCGGCGACGGGCGGCCCCTCGCGGTGGACGCGCAGGTCGCCGCCGCCGGTGATCCAGGCGAGGTTCTCCGCCTTCCGCAGCCACAGGGCGTCGGCCTCCCGGGCGTCGAGCAGCGCGCCCACGCGCTCGAGCTTGCGGCGCAGCTCGTCCCGGCGGGCGGCGTCGTCGAAACCCAGCGCCGCGGGCGCGTGGCCGAGCCTGCGGGCGGCCGCGGCCAGGACCTCGCTCACGTTGTCGCGCCGGCGGCGGGCGCCTCGTCCTGCGGATCCGGGAAGTCGGCGACGACCTCCGCCAGCGACACGGGGCGGCGGGTGGCGACGGAGCGCAGCACCGCCAGCGAGGTCTTGAGGGCGTCGATGCCCGCCTCGACCGACGCGATCCGCTGCTCGGCGCCGCGGGTCAGTTCGGCGTGGAACTGGGCGATCTCGGCCTTCCACGCGTCGCTGCCGGCGCTCCGCCAGCGCGTGACGCCGCGGCCGTCGCGCAGGGTGACGTGGTTCGGCCAGTCGACGGTCACGAGGCCGTCGGGGCCGACGTAGCTGTGGCGCTCGACCGGCTCCAACCCACTGGGCAGCCCCCACGACACCTGGACCTGGCCGACCGAGCCGTTGGGGTAGGTGAGGGTGATCAGCGCGCTGTCGAGCGCCCGGTGGCGGATGTGCGCCACCTCGGGCTTGCCGTCGCTGAAGGTGTAGCCGAGGGCGCTCGCCTCCACCGGCTGCCCGCCCAGCACGTGGTCCCACACGTAGAAGAGGTGGCAGCACATGTCGATGATCGGACCGCCGTTCGCCATGGCGTCGTGCATCAGGCGCTTGGGGCGGATGCCTGCGGTGATCGTCGCCTGCGCCAGCAGCGGCGTGCCGGCGCGGGCGGTGACGTCGAGCAGCTGATCGAACGCCGGGTCGAAGCGGCGCATGAAGCCGATCCTGAGCTCGCGACCGGCCGCCGCGGCGGCGTCGCGCATGGCGTACGCGTCGGAGAGCTTCAGCGCGACCGGCTTCTCGCACAGCACGGGGGCGCCCGCCTCGAGGGCGGGGATGGCGTAGTGCGCGTGGAGGAAGGTCGGCGTGCACACGCTGACCGCCTCCGGCGCGAGCGCGAGGGCGTCCGCGGCGTCGGCGAACGCCTCGGCCCCGGTCTCGGCGGCGGCCAGCTCGGCGCGGGTGCGGTCCGGGTCGACGACCGCGACGACCCGGGCGCCGGCCGCCGCCCAGTGCCGCGCATGGCGCGCGCCCATGTCGCCGGCGCCGATGACGGCGACGCGCAGGGGCTCGGCGGCGCTCACGAGCCGTACCGCCGGTACCAGTCGGGGGAGGCGGCGGCGACGCCGGGGGCGCCGCCGTAGCGCCGGTGGCGGTGCCACGGCAGGCCGCGCGCCACGATGCCGCCGAGCTGCGCGAGGTAAGGCACCGAGCGCTCCCGCAGGCGCGCCTTGACCACCTCGAGGTCGGGGTAGGCGGCGAGCGCGTCGTACCAGACCGCCCGGCCGGCCAGCACGCCGCTGGCCCCCGCCTCCACGGCGAGCTCCACGTTCAGCGCGAACTCGCGCGGGCCGACGCCGGCCGACAGCAGCACCCACGGCACCGGCGAGGCGGCATCCATCGCCGCGAGGTGCGCGCGGGTCGCGTCGAGGTCGTGCACGGCCTCGCGCACCACGCCGTCGAGGGCGCCGGCGTGGAAGCCGTCGACGCGCTTCAGTTCGACGGGGAACTCGAGCTTCATGAGGTCGACCCGGAAGCCAGGGTCGGCGTAGCGGCGCAGCGAGCCGAGCACCCGCTCGGGCTTGGCGCGGGCGTAGGCGGCCGAGCCGGGGTCCTCGCCCGGCAGCGGGTACACGAGGAGCTCGAGGACGAACGGCAGGTCGTGCTCGGCGCAGGCGCGTCCGACCGCCTCGACGAAGGCGTCCTGGTGCGCCTGGGTGGCCTCGGAGAGGTCGGGGCGGTGCCAGGCGAGCAGCTTGACGCCCATCGCCCCGCTGCGGCGGATCTTGGCGACGCTCCAACCCTCGATCGCGTGGGAGCGGCGCTCGCCGTCCACGAGCTCGAAGCCGTAGTCCTCCAGCGTCGAGATCAGGCCGACGCGGCCGGGCACGGCCCGCAGGTGGTGCGGGTGCGTCCACACCGGGTCCATGAGGACGGCGCTGGCGTGCGGCGCGAGGACCTCCACCAGGGCGCCCTTGACGGCGGCCACCTCGTCGTAGCCGACCTCGCTCGGGTCGCGGTCGCCGTGCCGCGCCAGGGCGGCGAAGATCGGCGGCCGCTGGTCGACGGCGATCATCGTGAAGCGGCCGTGGTCGTCGGCCAGGGTCGTCAGCGCGCGCAGCTTGCCGGCGCTGAGCGCGCCGAGGCGGACGGGATCGGGGGAGCTCATGCAGGGCCTCCGGGCTGGGCGCGGGAGCGCCCGAGGTGCGTGGGTGGCGGCAGTCGGTCGGCCAGGGCCCGCGCGGTGGGCAGGTCGGGCAGTGCCGCGCGGCCCTCGCCCGCGCAGCGTAAGGCACCGACGGCGGTCGCGAGCCGGACGGCGTCCGCGATCGCGAGGCCGCCGGCGATGGCGGCGGCGTAGGCGCCGTGGAAGGCGTCGCCCGCGCCGTTGGACTCGACGACGTCGACGGGCGGCGCCGCCTGCCAATAGAGGTCACGGCCGTCGTCCCACACGCAACCCAGCGGCCCGAGGGTGACGGCGACGAGCTGCTCCGGACGGTCGCGCAGGGCGGCGGTCGCGCGCACGGCCGCGGCGACGGCCTCCTCCGCGGCGGCGCCCGCGGCGCCTGCCGCGGCGTCGGCCCCGCCCGGGGCGGATGCCCCGCCGGGGGCGTGGGCCCTGCCAGGGGCGTCGGCCCCGCCCGGGGCGAACGCCCCGGCTGCCTCGCGCCCGGCCTCCTCGCTCGCGACGAGGTGGTCGATGCGGGCACGCAGTTCGGGGTGCCGCAGGTCGCCCCAGTCGCCGACGCTGGGGACGCCGTGGGCGGCCGCCCAGGCGACCGCGTGCGCCGCGAGGCGCGGGTGGCGCCCGTCGACCAGCACGGCGCCCACGCCCTCGAGGCCTGCCCAGTCGTGGGACGCCGGCTCGTCGGCGAGGCCGCGCCCGCGGTACGGGAAGATGTAGCGCTCGCCGTCGGGCGCGACCAGGACGGCGCTGACGAACGAGCGCGCACCCGGCGGCACGTGGCAGCCGGCGAGATCGACGCCGTAGGCGCGCAGCTCGTCGGCGTTGGCGCGGCCGTCGTCGTCGTCGCCGTGGATGGCCCACAGCCGCGCGCGGGCGCCGAGCCGGGCGGCCGCGACGGCGGCCGTCGCCGCGGGCCCGCCGCCGTCGGCGCGGTAGCCCTCGGCGTGGGTGCGCGAGACCGTCGGCGGGAAGCGCTCGACGCGCCACACGTGGTCGCGGCAGGAGAGCCCCACGCAGGCGACGGCGGGCGGCACGGCGCCCCAGCCGTCGCTCACCCCAGTCCCTCCCTGGGGCCCACGGCCAGGGCCGTGGCGCCGAGGCGGTCGCACAGCTCGAGCAGCGCCTCGCGGCGATCGCCGGCCGCGAGGGCCAGGTGGTGGGGGAGGCGGTGGTCGAGGATGCCGGCGACCGCGCGCTCGGCGCTGACGCGCTCGCGCGACCAGGTCAGCTCGCCCCACCAGCCGCGCACGCCGTCGAACGAGGGGCCGCGCGCCTCCAGGACGCGGCCGCCGATCACGACCGCCGCGAGGGCGCCGCCCGTCGCGGGCAGCAGGCGCAGGGCCGTGGCCGGGCCGGGCGCGAGCGTCTGGTCGCGCACCACGCCGAGCCCGTCGCGGTTGAAGTGGGTCGTCAGGCGGGTGCCGGGGGCGGCGGCCAGCGCCTTCGGCGCGTTGCCGCAGTGCCACAGCAGCAGCGCGTCGCGCTCGCGGTCGAGGTCGGAGAGGTCGAGCAGGGCGGCGGGCGCGGCGGCGACCGCCTGCAGCACGCGCATCGACAGCGCGCCCCAGACGTCGCCCTCGCAGGCGGCCGGGGTGCGGCGGTCGGCCGCGCGGCCCATCGCGGCGCAGGCCATGGCGCCGCAGGCGTCGGGCAGCTCGGGCCAGCAGCGGACGGCCAACGCGTTGGCGCCGGTCTCGTGGGCCATGGCGGCCAGGGCCAGGTCGATGCGGGCGGCGCGCACGAGGTGTTCCCAGGGGGCGTCGAGGGGTTCCTCGGCGCGCCACGCCTCGGCGTGGGCCACGGCGGCCTCGTCGTCGACGGCGGCGACGCGGTCGAAGAGGTCGGCGAGCGCGCGCTCGATCACCTCGGCCCCGAGCGGCGGGGGCGGCAGGTCGAGGCCGTAGAAGCCGGGCGCCGTCCCGCCGATCGCCAGCACGCGGGCGGTCGCGAGCGCCTTCGCGCCGCGCTCGGCCGCGAGCAGGTCGGACAGCCGCGACCGCAGCGTCGGGTCGTCGGCGTCGCCGTAGCACCAGCCGACGCGGCCGCGGGCACCGCCCAACGGGCCCTCGGCGAACGACAGCGTCATGTTGAGGCCGCACAGGCTGTTGAGCGGCAGCGGGCCGCTGACGCCGTCGGGCCCGCCCGGCTTGGCCCCGGCGGCCTCCGGCACCGCCCACAGCACGACGCGTGGGGCGGCGGCGAGCAGCGGTGCCAGCAGGTCGCCCGTCGCGAAGGTCGCGTGCTGCACGATCAGCAGGTCGAGCCCGAGGGCCTCCAGCCGGCGCCCGGCGGCGGCCGCCTCGGCCGCGTCGCGCACGGCGCCCTCGTCACCGACGAGGTCCGCGCCCTCGCCCGGCGCCAGCGCCGCGAGGGCGGCGCGCGCCCGGCGCGCGACGGCGTCCCCGTCGCCCTTGAACGCGGGCCGCACGACGGCCACGAAACCGAGTCTCAGCGGCGTCATCCCTTCACCCCCCCGGCCGTCAGGCCGGCGATGATCTTCTGCTGGAAGAGCAGGATCAGCGCCACCAGCGGGAGCACCCCGACGGTGATCGCCGCGCTGATGGTGGCCCAGGGGAAGGCGAACTCGCCCTGGTACATCGTGATCCCGACCGGCACCGTGCGCATGTTCTGCGCGGTGTTGAAGGTCAGCGCCAGCAGGAACTCGTTCCACGAGTTGACGAAGATGATGATCGCCGCCGTCACGACGCCGGGCGCCGAGACCGGTGCGATCACCTTGAAGAGCGCCTCCACGCGGGTGCAGCCGTCCACCAGCGCGGCGCTCTCGAGGTCGCGCGGGATCAGCTGGAAGAAGCTGGTGAGGATGAGCGTGGCGATCGGCAGCGACAGCGCGACGTAGGGGACGATCAGCGCCCAGTAGGTGTTGAGCAGGTTGGGCGTGCGGACCTCGGTCGGCATGAACGTCATGCCGAGGTCGTACAGGAACGCCACCAGGGGCGACAGCAGGGGGACGTCCATGCCGAGGAACATGCGGTAGAGCGGCACCAGGAGCACCAGCGCGGGGAACATGCTGGTCATGACGATGCCGGTCAGCAGGGCGCGGCGGTAGGGCATGTTCAGGCGCCCGAGCGCGTAGCCGGCGAGGGCGGCGATCAATACGCAGATGACGGTCGCCGAGATCGACACGACCGCGGAGTTGAGCATGAAGCGGGCGAACGGGAGCTGGTCGAACACCTGCACGTAGTTCTGGAAGGTGATCGCCTCTGGCCAGTAGGTGATCGGGATGCGGATGAGCTCGTTCTCGTCCTTGAGCGACGTGAGCATCATCCACACGAGGGGGAAGGTGCCGTTGATCACCAGCAGCGCGGTGCCCACGACGACCGCGACGCGCATCGGGAGTCCGTGCCGTTGCCGTCGCATCAGTCGTCCGCGTAGATCCACCGCAGGTAGAGCACGGTGATGGCGAGGCTCATGACGAAGAGCGCGACGGCCAGGGCGGCCGCGTAGCCGAGGTTGAGGCTGTTGGTGGTGTTCGACACGTAGATCCCGAGCGTCTCGAGGGCGCGCCCAGGGCCGCCCTGGGTCATGGCGTAGGGGATGTCGAAGGTCTGGATCGCCGTCAGCGTGCGGAAGATCAGCGCGACGGCGATCGACGGGCGCAGCAGCGGCAGGGTGATCGCCCAGAAACGCTGCCAGCGGCTGGCGCCGTCGACCATGGCCGCCTCGTAGAGGCTCTCGTCGATCGACTGCAGGCCGGCGAGCAGGATGAGCCCGACGAACGCCGAGGTGGCCCACACGATCGTGATGTTGGCGGCCCACACCGCGGGCTCGGCGCGCGACAGCCACAGCGGTCCGGCGATGCCGACGCGCCCCAGCAGGTCGTTGACGACGCCGTTCGTGTAGTTGAAGAGCCAGGCGAACATGACCCCCACCAGCACCCGGGGCATGGCCCAGGGGATGAGGAGCGCGATGCGCACGAGCCAGCGCCAACGCGAGTCGACGTTGGCGAGGAGCGCCAGCGGCAGGCCGACGAGGAAGGACCCGGCCACGCTGGCGAAGGTGATCAGCAGGGTGATGGAGAAGGCGTTCCAGAAGCGGGCGTCGTTCCAGCGCCCCGCCTCGCCGGGGTGGTAGCCCATCCACAGGCCGGCGACGAGCACGGCGATGACGGTCCAGACGAGGGCCGTGGGCCGCCGTACCCAGCCTCGGGCGGCGCCCCACCAAAGGCCCGCGGCGCCCGCGAAGGCGAGCAGCCGCCAGCCGAGGAGGTGGCGCGCGTCCCAGGTCATGTCGCTGCCCCACAGCATCCGCTGGTAGTGCTCGAACCCGATGAACGGGCGTCCGCGGGCCGGGACGTTGAGGCGCTCGAAGTGCAGCGACTGCCACAGCACCTGGGCGATCGGCCAGAACATGACCAGCGCCAGCACCAGCGCGGCCGGGATCAGCAGGATGAGGCCGAGCTGGGCCTCGGTCGGGTTGCCGGAGCGCAGCCGGCGCCAGAAGCCGGGTCTGCGGTAGGCGTGGGGGGTGGTGAGGGCCAAGGGGTGACCGTCCTTGTGAAGATAGGGTGCGCCGGCCGACGTGGTCGGCCGGCGCCTGGGACCGTCAGTCGGCGATCAGAAGTCGAGCGCCTCCTCGACGCCGCGCTGCATCTCCTGCAGCGCCTCGTCGGCGCTCAGCTGGCGGGCGAAGAAGGCGTTCATCGGGAAGCGGATCGCCTCGGAGACGTCGTTGTAGAACGGCGTGACGGGGCGCGAGCGGGCGTTCACGATGACGTCGTAGAAGTCGCCGAAGTGGGGCGCGGCCGCCAGGACCTCGGGGTCGTCGTAGAGCGACTCGCGGGCGGGGATGTTGGAGGCCTCGACCGCCAGGGTGCGCTGCGAGGCGGGGCTGGCGAGGAACTCGAGCAGGCGCCAGGCGGCGTCCTTGTTCTCGCTGTAGGGGTTGATCGCCCACTGCCAGCCGCCGATGCAGGTGGCGGAGTCGAAGCCCTCGAACGACGGCAGCGGCGCGACGCCGACCTTGCCGGCCACCTCGGTGTCCTGCGGGCTGCTGCCCTGGAAGTGCGCCCAGGCGTAGCCCCAGTTCAGCATGAACACGACGTTGCCGGCCTGGAACTGCTGGCGCGAGAGGTCGGTCGACATCTCGGCGATGTTCTGCACGGTGATGCCGCTGGCGAGCGTGTCCTCGTACCAGGCCATCGTGCGCTCCGCCTCGGGCGTGACGAGCGTGACGTTGCCGTCCGCGTCGACCCAGTTGCCGCCGGCGGACCACAGCACCTCGAGGAAGGTACAGATCGTGCCCTCACCCTGGAAGCCCTGGTAGTTGAAGCCCTGCAGGTTGGGGTCGCCCTCCTGCTGCTGGATCGTCAGGGCCATCGTCTTGAGCTCGTCCCAGGTGGTCGGCGGCTCGAAGTCGTACGCCTCGAGCAGGTCGGCGCGGTAGTAGAGGAACTGGGCGTCGGTGAAGGCCGGCAGCGCGTAGAGCGTGCCGTCGATGAGGTTGGCCTCGATGGGGCCGGGGAGGAAGTCCTCGAGGTAGGCCATCATCGCGGCCTCGGAGTCGAAGAACTGGTTGAGCGGCTCGGCCCAGCCGGAGGCGGCGTACTGCGCGGGGCGCACGACGTCGATGAGGAAGATGTCGAGCTCCCCGCTGCGGCTCGTGAGCACGGTGTTGAGGTACTGCTGCTGGACGTCGCTGGTGGCGCCGCCGACCTCGAAGGTGGCGACGACGTCGGGGTTCTCGGCGTTGAACTGCTCGAGCAGCGGGCCGATGACGTCGGGGCGCTGCTGGCCGCCGATGAACACCTTGAGGGGCGTCTGGGCGAGGCCGCTCGCCACGAGGGCGAGGGCGGCGATGAGGGCGAGGGTACGGCGCATGGGGCCTCCTTGGGGGATGGGGTGGACGGTGGGTCGGACGCGGTCTTCGTTCGCGGGTCGCACCTCCTGCTCAGGGCGCCGGGCCGACGGAGCGGCGCGGGACGAAGGTCGAGTTCAGCGTGGGGGAGACGGTGGCGGAGGTGGCGCCGAGGCGGCGCGCGAGCCGCGCCATGGCGGCGGCGCCCAACTCGCGGGCGCACTGCCGGACGCTGGCGAGGCCGGCCCAGCGGGCGGCGGGGGCGTCGTCGAAGCCGACCAGCGAGACGTCGTCGGGCGCCTCGAGGCCGAGGTCGCGGAGAGCGTCCCAGGCGCCGAGCGCCATGAGGTCGTTGCAGGCGATCAGGACCGTGGCGGCCCCGCGCCCGAGGCGCCCGCCGCCCACCAGCGCGCGCGTCGCGCGGCCGGCGTCCTCGAAGCCGTCGTTGGCCGCGACGACGTCGTCGCGCGCGATGGCGATGCCGGACTCGCCGGCGAGGCGCCGCCAGCGCTCGGCCCGTTCGCGGGCGTAGCGCCAGTCCTGCGGTCCGGTGAGCAGCACGGCCCGGCGGTGGCCGAGGCCGTGCAGACGGGCGACGGCGGCGGCGATGCCGGGGCGTTCGTCGGTCGCGACGTACGGCACCGCGCACGGCACCGCCGGCGGGTGCACGAGCACGACGGCGCGCCCCTCGCGGTGGAGCGCGTCGAGGGCGGCGGCGTCGCGCGGGCGCAGGCCCTGGCCGAGCGCGATGACGCCGTCGACGCGCGCGCCCCGCAGCCAGGCGGCGGGGTCGGGCTCGACGTCGGTCCACACGACCAGCGGCCAACCGAGCGGCTCCGCCACGCTGGCGACGCCCTCGAGGAGCTCGTGGAAGTAGGGGTTGCCGAACACGAAGCGCGAGGTGCGCGGGAGCATGAGGCCGACGGCCTCGGCGCGGCGGCGGATCAGCGTGCGGGCGGCGAGGTTGGGCCGGTACCCGACCTCGCTGGCGAGCTGCTGCACCCGGGCGCGCGTCGCGGGGCCGATCTGCCGGTCGTCGCGCAGGGCGCGCGACACGGTCGAGCGGGCGACCCCGAGTCGGTCGGCCAGGTCCTGTAGCGTGACCTGCGGCACACGGCTCCCTTCGGGCGGCGGCATGCTCCTCGCAATCGGTTGCGTCGAGTCTAGCACGCGCGGCGCACGCGGGTGCCCGTGCCATCGGATGGCGCGGCCGCGCCACCCGATGGCATTGCGGACGGTCACTCCCAGGTGTCGAGGCTGCCGCGCAGCTTGCGCCGGTCGGAGCGCGCGTAGCGCCGGGCCATGTCGAGCGTGGCGTGGCGCAGGTGGTCCTGCACCTGGCCGAGGTCGCCGGTCTGGCGGTAGAGCTTGGTGCCCGCCGCATGGCGCAGCGCGTGGACGCCCTTGAAGCGCACCTCGGCGCGCAGGCAGAGCGCCCTGAGCCGGCGGTAGACGCCGTACTGCGAGCGCAGCCGCAGCACGTGGGGCTCGCCGTCGGCCTCGGCTAGGCGCAGGCGGCGCCACTGCTCGAGCTCGGCCGCGAGGCGCGGCGTCAACTGCACGAGGGCCGTCTTGTTGCCCTTGCCGGCGCGCACCAGCAGCTCGCGGGCGCCGCTGTCGACCTCGTCCCAGCGCAGGGCCAGCATCTCGCTGACCCGCAGGCCCGCGTGGGCGCCCAGCAGCAGCAGCACCCGGTCCTGCGGCTCGTCGGCGCGGCCGAGCAGCTCGATCAACTCGAACTCGGTGTACACCTTGAGGCCCGCGACGTCCTCCTCGCGGTTGGTGTCGCGGCCCGTGCGCACGTCGCGGAACGGGTCGGCCTCGGTGGCGCCCGCCCAGCGCAGCGCGTCGTACAGCGCGCGGGCCGCCGCGAGGCGCAGCTCGACGGTGGCGGGGGCGAGGGGGCCCTTCTTCGGCCTGCGCCCGCGCTTGCCGTCCTCCTCGGCGGCGAGCACCGGCTCCCGGTCGCCCGCCCGCAGGCGCTGGACGTAGAGCGCCCCCGCGTCGCGCGCGGGGCGGAGCAGGGACTCGCCCGACCACAGCGTGAGCAGCTCGACGAGGCCGCGCTTGTAGGCCCGCAGCGTGTGCTTCGAGGTGCCGACGCCGCTGGCGCCGTGCAGGGTCAGGTGGGCCTCGGTGAGCCGCCAGAGCCTCTCGAGGTCGCGCTGGCCCGCGGCCTCGACGGCGTAGCGGCGCAGCGCGGCCTCACCCCACAGGTGCAGCTGCTCGGCCCGGGCGAGCGGGTCGCGGTGGTCGGCGGTCGCGAGGGTCACGAGACTTATCAAACACCGCGGTCGGCGCCCAGCGTGTGAGGGACGCCACGGCGTCCGCGGGCGGCACCCCGCGCTTCGCGTGCCGATGCGGGGCGGTCGTGTGCTTGATGTGACGGTGTGATAGACTTCGGACATGGACACCGACGACCTTCCGAACGGGGGAGAGGCGACGCGGGCCGGCGCTCCGGGCGCCGCGACTAGCGCACCGCCGGTCCAGGGCGATGCCTACCGGCGCGCCCGGGCCCAGGCGCGGGCGGCCGTCAGCGACGGCCTCCTCGATCTTGCCGACGCGCGCCTCGCCGCCGAGGGGCCCGCGGCGCTGTCGATGCGCCGCCTCGCCAACGCCGCCGGCTGCTCGACGATGGTGTTCTACTCGGCGTTCGGCACCAAGAACGGGCTCCTCGCCGCCCTGGCCCGCCGCGAGGCGGAACGCTGGATCGACGCGGCCGCGACGCTCGCCGATCCCGATCCGATCGTCTGGCTCGATGCCGTCGCCGCAGCGCTGTTCGCTGCCGCCGGTGCCCGCCCCCACCACCGCGCCCTGCTCTTCGACCCCGAGGTCGGTGGCGACGCGGTCGCGCACCTGCGGTCCGCCGTCCTCGAAGCGATCGATCACGCCGTGCCCGGCGCCGTCGCGGACGGGGTGGCCGAGGCCGTGTGGGCGGGCTGGGGGGGGGCCCTCGCCGAGGACGACGCCGAGCGCTTCGCGCAGGTGCAGCGCGGCCTCGGCCGCCTGTGGGCGGGGTACGCGGCCGGCCGGCCGTCGTCGTAGGCTGGCCTCGAGCGACAGCGCAGCGACAGGAGGAGCCACCGTGGCCGCCGATCCCGAGCCGACCCTCGTCACGCCTCGAACCTTCATCGTCGCCACCCCGACCGCGGTGATCCTCCGGCGGCTCGAGGTGGACGACTTCTTCGCCGACCTCGACCTCGGTCCGGCCGCGGGCGCCGAACCCAGCGAGCGTGTGGCGTCGGTGCACTTCGGCCCCGAGTGGCCCGGCGAGACGATCGACCTCGAGCGCAGGGCCGCCCTGCGCCGCGAGGGCGGTGCGGACGGTTGGGCGGCGACGATCGTCGACCGCGCCGCGCTGGAGGCGATCGGCCAGGTGGGCACGCTGACGCCGCCGAACGCCGACGGGGTGGTCGAGATCCGCTACGCGACCCACGCCGACCTACGCGACCGTGGCATCGCCACCGAGGCGGGCGGTGCGTTCGTCGACTGGCTCCTCGCCCAGCCCGCCGTCGCGGCCGTGGTCGCCGAGTGCCGCGTGGACAACGCCCCCTCGGTGCGCGTCATCGAGAAGCTCGGCTTCGCGCTCGTCGAGGAGCGCGAGGACGAGAACGGACGGGTCCTGCGCTGGGAGAAGCGGGCCTGAGCGAGACAGGCGCCCCGCGCGGCTGACCGCCGCCGCGGGGCCGAGGCCACGACCCGGGCCCTACAGCCGTCGGACGAAGCCTTCGGGGTCGGCCAGGAAGGCGCGCAGCGTGCGCACGGCCTGCAGGTCGTCGAAGCGCGCGGGCCGCAGGCCATCCTCCGTCGACTCGAGGATCGTGGCCCCCGGGAACGCCATGAGGATCGGTGCGTGGGTGGCGATGACGAACTGCGCGCCGCGCTCCGTCGCCTCGCGCAGCAGCGCGACCAGCGCCAGCTGACGCAGTGGCGACAACGCGGCCTCCGGTTCGTCCAACAAGACCAGACCGCCCCCGCGCAGGCGGGCCTTGAAGAACGCCAGGAACGACTCACCGTGCGAGCGGGCGTCGAGGTCGCCGGCGTAGCGCGCGTCGGCCGCGGCCGCGGGTCCGAGGAACGGCGCCATCCGTCGCCGGCGCTCGAGCTCGAACGTCCCCGCGGCTTCGCGCGCGACGCGCTCGGCCTCGGCACGCAGCGCCGCCTGCTCCGCCTGCAGCCGCTGGACGTAACCGAAGTAGTCCTCGGCGCGCAGGAACAGGCCGCGGCGGCTGCGTGCGGTCCAGGACAGCCGCAACGCCGCGGCGAAGGGGCGCAGGCCGTCGAGCGTGGGATCGCGCGCCAGGTCGTTCGCGCCCGCCGCCGGCAGGTCGGCGGCGAGGGCGAGCGCCTCGAGCAGCGTGCTCTTGCCGCTGCCGTTCTCCCCGACGAGCAGCGTCATGCGCGGGTCGAGGTCGATCGCCCGCGTCGAGCGCAGCAGCGGCAGCGACCACGGGTAGCCCTCGCCGTGCGCCGGGAGCCCGATGCGTTCCAGCGTCACGCGCGGACCCCCGGCGCGCCCAGGCGGCGCAAGACCGCGCGACCCTGGGCCACGAACGGCGCGTCACCGTGCTCCGCGCCCCAGGCGACGGTGCCCACGGCCTGCAGCAGGCGCAGGGCGTCACCGAGCCCGCGCTCGCCTGCGTCGGGGCGACGGCCGTAACCGAACCAGAAGGCGTCCTCCAGGCCGGGGTCGGCGTGCCACGGTTCGTCGACGAGGTGGTGGACGTCGACCCACCAGACGTCGGGGCGGGCATGCTCGAAGTCGATCACCGACAGGCCCGCGGCGTCGTCCCACAGCCAGTTGCGGGGACCGAAGTCGCGGTGGCAGGGCACCCGCGCGACGCCGCGGACGTCGGCTCCGGCGACCCGCGCCGACACCCAGCGCAGCGTCTCCGGGGCCAGGTGGCCGGCGGCGCGGCGGGACCAGCCGCCGAGACGGGCCTGCAGCGCCGCGGCGAGCGGCTCGGGGTCCTCGTCGACGAAGGGGAGTCGATGGAGCCCCCGCAACCACGTGCCCGCGGCCTCGTGGACGCGCAGCAGCGTCGAACGCGCGCGCTCCTGCGCGTCGACCCGGTCGCCGGGGCGGGCGCTCATGAGCAGCGCGGCGGGCGAGCCGTCGCGGGCGGCCAGCAGCGCCGGGGTCCCCGGCAGCGATGGCGCCCAGGTCTCGAGCGCGAAGCGTTCCTGCCGATGCTTGCGCGCGTGGCGGTGGACCTTGAGGACCGCGCGGCGCCCGTCGTCGGCCTCGAGCCGCGCAACGGCGGACGCGGCATGGTCCCAGCTGGTGTCGGGCACCCGCGTCGGCCGCCAACCGAGGACCGCCGCGGCCCAGTCGACGAGCTCCGGGATCAGCTCGAGGCCAGCCACACCTGGACTCCGGCGGCCGCGTCCATCAGGAGGTGGACGCCCACGAACCACGGCAGCAGCCGCGGCCGCCAGGCGAGCCACCCGATGAAGGCCAACGCCAAGGGCACGAACGCGGTGCTGCGCCACACGAAGAATTGGGCGGCGGGGACGAAGGGGAGCGCGCCGTGTTGGACGCCGAGCACGAGCCCGACGATGGCCACCGCGGAGATCGCGGGCAGGCCGGCCGCGCGCAGCCGCGGGAGCACGTAGCCGCCGTACGTCGGCAGTTCGACGGCCGCGGTCGTGACGGGGAAGAGGAGCAGCGCGGTCCAGGCCGCCCAGCCCGGCAGCGGCGCCAGCAACAGGTTCTGGCCGACCGTCGGGTCGCCCCACAGGGCCTGGGCGATCAGGATGGGCGGCAGGACGGCGGCCGCGGCCACCAGCGGGAGGAGGGCGAGCGCCGTCAGGCCGTCGCGGCGCCAGGAGCTCGTCGCCGGCCACAACACGTCGCGCCAGCGCACGCCCTCCACCCGCAGGCGCCACGCGAGCAGGGCCAGGCCGAAGACGTTGGCCAGCGTGGCGGCCACCGGCCACCAGGCGGCCGACGACCACCAGGGCTCCGGCGCCCCCGAGGCGGCGAGCGCCGCGGCGATCGCCGCCTGGGCGACGAGGAAGGCGGCGGTGCGGGAGGCCAGGAGGCCCCAAGCCCACGCCGTGGGGCGGGCGGGCGGCGGCCGACGCGGGCTCATGCGCTCGAGTCTACGCGCCGCCGGGCGCCCGCGGCCGCCGCGCGTTCGCCGATGCCCGCGCGTCCCGCGTCCCGGCCGCTGGTGCGCGCCATGGCGTGTCCGCCGTCCCACGGCCCGCCGCGGGCCTCCGCCTCGTCGGGGTCGCGGCTCACACCCGGCGGCCCGGGCGCCGGCGTAGCCTGCGGCGTGCGGCTGCGCCTCCCCCTCCTCCTCGTCGCGACCCTGGTCTTGGGGGCACCCGCCTACGCGGCCGATCCCACCTGCGCCGCCTTGGTCGCGGCGCTGCCGGCGTCGCTGGAGGCGGCGCGCGAGTTCGAGGTCGCCGTGGCCGTCGAACAGGGGGCCCGCGAGGTGGCGTACGAGCGCTCGCTCGTGCGCCGCGAGGCGGACGGCACCACGTCGACGACGGTCTTGGAGCGCCGCGGGCTGCGCCGCCCCGAGGCCGCGAGCGACGGCGGGGGCGGGGGCGGCGACGGTTTCGCCCTGCCGTGCGACGACCACGATCTCGACCTCGACGGCGGCACGGCCCACCTGACGCTCCGTGACCCCGATCCCGAAGCGGTCATCGCGGAGTGGTCGCTGCGCTTCGGGCTCCTCGAGGGCGCGTGGCGCCCGCTGGAGTTGGTCGCCCCGTTCGAGGTGCGGCTGCTCTTCGTCCCCGTGCGGGGGCGCTTCGTGACCACCTTCGACGGCTGGCGCTTCTGATCGCCACGCGCCGAGAGGGGTGTCGCCACGCCCGCGGGACGCCGGCCGGCGACGCGCCACGGCCGCGTGGGCGAGGATGGAGTGGAGGAGCGTGACCATGACCGAGACCACCGCCCACGCCAGCGGCACCTTCGCCATCGGCGGCGACCTGAGCGTCCACCGCCTCGGCTTCGGCGCGATGCGCATCACCGGCCCGGGGATCTGGGGCGATCCCACGGACCCCGAGGAGGCGCGCCGCGTCCTCGCGCGCCTGCCCGAGCTCGGCGTCGACCTCGTCGACACGGCGGACAGCTACGGCCCGTTCGTCAGCGAGGACCTGCTGCGCGAGGTGCTGCACCCGTACGAGGGGTTGGTGATCGCCACCAAGGGCGGCCTGACGCGCCACGGGCCCGACGTCTGGCGGCCCCTCGGACGCCCCGAGTACCTGCGCCAGTGCGTGCTCATGAGCCTACGCCGCCTCGGGGTCGAGCGCATCGACCTGTGGCAGCTCCACCGGATCGATCCGGCCGTGCCGCGCGACGAGCAGTTCGGGGTCGTCGCGGAGATGCGCGACGAGGGGCTCATCCGCCACGTCGGCCTGAGCCAGGTGTCGGTGGAGGAGATCGAGGCCGCGAGGGCGATCGTGCCGATCGCCACGGTGCAGAACCTCTACCACCTGGCGCGCCGCGACAGCCAGGAGGCGCTCGCCTACTGCGAGGAGAACGACATCGGCTTCATCCCCTGGTTCCCGCTGGCGGCCGGCGCGCTGGCGCGGCCCGGGGGATTGCTCGACGAGGTCGCCGGCCGGCTCGGCGCCAGCCACGGCCAGGTGGCGCTCGCCTGGCTGCTGCGCAAGAGCCCGGTGATGCTGCCCATCCCCGGCACGGGCAAGGTGGCCCACCTCGAGGAGAACGTCGCGGCCGCCGCCCTCGAGCTCCCCGACGACGACTTCGCCGCGCTCGACGCGGCGGGCGCCGCGGCCTGGGCCGAGGAGCTCGCGCAGCGGGGCTAGGCGGCCGCCGCCCCGTCACGCCGCGGCGGAGCGACGCATCGGCATCGAGGTTTCGGCCGCACGGGACGCCGTGAGGGCCCGGCGAGACGGTTCGCGGCCGAAGGCAAACACTGGGTTTGATAAGGCAGATTATCACACCTACCGACCGGGATCGCCGCCGCGTTCGGTGACGCGAAGCCCGCCCGCCTGGGGCCTCCGGGGCGGCCGCGCCGACGCCAGTGGCAACCCCCGTGCAACCCGCCGACCGCTAAGCTGTGGACATGCGCATCGGACCCCTGACCACTTCCGAGATCGGCATCGTCCTCCTCGCGTCGGTTCCGTGGATCGTCGGTCTCGGCCTGGCGATCGTCGGCCTGGTCCTGCTGCACCGCCTGGTGCGGGCGAGCGAGCGGATCGCCGACGCGCAGGAAGCGCAGCGGCGCGGCGGTTGACGCGGCGACGGCGCGGGTTGCTTGCGTGAACCGGCTGACCGCCAGCGGGCGAGGCACGCCGTGAGCCGCGCCTTCGTGAAGGAGGACGCGCGGAGCGACGCCGAGCTGGTGCCGCCGCGGCCGCCGCTGCCGGAGGGGGTCGAGAACCTCGTCACACCGCGTGGCTGGCGGTTGCTCCTGGAGGAACGCGAGGCGCTGCGGGCCGAGCGTGAACGGCTCGAGCGCGCCGGTGCGCCCGTCGACGTCGCCGAGGAGCGGCTCGAGGCGCTGCTGGCCCGCATCGCGAGCGCCCGCGTCACGCCGGCCGACGGCCGCGACGGGGTCGTCCGCTTCGGCACCACGGTCGACGTCGAGGTGCTGGGCGGGCAGCGACCCGCTACGCAGCGGCTCACCCTCGTGGGCGTCGACGAGGCCGACCCGATGGCGGGGCGGGTCGCCTTCGTCTCCCCCATCGGCCGCGCGCTCCTGGGCGCGCGCGTCGGCGAGGAGGTGGCGCTCGACGGCGCGGGCGGCGCCCGACGCTGGCGCATCCGGGCGATCGTCGAGGGGGACGACGCCGCCGGGGACTGAACCCGCGCCGCGCCTCAGCCCACCCCCAGCCACGTGCGCGCCTGCTCGGGTGCCACGTTCGACCCGCACAACACCGTCGCGACCCGCGCACCGACCCAGTCGTCGGCGTCGGCGAGCAGCGCCGCGACCCCGATGGCCCCGGCGGGCTCCACCACCGCGCCCGCGTGACGGTGGAGCAGGCGCATCGCGCGCACGATGTCGTCGTCGTCCACGAGCCGCGTCTCGTCCACCAGGTCGGTGAGGTCGGCCACCGCCTCCGGCACCGGCACCCGCACCGCGATCCCGTCGGCGATCGTGTCGACCCGCTCGCCGACGATCGGGCGACCCGCCGCGAGCGAGCGGGCCATCGCCGGCGCGCCGCGTGCCGCCACCGCCACGACCCGCGCGCTCGGGAGCCGCGCGCGCAGCACGGTCGCCACGCCCGCCAGCAGCGCGCCGTTGCCCAACGGCACGAACACGGCGTCGAGTTGCGGCTCGGCCGCCACCATCTCCAGCGCGATCGTGCCCGCCCCCTCGCTGATGGCGGGCTCGCGGCCGTCCTCGACGAAGCAGCCGCCGCGGGCGGCCGCGAAGGTCCGGGCGGCGTCCTTGGCCGCGTCGAAGTCGTCACCCGCGAGCCGCACGTCGGCGCCGAGGGCGCGCATGCGCTCGACCTTCAGGGGGTTCGCGGTCTCGGCGGCGAACACCGTCAGCGGCAGCGCCCGCGAGCGGCAGGCGTAGGCCATCGCCTGGCCGAAGTTGCCCGCGCTCGCGCACACCAAGGGCCCGTCGCCCGCGTCGCGCGCGAGGTACAGCTCGGCACCGCGGCCCTTGAACGAGCGGATCGGGTTCATCGTCTCCACCTTGAGGAAGAGCCGCACGCCGAGCTCGTCGCCGAGCGGCTCGCACTCGAACTGCGGCGAGGCGAGGAACACGGGATCGATCCGGTAGGGGGCCGCCTCGATCCGCTCCAGGAGGATGCGACGCGCCTGGGTCATCGGGCTTCAGCCTTGCACGCCGGGGCGACTTGGTAGCCTGGGTGCCGTCCCGGGCGGAGGCCCGCTCCCCCGGTGGAGGTCGCCATGCCCCTATCGGAGGTCGAGCTGCGCGTGTTGGGCGCGCTCGTCGAGAAGGAACGCACCACGCCCGAGGCCTACCCGCTCTCCACCCAGGCGCTGGTCACCGCCTGCAACCAGCGCACCAGCCGCGACCCGGTGACCGACCACCACCTGCTGGACGTGCGCGACGCCGTGCAGCGGCTGCGCGACCGCGGCCTCGCCGCCACGGTCCAGGAGGTCGGCGACCGGGTCCCCAAGCACCGCCACCTGTTGGCCCGCGCGTGGACGCTCGACGAGGCCGAGCTGGCGCTGCTGGCGGTGCTCATGCTGCGGGGCGAGCAGACGGCGGCCGAGCTGCGGGCGCGGAGCGAGCGCTACGGCGCGATCCCCGACCTCGCCGGCGTCGAGGCGGCGCTGGCCGCGATGGCGCGGCGCGACCCGGCGATGGTGCGCAACGTCGGCCGCGCGCCGGGGCAGGCGCAGGACCGCTGGGCCCACACGCTGGGCGGCGACGAGGCGCGGCTGCAGCCGCGGGTGCGCCCGGTCGTCCGCCCGCACCCGGACGCGCACGCGGCCGAGGACGCCGGCGCGCCCGTCGCCGCCGGCAGCGACCCGTCCGCGGGGCCCCCCGGCGGCGACCTCGCGGCGCGCCTCGCGGCGCTCGAGGCCCGCGTGGCCGAGCTCGAGGCGCGTCTGCGGGCCGCGGACTGACGCGCCAGCCGGGCGGCACGACGCCGGGGTCGCGAACGCCGATCGCACCTGGTAGCCTGCTGCCATGAGAACCGCGCGCTCGCTCGTCCTGGCCGCGATCCTCGCGCTGAGCGGCGCGGGTACCGCCCAAACGCTCGTCGAGGTGACGACCGTCACCGCGATCGCTTCCCAGCTGTACCCCGCGATGTCGTTCCCCCCCAGCACCCTCCGCGCCCTGGGCAGCGGCACCGAGGCGGTCATCGCCCGCGTGCCCGACGCCGCCGCCTGGACCGGCTGGGAGGTCTACACCGCCACCGGCTTCGCGGCATCGCTCGAGCCCGCCTTCGTCTACGAGATCGAGCGCGGGCTGCTGGTCGATGGCTTCTTCCGCGAGTCGACCACGACCCGCGAGGTCGGTGCGGAGCGCCACACGCGGGTCGTGTTCAGCGACGGCGCGCAGCAGGCCCTCCTCTACCTCATCCGCAACGGCCGCGAGTTGGTGTGGCTCGTCGCCCGCAACCGCTGACCTCACCCTAGGGAGCGCCGTGAACCCCACCGACCTGCCCGCCTGGGCCGCCCTGCGCGACCACCACCGCGAGGTCGCTCCGCTGCACCTGCGCGACCTCTTCGACGCCGATCCGGGCCGCTTCGACCGCCTGCACGCGTTCGCCGGGGACGTCCTCGTCGACTACTCGAAGCACCGCGTCACGGACGAGACCATCGCCCTGCTGGTGGAACTCGCGCGGCAGGCGGAGGTGCCGGCCCAGGTCGAGCGGATGTTCGCCGGCGAGAGGATCAACCGCACCGAGGACCGCGCCGTCCTGCACACCGCGCTGCGGTACCAGGGCGACGAGCCCATCCGGGTCGACGGCCGCGACGTCATGCCCGAGGTCCGCGACGTGCTCGCCCGCATGCGGGCCTTCGCCGACCGGGTCCGCGACGGCGAGCATCGCGGCGCCACGGGACGCGAGATCACCGACGTCGTCAACATCGGGATCGGCGGCAGCGACCTCGGCCCCAAGATGGTGACGACGGCGCTGGCCCCGTACGGTCACGAGCGCCTGCGGATGCACTTCGTCTCCAACGTCGATCCGAGCGACCTCGCGCGCACGCTCGCGCCGCTCGATCCGGCGACCACCCTCTTCCTCGTCGCCTCCAAGACCTTCACGACCCAGGAGACGATGGCCAACGCCCAGCAGGCCCGCGCCTGGCTGCTGCGGGCGCTGGGCGACGAGGCGACGCTGGCACAGACGCCCGTCGTGCGCTCGCCGGTGCGGCAGCACTTCGCCGCCCTGTCGACGAACCTCGAGGCGGTCGAGGCCTTCGGCATCGACGCCGAGCGCATGTTCCCCTTCTGGGACTGGGTCGGCGGGCGCTACTCGCTGTGGAGCGCGATCGGCCTGCCGATCATGCTGTCCGTCGGCCCCGACCGCTTCGACGAACTACTGCGCGGGGCCTACGAGGTCGACGCGCACCTGCGCACCACGCCGCTCGAGCGCAACGTCCCCGTGCTCATGGCGCTGCTGGGGATCTGGTACCACGACTTCTTCGGCGCCGAGACGCACGCGATCCTCCCCTACGACCAGCTGCTGCAGCATTTCCCCAGCTACTTCCAGCAGGGGGACATGGAGAGCAACGGCAAGTCGGTGACGCAGGAGGGTCGGCCGGTCGCCGCTGGCACCGGCCCGATCGTCTGGGGCCAGCCGGGCACCAACGGCCAGCACGCCTTCTACCAACTGCTCCACCAGGGCACGCGGCTGG
>CAZJUA010000059.1:0-19359 GCA_964549045.1 uncultured bacterium | reverse complement strand
TCGCGCAGGGCCGCGAGGTCGAGGTTGTCGAGGCCGACGCCCACGCGCCCCACGACCCGCAGCCGCGGCGCGGCGGCCAGCGCCTCGGCGTCGACGCGGCTCTGGTTGCGCACCACCCAGGCCTCCGCCCTGCCGAGCGCCTCGAGCAGGCGCGGCCGATCGGCGAACAGCCGCGGGTCGTTCACCAGCTCGTGCGCCTCGGCGAGCCGCGCCAGCGCCGCCTCGTCGACCCACTCGGACACCACCACCACGGCCACGGGCCACCTCCGTCCGCCCGATGGTACCGCGGGTGCCCGCGCCCGGCGGCTGGGCGCCCCCGCGCGCGGGACCGCAGCGGGTGCGGGTTGGCAACCAGGTGCGGGCCACGCGGCATCCGGCGAGACGGCGCGCGCCGTCCGAGCGGGTAGGCTGACCCGAGTCGGGGCCGACGCCACGCGGGAAGCGTTGCCGCTCGGCGCGAACGGCCCGCACCGGAGGTCCGCTCATGTACGCCGCCCTGCTGCACACCCACAACCTCACCCGCTGGATCGTCCTCATCGCCGCGCTGGTCGCGCTCGTCTGGGCCCTGCAGGCATGGTTGGGTGGCCGCCCCTTCGAGAAGCGCCACCGCATCGCCAACCTGGTGTTCGTCGCCAGCATGGACGTGCAACTGCTCATCGGCATCGCGCTCTACGCCGTCAGCCCGCTGGTGCAGATCGCCCTCAGCGACATGGGCGCGGCCATGGGCATCAGCGAACTCCGCTACTTCGCCGTCGAGCACCTGTCGATCATGCTCGTCGCCGTCGCGCTGGCCCACGTCGGCGGCGCCCTCTCGCGGCGCGCGCCCGACGACCGCAGCAAGCACGGTCGCGCCCTGCTGTGGTTCGGCCTCTCGACGATCGCCCTGCTCGCCGGCATCCCGTGGGACCGCGCGCTGCTCCCGGGCCTCTGACGCCGGCCGCGGCGGCCCCAATGGGTTCGGACCCCGCGTGGGAGGCGCGAGGTCCGTGTTCGGAAGAGGGTGGGAGGCCTTGGGAGGAGACCTCAATCCACGCATTGAGTCTACGGATGCCCACTGACGGGATTCTTACTCGGCCCCTGACACCCGCGGCGAGCGCATGAGCGGGCCGCCCCGCTTCGCCTCCTGGGCGGACGTCCCGCCCGGCCTGCGGCCGGAGAACGACCTGCGCTTCGCCGGTCTGGAACCGCGCGGCGACCCCGTCGCATGGCTGCTGCTGGGCGACCGCGAGGTCGCCCTGTTCCGCGAGGCGGACGCCGTGCCGCGGGCACCCAAGGCCCCGCCTGCGCGGGGCTCGGTCGACCCCTCGCGGTCCTCGGATCGCCCGCCCGGCAGCGCGGGCACCCGCGGGACGGGGGTGCACCGCGACGTCGTCGTGCTGCCGGGGACGGGGAGCCTGCGGCGCGGCGTGGTCCGCGCGGACGCCGACCCGACCACCACCACGGACGCGGCCCGGAAGTGGATCCGCGAGCTGCTCATGGACGAATTCCTGGTGCTGGACACCGAGACCACCGGGCTGGGGTACGGCGCCGAGGTCATCGAGATCGGCGTGATCGGCCCCGACGGCGAGGAGCGCCTCTCCTCGCTCGTCCGACCCCGTGCCGGCCACGTTCCCGCCGCCGTCACGGCCATCCACGGCATCACGATGGACGACCTGCTGGGCGCGCCCACCTTCGCGGAGGTCTACGACGCGCTGCTCGATCTCGCCCGCGGTCGCCGCGTCGTCGCGTGGAACGCGCCGTTCGACGAGCGCATGGTGCGGCAGTCCGCCGCCACCTGGGGCCGCCGCGAACGGCTCAGGGGCTTCGAGTGCGCCATGCGCGCGTACGCGCGGGCCCGCGGCCTGCGGCAGGGGCGCGCCAAGCTCGAGCGCGCCGCAGCCGAGACCGGCGTGCTGACGGCCGGCCGCCAGGCTCACCGCTCCAGCGACGACGCTCACCTGACGCTGCAGGTGCTCATGCGCGTCGCCGGCGGGGCCTGACCCCGCCCAGCACGGAGCGTATCCGCGCCATCACGCCGTCATTCCACGGTGACGCTCTTCGCCAGGTTGCGCGGCTGGTCGACGTCGCGACCGAGGAGCACCGCCGTCTCGTACGCCAGCAGCTGCAGCGGGACGACGTTGACCACGGGCGACAGGATCTCCTCCACGCGGGGCACGAAGACGACCTCGTCGGCGTGGTGGGCGATCGTGTCGTCGCCCTCGCTGGCGATCGCGATGACGAAGCCGTCGCGCGCGCGGACCTCCTGCAGGTTGGAGATCGTCTTCTCGTACTGCGCCGCCGCCGTCGCGATCGCCACCACCGGCACGCTCGGGTCGATGAGCGCGATCGGTCCGTGCTTCATCTCCCCCATCGCGTACGCCTCGGCGTGCACGTAGGAGATCTCCTTGAGCTTGAGCGCACCCTCGAACGCGGTCGCGACGTTGACCCCGCGGCCGAGGAACAGGGCCGTGCGCGCCCCGGCCATGCGCGCGGCCAGGGCGCCCACCCGCTCGCGCGTCTCGAGGGCCGCCTGAACGGCCTGCGGCAGCTCGCGCAGCCCGTTGGTGAGCACCTCCGCGCGCGCATCCGACAGCCGGCCGCGGCCGTGCCCGAAACGCACCGCCAGGAGCCCGAAGGCCGCGAGCATCGCCACGTAGGCCTTGGTGCTGGCGACGCCGATCTCGGGCCCGGCGTGGACGTAGAGGACGTCGTCGACCTCGCGGGCGAGGCTCGAGCCCTTGACGTTGAGGATCGCCAGCGTGCGGGCGCCGCGCCGCCGCGCCTCGCGCACGGCCTCCAGGGTGTCGATCGTCTCGCCCGACTGCGACACGCCGATGACCAGCGTCCCCGGGCCGATGACGGGGTCACGGTAGCGCATCTCGCTCGCGACCTCGACGGTGACCGGCACCCGGGCGAGCGCCTCGAGCAGGGTGGCGCCCACCATGCCCGCGTAGGAGGCGGTCCCGGCGGCGGTGATGATGATGCGGTCGATCGCCGCCGGGTCGACCTCGAGGCCGAGCAGGACGTCGTGGCCGTCGGCGGTGAAGCGCCCCCCGAGCGTTTGCTGCAGAACGTTCGGCTGCTCGTAGGTCTCCTTGAGCATGAAGTGGGGGTAGCCGCCCTTCTCGGCGGCCTCGGCGTCCCAGTCGACGGTATCGACCGGCCGCTCGATCGCCGAGCCGTCGATGCGGGCGACGCGCACGCCGTCGCGTTCCAGGACCGCCAGGTCACCGTCGTGCAGGTAGATCACCCGCCGGGTGTAGGGGAGCAGGGCGGGCACGTCGCTGGCGAGCCACTGCTCGCCGTCGCCGATGCCGATCACCAGCGGGCTCGTCGCGCGTGCCGCCACGACGCGGCTCTCACCCTCGTGCATCGCCACGACGGCGTAGGCGCCGCGCACCTGGGTGAGGGCCGCGCGGACGGCGGCCTCCAGGTCGCCCTCGTAGGCCTCCTCGATCAGGTGCACGAGGACCTCGGAGTCGGTCTCCGAGCGGAAGTCGTGCCCGCGCGCCTGCAGCTGGGCGCGGAGCTCGAGGTAGTTCTCGATGATGCCGTTGTGGATGACCGCCAGGCGCCCGTCCTCGCTGAGGTGCGGGTGGGCGTTGGCGTCGTTCGGGCGCCCGTGGGTCGCCCAGCGGGTGTGCCCCAGGGCCACGCCGCCGGAGAGCGGCTCACCGAGCAGGGCCTCCTCCTGGAGGAGGGCCTCCTCCAACATGCGCAGCTTCCCCGCCCGCTTGACCGCGTGCAGGGCGCCGCCGCCGTTCTCGACCACGACCCCCGCGGAGTCGTAACCGCGGTACTCGAGCCGACGAAGCCCGTCCACCACCACGTGGGCGGCGTCCCGGCCACCGACGTACGCAACGATGCCACACACGTTCGACCTCCACCACGTCGGCGACTTCCGGTCGCCGACCGCGTCCATGCCGGCTTCGCCGGCACCCGGTCGACCGCCGCCGACCGCTCGCGTCTCTTGGGAATCCCTGGTGGTGGGGCGGCCAGCCCCGATCGACCCGAACGGACCGAGTGATGGGTCGTGCTCAGGAGGGGCCCGCAGACTCGTGAGGGGCGACGTCGCCGCCACCGTCGTGGCGTTCGCTCCCCGCTCGCGCTTTCCGGGCGTTCGCCCGTATCTCCGGCACCCGTGCGGCCGTCGCACGCCGGGCCCGGAGCCCTCCGCCTCGTCACCGTCGCCATGGCCCGTAGGGCGCCCGGGCGACGGGCTTGCGCTCTCTCGTCCTCGCTCTGGCGGCCTGCCACCCCCTCTCAACCAGAGGCTAGCACCAGGCCATCACGGGATCCTCACACCCGCACATCACCAGCCCGGCGGGCGTCAGGCCGGCCGGATGGTCTCCACCTGGCGGGTCAGCCGCTCGACCAGGCCGCGTTTGAGCTCCACCCCGCTGCCGGGGCCCTGCGGAAGGCGCTGCACGCCGTCGACGGCGTCGAGCAGCGGCTCGACGATGTCCTCGTCCCAGTAGCGGCTGGCGCTCGAGGTGTCGCCCGGCAGGACGAAGCCCTCGAGGCTGGAGAGGTGCAGGTTGTGCGCCCGGCCGACGCCGGACTCGAGCATGCCGCCACACCACACCGGCGCGCCGAAGGCCACGGCGACGTCGTGCAGGCGCTGCGCCTGGACGTAGCCGCGCACGCGGCCGACCTTGACGTTGATGATGCGGCCGGCGCCGATCGCCAGGCCCTTGCGGGCGTCCTCGGCGGAGTGGATCGACTCGTCGAGGCAGATGGCCGTGCGCAGCTGGCGCTGCAGCTCGGCGTGGTCGACGAGGTCGTCGTACGCCAGCGGCTGCTCGACGTAGGCGAGGTCGAAGTCGTCGAGCCGGCGCAGCGCGGCGGCGTCGACGAGGCGGTAGGCGCTGTTGGCGTCGACCGTCAGGTCGGTGTCGGGCAGCGCCTCGCGCACCGCGCGCACGACGTCGACGTCCCAACCCGGCTTGATCTTCAGCTTGATGCGCCGGTAGCCCTCCGCGACGTGGGCCAGCGCGAGCTCGGCCGTCGCCTCCGGCGACGGCTGGATGCCCAGCGACACGCCGACGGGGACCTCGGTGCGCACGCCGCCCAACAGGCGCCAGAGCGGGAGGCCGAGGGAGCGCGCCCACAGGTCCCAGAAGGCCATCTCGACGGCGGCGACCGCCATGTTGTGGCCGCGGACGAAGCGCAAGGCGTGCAGCAGCTGCGCGGGGGTGTCGAAGTCCCGGCCCACCACGGCGGGTGCGACGAAGTCGCGCAGGATGCCCCAGGCGGTGTCGACGGTCTCGTAGCCGTAGCCAGGGAACTCGCCCGCGACGCACTCGGCGACGCCCTCGCCGCCCTCTCCGCGGACCGTGACGAGCAGCACGCGGCGGTCCTGCTCGACGCCGAAGCTCGTCTCGAAACGGAACCGCAGGCGGAGGCCGATCTCCCGGAGCTCGATCTGGTCGATGCGCATGGGCCCATGATGGCCCGCCGCGCGGCAGCCGGTAGCCTGGTGGCGTGCCGAGCGTGACACGCTTCATCGCCCACGTCGACCTCGACGCCTTCTACGCGTCGGTCGAGCAGCGCGACCGGCCGCAGCTGCGCGGCCGGCCCGTCGCCGTCGGGGGCGGCGGCGAGCGCGGCGTGGTGATGACGGCCAGCTACGAGGCCCGGGCCTTCGGCGTCGGCTCCGCGATGCCGACCGCGTGGGCCCGCCGACGCTGCCCCGACCTGGTGGTGGTGCCGCCGCGCTTCGAGGCGTACCAGGCGGCGTCGCGCGCGGTGCGCGCGGTGTTCGACCGCGTCAGCGACCTGGTCGAGCCGCTGGCGCTCGACGAGGCGTACCTCGACCTCGGCCACCCCATCGGCCGCGCCGCGGGGCACGACGGCGACCCCCCTCCCCCGCCGGCGACGGTCGACGACGCCGTGGCCCTGGTGCGGGAGGTGCTGGACGCCGTCCGCACCGAGGTCGGCCTCACCGCCTCGGCCGGCGTCGCCGGCGGCAAGTTCCTCGCCAAGGTCGCCTCCGCGGCGCGCAAGCCGGCGGGCCTGACGGTCGTGCGCCCCGAGGAGGCCTGGGCCTTCCTGGGCGAGCTGCCGATCGACCGCTTCTTCGGTGTCGGGCCCAAGACCGCCGCCCGGCTGCAGGCGGCCGGCATCGCCACCGGCGCCGACCTGCGCGGGCGCGACGAGGAGGAGTTGCACGCGCTGCTCGGCAAGCTCGGCGGCTTCCTGTACCGCGTCGTGCGCGACGACGACCCGCGGCCCGTCGTCCCCGACCGCGCCCGCAAGTCGATCGGCGCCGAGCGCACCTTCGCCCGCGACATGCTGGGCGCCAACGAGCTCGCGCCCGAGCTCGCCAAGGCCTGCGCCGACGTCGGCGGGCGGCTCCAGCGGGCCGAACTCGCGGCCCGCACCGTGACGGTCAAGGTGCGCTACGCGGACTTCCGCATCGTCACCCGCAGCGTCACGCCCCCGAACCCGGTCGCCGACGCCGGCGAGCTGTGGCCGGTCGCGGAGCGGTTGGCGTTCGCGACGCCGCGCCCGGCGGGCGCCGTGCGCTTGATCGGGGTGGCGGCCTCCGGGCTGATCGCCCGCAGCGCGCGGGTGGTCCAGCCGGGGCTGTTCGCGAGCCCCTAGCGCTCGCCGGGGTCGAAGGTCAGCGCGTCGCGTTCGTCCTGCGCGATGAGGCTGGCGTCGCCGGCGAGCGACTCGACGTGGTGGCGCAGCTCGTGCGTCAGCGTCTCCCACGCCTCCTCTTCCCAATCGAAGTCGGGATCGCCGTCGCCGACGGCGACGAAGCTGCCGTAGTAGAGCGCGACGTGGCGGCCCAGGCCCTCGCCGGCGCCGAGGAAGTCGCCCGCGCCGGGGTCGAGGTACTCGCCGAGCCGGAACACGTCGGCGTAGCCCTCCTCGGGCATCGCCTCCTCGATGACGTGGACGCCCTGCAGGCCGCGCATGAACTCGGGCGGGATCTCCTCGACCATCTCCTCGACCATGGCGCGGAAGTCCTGGAAGGTCATGCGATCAGCGTACGTCCTGGCACTGGCGCACGTGGCATCACCCCGCGCCCGCCCGGGCGACCTCGCGGGCCAGCGCCAGGCGCTCGTCGTCGGTCAGGTCGAGCCTCAGGGGGGTCAGCGATACGAAGCCGTGCTCGAGCGCCCAACGGTCGGTCCCCTCCTCGACGCGCTCGCGCGGCTCCTCGGCGAACCAGTAGTGCGTCCGGCCCATCGGGTCCTGCCCGGGGATGACGTAGCCGTCGTAGTGGCGCACCGACATCTTCGTCCAGCGCAGGTCGCGCGGCTCCTCGGGGAAGTTGACGTTGAGCAGCGGCAGGTCGGGGTGGGCGAGGAACAGCTCGATCACGCGCCGCAGGAAGGGCTCGTAGACCCGGTAATCGATGTCGCCCTCGACCCACGGCGCGCTGAAGGCGATCGCCGGGATGCCGAGGAAGCTCGCCTGCTTGGCGGCCGCCACCGTGCCCGAGTGCCAGATGTTGTGCCCGATGTTGAGCCCGAGGTTGATGCCGGTGACCACCAGGTCGACCTTGTCCCAGTGGTGGGCGCCCAGGGCGACGCAGTCGGCGGGCGTGCCGTCGACCTTGAAGGCGTCGAGGCCGTCGATCCGGACGCGGGCGTAGTGCAGCGGCCGGCGGATGGTGATCGCGTGGCTCATCGCCGACTGCTCGACGTCGGGCGCCACCACCCGGACGTCGCCGTACGCCTGCGCGACGCGGGCCAGCGCGTGGATGCCCGGGCTGTAGACGCCGTCGTCGTTGCTGACCAGGATCCGCATGGCGCCGATGGTACCGCGGGCCCCGTGTTGGTCATGCCATCCGACCGCGCGTAGTACCCCGGTGGGGTATGCTACCGGCGTGTCCCACTCCGCCCCATACCCCCCCTCGGCCGGTGGTCCGTGGGCGCGCTGACCCTCGGCCCGCTGGTCCTCTCCCTCGACCGCGCCTACGCGGCGCTCGGCTTCATCGTGCTGATCGTGGCGGCCGAGGTCTGGGCGCGCCGCGGCAGGCCGGAGGCGGCCAGTTGGGCGTGGGCCGTCGCGATGGTCACCTTCGTGGGTGCGCGCCTCGGCTTCGTGCTGGGCAACCTCGGCGACTACGCGGCCGCGCCGTGGACGGCGCTCGCGTTCTGGCAGGGCGGCTTCGCGCCCTGGTGGGGGGTGGCCGCCGGCGCCGCCTACGGCGCGGTGGCGGCGCTGCGCCAGCCGACGCTGCGGCGCGCGGCGCCCGCCCTCGGGGCGGCCGCCCTGATCGCCTGGTGGCTGCCCGCGGGCCTGCTCTCCCCCGCCGCCGGCGACCTGGGGGTGGCTGTGCCGAGCCTGACGCTGCCCGCGCTCGACGGCGCGCCCGTCGACCTGGCCGCCACCGGCGAGCCCACGATCGTCAACGTGTGGGCCACCTGGTGCCCGCCGTGCCGTCGGGAGTTGCCGCTGCTCGTCACGGCCGCCCGCGAGTCGCCGGGGGTCCGGGTGCTGCTGGTCAACCAGCGCGAGGCCGAGGGCACGGTGCGCGCCTACCTCGCCGGCCAGGGGCTGCCCGAGGACGGCGTGCTGCTCGACCGGGCGGGCGCCGTCGGGCGCGACCTCGACGTGGCCGGCCTACCGACGACCTTCGCGTTCGACGCGCGGGGCCAGCTCGTCGACGTGCACGTGGGCGAGATCTCGGGGGCGGCCCTGCGCGGGCTGATCGAGCGGGCGCTCGCCGAACGCGCGCGCGCTCCGAGCACGCGCTGATGGGGCGGCGGCGAGCGGGACGCCCCGGCGCCGGCCTCGCGGCCGCGGGTCAGCCGCGCTCGCGACCCGGTTCCAGCACCTGCGGGTTGAGGCAGTAGCGCGGCGCAGCGCCGGTCAGGACCGCGACGGCTTCCTCGGCCGCCTTCGTCTTGAGCTCCGCGAAGGCGTCCCGCGAGAACCAGCCGGCGTGCGGCGTCAACAGGCAGTTCGGCTGCTCCAGCAAGGGGTGGCCCGGCGCGATCGGCTCCTGTTCGAGCACGTCGATCCCCGCGCCGGCCAGCCGCCCCTCGGCGAGGGCGCGGGTGAGGGCGTCGGTGTCGACGAGGCCGCCGCGCGCGGTGTTGATGAGGAACGCGCCGGGCTTCATGCGCCGGAACGCCGCGTCGTCGACCAGGTGCCGCGTCGCCGGCAGCAGCGGCGCGTGGAGCGACACGACATCCGCCCGCGCCAGCAGCTCGTCGAAGCCGACCTGCGTCACGCCGGGCGGGGGCGGGGCCGCCGCCGGGTCGTGGGCGATGACCTCGAGGCCGAGCGCCAGGGCCTTGCGCGCCACGGCGCGCCCTATGCGGCCCAGGCCCAGCAGACCCAGCACGCGGCCGCGCAGGCGCCGGACGTCGGGGGTCGAGGCGAGGCTCCAGTCACCGCGGCGGACGGCGCGGTCGAGCGTGACGATGCCGCGGGCGAGCGCGAGCAGCAGCGCCAGGGCGTGATCGGAGACCTCCTCGACGCCGTAGTCCGGGACGTTGCAGACCGCGACGCCGAGGTCGCTCGCGGCGTCGACGTCGACGGTGTCGGTGCCGACGCCGTAGCGCACCACGACGCGGCAGCGGGGCAGCGCCGCGAGGACGGCCCGCGTGATGGGGGCGTACTGGACGATCAGGCCCGCGGCGCCGCGGCAGGCGTCCGCGACCTCCTCCTCCGTGCGGCACTGCCGCACCTCCAGGCCGAGGCTGGCGGCCTCGACGACGCGCCGCTCGATCGCGACGCTCGGATGGTCGCAGTCGGTGACGAACAACGTGGCGCGGGAGGCGTCGGTCACGGGCGTTCGCGGCCGTCGGCCAGCTGCTGGGCCCACAGGCAGAGTTCCACCGCCTTGAAGGCGTGCGCCTGCGTCATCGCGCGCTCCGTGCGCTCGAGGCAGTCGAGGACGAGCTGTCCGAAGAAGGGGTAGCCCACCTGGCCGGCCAGCGCGTGGTGCCGGACCCCGGCGTGGTCGACCAGGTAGAGGTGGTCGCCGTCGTCGTGGCGGGCCAGGGCGATGTACTTGCGCATCTCGATGTAGCCGTCGGTGCCGAGGATGATCGTGCGGCCGTCGCCCCAGGTCGGCAGGCCGTCGGGCGTGAACCAGTCGACGCGGAAGTAGTTCGACGCGCCGTTGTCGGCCCGCAGGCTGGCCTCACCGAAGTCGTCGATGCCCGGGAGGTCGGGGTGGCCGAGGTTGGCGGAGCGGGCGCTGAGGACCTCGGCGTCCAGCGCACCGGCGTAGTGGAGGAACTGCTCGGCCTGGTGGCTGCCGAGGTCGAGCAGGATGCCCCCGTAGCGCGCCTTGTCGAAGAACCAGTCGGGCCGGGAGGCGGCGTTGAGGCGGTGCGGCCCGAGGCCCAGCACCTGCACGACGCGGCCGATGGCGCCGTCCTGGATGAGCTCCCCCGCCCGGACCCCGCTCTCGGTGTGGATCCGCTCGCTGTAGTACGCGAGGTACTTGCGCCCGGTCCGGTCCACCGCCTCGCGGGCGCGCGCGAGCTGCTCCAGGGTGTTGAGGGGCGCCTTGTCGGTGAAGTAGTCCTTGCCGGCCTCCAGCACCCGGAGGCCCAGGTCGCAGCGCTCGCTGGGGACGGCGGCGGCCGCCAGCAGGCTGACGTCGGGATCGTCGAGGACCTCGTCGAGCGCGCGGGCGACCCTCGTCCCCGGGTAGCGTGCCACGAAGGCGTCGACCTTGGCGGGGTCGGGGTCGTAGACCCAGCGGAGCTCGGCCCCGGCCTCGATCAGCCCGTTGCACTGCCCGTAGATGTGGCCGTGGTCGAGGTGGGCGGCGGCGAAGACGAACTCGCCCTGCTTCACCACCGGCCGCGAGGGCCCCGTGGGTGCGTAGGTCATGCCATCACGTCGGTCGCTGGCCATGGTCTTCCTCTCTGCCCCGCGGCACCGCCGCGGGCGCGCGGCACCGCCGCGCGCGCGGCGGCGCGCCTCCCGGGCCGGTCACCCGGGGGGCCTCACCCCTTCCCCTCCAACCAGTTCGACCCCAGGGCCGCGTCGACCTTGAGCGGCACGCGCAGCGGCAGGGCGTTCTGCATCTCCTCGACGGTCGCGCGCCGCGCCGCCTCCGCGTGCGCCTTCGGGGTCTCGAGCACCAGCTCGTCGTGCACCTGGATCAGCATGCGGGCGCCCGTCCGCTCACGCGTCAGCCGGGCGTCGAGGCGCACCATCGCCAGCTTGATGAGGTCGGCCGCCGACCCCTGGATGACGGTGTTGATCGCCAGGCGCTCGCCCAGCGCGCGCTCGGCACCGTTGCGCGAACGCACCTGCGGGATCGGCCGCCGCCGGCCCAGGATCGTCCGCACGAAGCCCTGCTCGCGCGCCTCGTCGACGCAGCGCCGCAAGAAGCGCTCGAGGCCGACGTAGGTCGCCTTGTAGGCGGTGATGAAGGCCTGCGCGTCGGCGGCCGGGATGCGCAGCGTGCGGGCCAACCCGTAGGCCGTCTGGCCGTACACGATGCCGAAGTTGACCGTCTTCGCCACGCGCCGCTGGGTGCCGTCGACCTGCTCCAGGGGCACGCCGTAGATCTGCGCCGCGACGAACGCGTGGATGTCGCGGCCGGCGCGGAAGGCCTCCAGGAGCGCTTCGTCCTCGCTGAAGTGGGCGAGCATGCGCAGCTCCACCTGCGAGTAGTCGGCGGAGAGGAGCAGGTGGTCGTCGTCGCGGGCGACGAAGGCGCGGCGGATCTCTCGGCCGGCGTCGGTGCGGATGGGGATGTTCTGGATGTTCGGGTTCGACGACGACAGCCGCCCGGTCGCCGCGCCCGTCTGGTGGAACGAGGCGTGCAGCCGACCCGTGGTGGGCGAGACGAAGCTCGGCAGCGGGTCGACGTAGGTCCCGAGCAGCTTGTTGAGCTCGCGGTAGGCGAGCAGCAACTCGGGGAGCGGGTGGCCCGTCTCGGCCGCCAGCGTGTCGAGCACCTCGGCGTCGGTGCTGGCGCCGGTCTTGGTCTTCTTGACCACCCGGAAGCCGAGCCGCTGGAACAGGACCTCGCCCAGCTGCTTCGGGCTGTCGAGGTTGAACTCGCAGCCGGCGGCCTCCAGCGCGGCCCGCTTGAGCTGCTCGATGCGGCCCTGGAGGTTCTCGCGGTACTCGGCCAGCCGCACGACGTCGATCGTGACGCCGGCGCGCTCCATCGCGGCCAGCACCCGAACGAGCGGCATCTCGACCTCGTCGAAGAGGCGCACGAGGGCCTCGTCGGTCGCAGAGAGGTCGGCGTGCAGCCTGCGGTAGAGGCGCCAGGTGACGTCGGCGTCCTCGGCGGCGTAGGGGACGAGCTGCTCGAGCGGGACCTCGAGCATGCTGCGCTGTTGCTTGCCCTTGCCGATCAGGTCGCTGATCGGGACGGTGGCGTGGCCGAGCAGGTCGCGGGCGAGGTCGTCCATCGCGTTGCCGCGACGCTCGGGGTTGAGGAGCGCCGAGGCGATCAGGGTGTCGAACAGCGGGCCGCGGACCGTGATGCCCTCGCGCTCCAGGACGCTCAGGTCGAACTTGAGGTGATGTCCTACCTTGAGAACGGTGTCATCTTCCAAGAATGCTCGCACAGCCTCGCGCACGAGCCCCGGGTCGAGCACCCGATCGACGTGCGACCGCACCGGCACGTACCAGCCGGCGCCGGCCTCCCAGCTGAACGCGTAGCCCACCAGGTCGTCGTCGACGACGCTCAGGCCGGTGGTCTCCGTGTCGATCGCGAAGGCCTGGACCCCGCGCAGCGCGGCGACGAGCTCGTCCAGCGCCTCGGGCGTGTCGACGCGGCGGTAGTCGACGTCGGCCGCGACCGCGACCGGTGGCGGCGCGGGTGGTGCGCTCGCGTCGCCGGGCGCGTCGAACAGCCCCCCGCCCTCGGGCACCAAGTCGAGCAGCCCGCGGAAGCCGAGCACCTCGAAGAGCTCGCGCACGTCGGGCTTGGTCACCTTCGGCGTGGCGCAGGCGGCCAGTTCGAAGTCGAGGGGCACGTCCCGCTTCAGGGTGACCAGGCGGCGGGTCAGCGGCAGGCCCTCGGCCCCGGCCAGCAGGTTCGCGCGCAGCTTGGGCGTCTGCTCCTCGGCGTGGGCGATGACGTTCTCGGCGGTGCCGTACCTCTCGATCAGCTTGGCCGCGGTCTTGACGCCGACGCCGGCGATGCCGGGCACGTTGTCGGTCGGGTCGCCGACCAGCGTCTGGATCTCGACGGCCTGCTCGGGCCGGTAGCCCTTCTGCTCCCACAGCTCGTCGGGGCCGAGCAGCGCCCCGCTCGTGGGATCCCACAGACGCACGTTCGGCGTGAGGATCTGGTGCAGATCCTTGTCCTTGCTGATGATCCGCAGGTCGACGTCCTCTCCCTCGTCCTGCAGCCGCTGGGCGATGGTGGCGATCACGTCGTCGGCCTCCTGGCCGTCGACCATGAACACCGGGACGCCCATCGCCGCCACCACCTCGAACACCCGCTGGAACTGCGGGCCGAGGTCGTCCGGCGCCTCCTCCCGCTGCGCCTTGTAGGCGGCGTAGTCGGCCGCGCGCTCGGTGGTGGCGTCCGCGACGTCGAAGGCGATCGCCAGGTAATCGGGCCGCTCCTTGAAGATCAGGTTGAGCAGCAGCTGGGTGAAGACGTGGACGGCCTTCACCGGCTCGCCCGACGGGCTGGTCAGCGGGCGGAAGGGGGCGTAGTAGGCGCGGAACACCTGGGCGTGGCCGTCGAGCAGGTAGAAGGTCTTCACGACCCGGCCAGCGTAGCGCGTGCGCGCCGCCGGCGCGGCGCGCGGCCGGCGCTGGCGCGCCGGCGGCGTCCGCCGGGCCACGCCGCGCGGGCCGCCGCTCGCCTAGACTGCGGTCGAGATGCGCCCGCCACGACCCACGCCCCCGCACCCACCCCTCCGCCCTCTGGCCTGGGCGCTCGCGGTCGTGTCGCTGACCCTGCTCCTCGCCGCGTGCAAACCCCCTGCAGAGCGCGCCGACCCGTCGCGCCCCGTCGAGGTCGTGCTGCTGACGACGCCCGCGCGGGTGGGCCCGGCCGCGATCGAGGTGCGCCTCACCGTCGACGGCACCCCGGCGAGCGGCGCGACGATCGGCATCGTCGGCGACATGACCCACGCGGGCATGGTGCCCGTGGTGGCCCCGTCCGTCACCGAACTGGGCGGCGGCGTCTACCGGAGCGAGGGCTTCGCCTTCGACATGGCGGGCGACTGGGTGATCACGGCCGACGTCCGGTACGCCGACGGCGTGACGCGCCAGGGTTCGCTCGCCGTCAGCGTGACCCGCTGAACGGACCGTCGGGGAGGGTGCGGGTGGGGTAGCCACGCCCACGGCGTGCGGGGTTGGGCCCCGCGCTGGTTCGACGCCCACGGAAGGACCGGCCGCACCGGGTGCAGCCTAGACCAATTCGTGCCGCCGTTGGTCATGGATCGCCGGGCCGCCGCCACCGGCGCGTCGATGGCGTCGGGCTGGACGCGCCTCGACCGCGTCAGCGGACCTCGGGCGCCCCCAGCTGCGGCCGGGTGGCGCACAGCGTCGCCGAGAACGTGTCGCCGCAGCCGGAGACGCCCGCGTCGCCGACGACGGCGACCCCGTCGAAGCCCACGCGCCGCGCCAGCGCCGCGAGCGCTTCGGGATCGTGGGCGCCATCGACGCAGGCACACCACCCCTCGGTGGAGGGGCCGGCGACAGCCGGGCCATGCCGAAACGTGTCGGTGACGCGCAGGCGACCGCCGGGACGCAGCACGCGGAACGCCTCGCGCAGGACGGCCTCGACGTCGGTCGAGAGGTTGACGACGCAGTTGGAGATGACGACGTCGGCGGCGCCGTCCTCGATCGGCAGCGCCTCGATGCGCCCCTCGCGGAACGTCACCTGGCCGAGGCCAAGGCGCACGGCGGCCGCACGGGCGTGCGAGATCATCGCGGGGGTCATGTCGACGCCGATGACCCGGCCGGCCGGGCCGACGGCCTCGGCCGCACGGAAGGCGTCCAGGCCGGCCCCGCTGCCGAGGTCGACCACCGCCTCGCCGGCGGACAACCCGGCGAGCGCGTGCGCATCGCCGCAGCCGAAGGACGGCAGGGGCGTCGGGGACGCCTCGAAGACGACGTTCGTCGCGGCCGGCGGGCAGCAACCGGACCCGTTGCGGGTGGCCTCGTCGAGGCGTCGGGTGTAGTGGTCGCGAACCGAGGTCCGCAGCTCGTCGGCGTCGGGCGTCGGCAGCGGGCGCGCGGCCTCGCTCAAGCGGGCACCGCGGGCGCCGCGGCGAACGTCGCCAGCTCGCGCTGCAGCTCCTCGAAGGCCTCCGGCACGAGGTGGTAGAAGACCCAGCGACCGTGCTTCTCGCCCGTCACCAAGCCCGCGTCGACGAGCACCTTCATGTGGTGCGACACGGTGGGCTGGGCGAGCCCCAGGACCGCCTCGAAGTCGCAGCCGCACACGCCGGCGGCGCCCGGGTTGCAGGTGGACGGGGCCGGATCGCGCAGGAACTGCAGCGCCTTCCAGCGGACGGGATCGGCGATGGCCTTCAACCGCACGAGGGTGTCGGGGGCTTCCACATCCATGGTCGCCAGCCTAACATCTATCGATACGGGTCGATGTAATTCGCGGGGCATCGGGGCCGTGGCGCCCCATACCGTATGATTGACGGTATGGCGCGTCTCCCCTACCGCGCCCGCGGCGCCGGCGTCGATCCCATCCAGCGGTTCACCGGGCGCGAGCTGCTGCTCGACGGCGACGAGCTCGACCACCGTGCGGCCAGCGGCGAGGGCGACGCGGCGCCGACCAGGGTCTTCCGTGACGCGTCCAGGTCGATCATCAGCCGCAACGACTCGCCCGACATCCCGTTCGACGCCAGCCTCAACCCGTACCGGGGTTGCGAGCACGGGTGCAGCTACTGCCTGGCGCCCGATACCCGCATCACGCTCGCCGACGGAAGTGCGCGGGCTCTGCGCGACGTCGGGATCGGTGACCGGATCCTCGGCACCGTCCCGGGCGCCCGTTACCGACATCTCGTCACCACGGAAGTGCGCGACGTCTGGCGCACCTTCAGGCGCGCGTACCGGGTCACGCTCACGGACGGCACGGTCCTCGTCGCCAGCGGCGACCACCGCTTCTTGACGCATCGCGGCTGGAAACACGTCACGGGCACGCAGCAAGGGCAGCAGCGAAGACCTCACCTGACGCAGAGAGACGTCGTGATGGGCATCGGGGGGCACGGCGCCCTGGCCGAGCGCCCCGCCGCGCTGTCGGACCGCGACTACCACCGCGGCTACCTCACGGGGATGATCCGTGGCGAAGGCACGATCGCGACCTACGACTACGGCGACCGGCGTCGAAAGATCGACGTCCAGCATGTGTTCCGTCTGGCCCTCAAAGACCCGGAAGCGCTAGATCGCGTTCACGCGTACCTCGAGCTGTCCGGCATCATGGTGGACCGGCGGCCATTCCAGAAAGCGGCCCGCGACCGGGCTCCACTCGAGGCGCTCGGGTCGAGAGCGCGACACGTGGTGGACCGCATCCGACACGGCATCGAGTTTCCGCCCGATCCGCCGCTCGCCTGGTACCAAGGTTTCGCCGCCGGGCTCTTCGACGCCGAAGGAGGGGCGAACGGGACCACCTTGCGCCTTTTCACCTCCGACGAGGCCATCATCTGGTGGTTGGAGCGGAGTCTCGAGAGGCTCCACGTGCCGTTCGTCAGGGAACCATCCAAGGCTGCCCCCCACCGGCCCGTCCACGTCGTCCGCTTGACGGGTGGCCTGACCACGACCCTGCGGTTCTTCGACGCCACGCGACCCGCGATCACCCGCAAGCGAAGGTTCGACGGTATGGCCCTCAAGCGGAGTGGAGACGTGATCCGCGTCGCCCGTGTCGAGGACCTGGGCCACGACGTCGAGATGGTCGATCTCACGACCGGAACCGGCGACTTCCTGGCCGAGGGCATCGTCAGCCACAACTGCTACGCCCGCCCCAGTCACGAGTACCTCGGCCTCTCCGCCGGCCTCGACTTCGAGCGCACGCTCTTCGCCAAGCCCGACGCCCCCGAGCTGCTGGCCGCCGAGCTCGCCAAGCCCTCCTGGGCGCCGCGGCACCTGGCCCTCTCCGGCGTCACCGACGCGTACCAGCCCGTCGAGCGGCGGCTCGGCATCACCCGCGGCTGCCTCGAGGTGCTCGCCGCGCACCGGCAGCCGGTCGGCGTCATCACCAAGAACGCGCTGGTGACGCGCGACCTCGACCTCCTCGCGGAGCTGGCGCGGTACGGCGCCGCCCGCGTTGCCGTCTCGCTCACCACCCTCGACGAGGACCTGCGCCGGCGCCTCGAGCCGCGCACGAGCACGGCCACCGCCCGCCTCGGCGCGATCCGCGCGCTCGCCGACGCCGGCGTGCCGGTCGGCGTCATCGTCGCGCCCGTCATCCCCGGGCTCAACGACCACGAGATCCCGGCCATCCTCGCCGCCGCGGCCGACCACGGCGCCCACGGCGCCGCCTGGACGCTGCTGCGGCTGCCCGGCGCGGTCGAGGCGATCTTCGTCGACTGGCTGGGCGAACAGGCGCCGCTGCGCGCCGAGCGGGTGCTGGCCCGGCTCCGCGAGGCGCGCGGCGGCCAACTCGACGACCCACGCTTCGGCCACCGCATGCGCGGCACGGGGACCTACGTCGAGCAGCTCGGGCGCGTGTTCGAGGTCCACCGCCGGCGCGTCGGCCTCGAGCGAACGTGGGCGCCGCTGGCGACGGAGCACTTCCGGGTGCCGGGGCGGGCCTCCCAGGGGCGGCTCTTCTGAACCGCCCCCGGGACACGGGGCGTAGGCTGGGGGCGTCGTGAACCCCCCCGGCCCCACGCTGTTCCAGCGCCCCGACGACCAGCCGCTCGCCGCCCGCATGCGGCCGCGCACGCTCGACGAGTACGTCGGCCAGGACCACATCCTCGGACCGGGCCGCCTGCTGCGGCGGGCGATCGCCGCCGACCAGCTCAGCTCCGTCATCCTTTACGGCCCGCCCGGCACCGGCAAGACGACGCTGGCGCGCGTCATCGCCAACACCACGCGGGCGCGCTTCACCTCGCTCAACGCCGTGCTCGGCGGCGTCAAGGACATCCGCGAGGCGGTCGCCGAGGCGCAGGAGCAGCAGCGCACCGGCCGGCGCACGATCCTCTTCGTCGACGAGGTGCACCGCTTCAACAAGGCCCAGCAGGACGCGCTGTTGCCCTGGGTCGAGAGCGGCACCGTCACGCTGATCGGCGCCACCACCGAGAACCCCTACTTCGAGGTCAACAAGGCGCTGGTGTCGCGCTCGCGCATCTTCCAGCTCAAACCGCTGACCGACGCCGACCTGCGCGCGGTCGCCGCGCAGGCGCTCGCCGACCCCGAGCGCGGCTACGGCCGCCGCGCGGTGCGCCTCGACGACGACGCCCTCGAGCACCTGGTCGCGGTGGCCAACGGCGACGCCCGCTCGCTGCTCAACGCGCTCGAGCTCGCCGTCGAGACGACCGAACCGGACGCGGACGGCGCGGTACGCGTCACCCGCGCCGTGGCCGAGGAATCGATCCAGCAGCGCGCCGTGCTGTACGACAAGGAGGGCGACGCCCACTTCGACACCATCAGCGCGTACATCAAGAGCGTCCGCGGCTCCGACCCGGACGCGGCGCTCTACTGGCTCGCCAAGATGGTCTACGCCGGCGAGGACCCGCGCTTCATCCTGCGGCGGCTGCTGATCCTGGCGAGCGAGGACGTCGGCCTCGCCGACCCGCAGGCGCTCGGCGTGGTCGCCGCCGCAGCCCAGGCGTACGACTACGTCGGCCTGCCGGAGGGCCGCTACCATCTGGCGCAGGCGACGCTGTACTTGGCGACGGCGCCGAAGTCGAACTCGACGATGGGCTTCTTCGACGCGCTCGACGCCGTCGGCAAGGAGCGTGAGGGCGAGGTACCCAACCATCTGCGCGACGGCAACCGCGACGCCGAGGGCTTCGGCCACGGCGCGGGCTACGCCTACCCGCACGCCTACCGCGACCACTGGGTGGCCCAGCAGTACCTGCCGGACGCGCTCCAGGCCAAGGTCTTCTACCAGCCGTCCGGCCAGGGGGCCGAGGCACGCGTCCGCGACGAGGTGGCGCGGCGGCGCGAGGCGCAGCTCGCGGCCATGCTCGAGGAGGAGGCGCGGGCGCCCGTCGAGGTGCTGACGAACTCGCCGGCCGACCGCGCCCGCGACCGCTGGCTGCAGCGCACGGTCTCCGGCGCCGGGGCGCGCCTCGCACGCGTGCGCGACGCGCTGTTCGAGGCGGCCCGGGTGCAGCGCCACCACCTGCTGCTCGACGTCGCCGCCGGCAGCGGGCTGCTCGTGTGGGAGGGCGTGCGACGCACGCGCGAGGGGCAGGTCTGGGCGGCCACCGACGACCCGACGCACGCCGCCGCGCTGCGGCAGCAGGCCGCGCGCCTCGACGAGCTCGAGCGGCCGGTGGTGCT
>CAZJUA010000058.1:0-10771 GCA_964549045.1 uncultured bacterium | reverse complement strand
CGATCGCCCGGTCCCGACCTTCGACGACGACGCCGGCGCCGCCCGCAAGCTCTGCATCATCTGTTCCAAGGGCTCGCTCGACATGGCGTACCCCGGCCTCATCCTGGCCAACGCCGCGCTCGGCGAGGGCATCGAGACGCACCTCTTCTTCACCTTCTGGGGCTACGAGATCATCCGCAAGAAGACGATGGCGAGATTGCAGTTCACCGCCGTCGGCAACCCGGCCAGCCACATGCCCGCCCTGGCCGCCGCGCTGCCCGGGATGCAGGGGTTGGCGACGCGCATGATGCGGCGCCAGATCGCCGACCTCGACGTGCCCACCGTCCCCGAGATGCTCGACCACATCGTCGACGCCGGCGGTCACCTGTGGGCCTGCCGCATGTCGGCGGACATGCTGAAGCTGAAGCTCGAGGACCTCCACGACGGGGTCGAGGGCGTGATCGGCGCGACCGAGTTCATGGAGCTCTCGGCGGGCGCGCAGACGCTGTTCGTGTGAGCCGGCCCGTGCGCGTCGCCGTCGTCGGCGCTGGGCTCGGGGGCCTGACGGCCGCCCACGCCATCCGTCGGCACGCGACGGAGCGCGGCATCGGGCTCGAGCTCGAGGTGTGGGACGCGGGCGACCGGCCCGGCGGGCAGTTGCACACCACGCGCGAGGATGGCTTCGTCGTCGAGTGGGCCGCGAACGCCTTCCGCACCGGCGTCGGCCCCACCGCCGACCTGCTCGCGCGCCTCGGCCTGCAGGCCGAGCAGGTGCACGCCAACCCGGCCGCCAACCGGCGCTTCGTGTTCCACGGGGGGAAACTCCACCTGCTGCCGAGCGACCCGATCTCGCTCCTGAACTTCGCGCCGATGTCGCCCGAGGGCCGCCTGCGGGTGCTGGCCGAGCCCTTCCTGACACACCGTGCCGGCGACGAGGAGTCGGTGTACGACTACGCCGCCCGCCACATCGGGCCCGAGGCCGCCGAGGTGCTGCTGGGCACGATGGTGCGCGGCGTCTACGGGGGCGACGCCCGGAAGCTCTCCGTCGACGCCGCCTTCCCGATCATGCGCGAGATGGAGCGCGACCACGGCTCGCTGGTGGTCGCGGGCCTCGCCGGCATGCGCGAGCGCATGCGGGAGCGGAAGACCACCTGGAGCTTCCGGGGCGGCATGCGCACGATCGTGGACCGCCTCGCCGAGGAGCTCGGCGGCGGGCTGCGGCTCGGCACCGCCGCTACAGCCCTCTCGGCGGAGGCCGCCGGCGGGTTCCGGCTGCGCGCGGCCGGCGGCGACGAGCGCCCCTTCGACGCCGTGGTGCTGGCCCTGCCGCCCGGCGCGGCCGCGGGCCTGCTGGCGCCCCTCGACGCCGAGGCCGCGCGCGAGCTCGCAGGCATCCCCACCGCGCCGATCGGCATGGTGGCGCTGGCCTTCGAGCACGACGCGCTGCGCACGCCGCCCGACGGCTTCGGCTTCCTCGTGGCCCCCACCGAGGACCTGCGCGTCCTGGGGACCCTGATCGAGTCCAACGTCTTCCCGGGGCGGGCGCCGGACGGCACCGTCCTCGTGCGCGCGATCATGGGCGGCGTCGACGACCCGGGCTTCGACCAACGCAGCGACGCCGAGGTCGAGGCGATCGCGCTCGACGCCGTCGACCGCGCGTGGGGCCTCTCGGGTGCCCCGCTGCGCAGTTGGGTGGGCCGCCAGGATCGCGGCATCCCGCAGTACGTCATCGGGCACCACGCGCGGCTGGCGCGCATCGCGGCGCGCCTGGACCGCTACCCGGGCCTGCACCTCGCGGGCAACGCTTACCGCGGCATCGCCGTCGGGAAGCTGGTGGACGACGCCGAGGTGGTCGCGAACGCCGTCTGGCGAACGGCTGCGCCGAGCTGAGCCACCATCGCGGTGGTCGCACCCACCGTGATGCAATGGACCATGCCGACCTTCGATCCCCTGACGGGCTACCCCGACCTCGACGACGCCGAGCGCCTGCGCCGCGTCGCGGCCTTCGAGGCCACGATGCGGTCGCGCCGCACGGTGCGCCAGTTCGCCGACACGCCGGTGCCACGTGCGGTGATCGAGAGCGCCATCCGCACGGCCGGGCGCGCACCGTGCGGCGCGAACCAGCAGCCGTGGACCTTCGTCGCGGTGTCGGATCCCGGCGTCAAGCGCCGCATCCGCGAGGCCGCCGAGGCCGAGGAGCGCGCGTTCTACGGCGGGCGGGCGCCGCGCGACTGGCTCGACGCCCTGCAACCGTTCGGCACCGACGCGAGCAAGCCCTTCCTGGAGAATGCCCCGTGGCTGATCGCCGTGTTCGGCCAGGCCCACGGCGTGCGCGCCGACGGCAGCCACGCGAAGCACTACTACGTCAAGGAGTCCGTCGGCCTCGCCACCGGCTTCCTGCTGGCTGCGCTGCACCACGCCGGCCTTGCGACGCTGACGCACACGCCGAGCCCGATGGGCTTCCTGCGCGAGGCGCTGGGCCGCCCGGCGAACGAGCAGGCGTTCGTGCTGGTCGTGACCGGCGTGCCTGCCGACGGCGCGACGGTTCCCCGGATCGACAAGAAGCGGCTGGATGAGTTCGCGCGCTTCGTGACCGCGGCCGAGCCCGCGGCCGACTGATCGATGCACGCCCGTGAGGCTCGCACTGGTCGTCGAGCACCGCGGGCGTCGCCACCGGCCCGTGCCCATGGGCGATGGCCTCCGGCCGGTACACGGCGACGCGCTCCTCGGGGCACCACCAGAGCGTGTCGCTCGCCGAGTGGCCAGGCGCCACCGACGTCGCCTCCAGCGTCACGTCACCCAGGTCGAGCGGCCGAGCACGTGGTCGGGGTCGGCGTGCGTGCGCAGCACCCAGCGCACCGGCCGGCCGGCCGCCAGCCGCTCGGCCTCGGCGCGGACGGACGCACCTGGTCGCGCCGTGCCATCCCGTCTACCGTCGTGACGGTGGCCCGCCGCCGCGGAGCGCGCTGGAGACTGGAGGAGGACCCCATGCGGCGTCCCAAGATGCTGCTGATCCTGATGATCCTGGCGCTCGCGGCGCCGGCCGCGCACGCGGGCCCCGACACCGACCTGGCCGCCATCGACGCCTTCGTCGAGGACCGGATGCGACGGCACGGCATCCCCGGCGTCGCCATCGCGGTCGTTCGTGGCGGCGAGGTGATCCACGCGCGCGGCTTCGGGACGGACGGCCGCGGCCTACCGATGACGGCCGACACGCCCCTGTACATCGGCTCGGTGTCGAAGTCGTTCACCGGTCTGGCGATCATGCAGTTGGTGGCGCAGGGGCGGGTTGACCGCGACGCCCCGGTCCGCACGTACCTTCCGTGGTTCGAGGTCGCCGACCCGGACGCCTCGGAGCGCATCACCGTCCGGCACCTGCTGGGCCACGCCAGCGGCCTCTCCGACCTGCGCTACCTCGAGTCGCTGCGCCTCCCGGACGACGCCACCATCGAGGCGGGCGTCCGCGACCTGCGGCGGGCGGAGCCCGTCGCGCCGCCCGGCCGCGAGTTCCACTCCTTCAACCCCAACTACGCGGTGCTCGGGCACCTGATCGAGGTCGTGTCGGGCCAGTCGTACGACGACTACCTGCGCGAGCACGTGCTCGAGCCCCTCGACATGCTGCGCACCTTCACGGATCCGGCGGCAGCCAGCGCGGCGGGCCTCGCGCGCGGGCACCTGCAGGCGTTCGGCGTGCCGGTCCCTCGCGAGCAGCCGTTCCGCCTGCACGGCCTGCCGGCGGGCTACCTGATGTCGACGGCGAACGACATGGCCCACTACCTCATCGCCATGAACGGCGGCGGCAGCTACGGTGACCGGCGGGTACTCTCGCGCTTCGCGATGATCGAGCTGCACGCGCCCAGCGGTCCCGGCCACTTCTACGCCAACGGCTGGATGGTCGGGAACCATCGCGGCCACCGGCTGGTCCAGCACGGCGGAACCAACGAGGCCTTCAAGACGGAGGCGTTGCTCCTGCCCGACGACGACCTCGCCCTGGTGCTGCTCGCCAACCAGTCGACGCTGCCCATGGCGCTGTTCGCCTACGCGGATCTCTCCACCGGCCTGCTCGACCTGCTCATCGGGGAGGAGGCCGCGGCGCCGCCCTTCACCATGCGCGGCTTGGGCACCGTGCTGGGGGTCGCGTTCCTCCTCCAACTGGCGTTCATCGCGCGCGACGCGGCCCGGCTGCCGCGATGGCGTGCCCGCGCCAGGGGCTGGTCGCGGACACGCGCCGCGATCGGCGTGGTCCCGCACTTCGTCACCGTGCCCGTGATCGCGCTCGTCGTCATCGCCGCGCTGCAGGCCTGGATGGGCCGCGGCATCTCGCTCAGGCAAGCGTTCGACGGCGTGCCGGACCTGACGCTGATGCTGGCCGTCGGCTTCGCCGCCGACTTGGCGCTGGGCGGTTGGAAGGCCAGGGCGCTCGTGCGGGACCGCGGGCGGGGAAGCGCGGGCTGACGGGCACTTGCGCGCGGGCACACGAGGCGGTCAGGCTACGCTCGGGCCAGATGCCGCCGACCGCCCACGACGCCCACCTGGACCTCGGCCGGGCGCCGACCCGCCCCCTCCGCCGCGTCGTCATCGGCGCGGCCCTGGCGTGGCTCCTGCTTTCGTCGGCCTCGCTCGCCGTCGGCGAAGCAGCCGGCGTGGCCGCCGCCGCGGGGGTCCTCGGCGCGGTCGTCGTGGCGGTGGCGCTGGCGCGTCGACGCGGCTTCCGCATCGCGGGCATGGGTGTGATCGCGACCTACGCCGCCGGCCTGACCATCGCGTCCCTCGTGTCGGGCGCGGCCCAGTCGAGCGACGACGTTCGCATCGAGCTGTTCACCGGCAACCCCAACGTGCTGGGCGCAGCGCTGGTGACGGCGATGGCGGCCTGGGCCGCCGTGGCACCGGGGCGGCGCTGGGTGTGGTGGGCCTGGCCGGTCGTGGCCCTGGCGGTCCTCAACACCGGCTCCCGCACCTCGGGCGGGGCGCTGCTCGCCGCGGGCACCGCCTGGCTGGTCGTGCTGGCGCTGCGGCTGCCGCGCAGGCGGCTGCTGGCTCCCCTCGTGGCGCTCCTCGTCGTCGCCGCGGCGGCCTTCGCCTGGCAGCGGGGCGTGGTGGAACTGACCCCCAACCTGCTCGCGGCGCCGAGCGACTTCACCCACCCCGCATGGCGCAGCCTCGCTCGGCGCGTGGAGATCGTCCCAGACGCCGTTCCCGGCCCGTTCGAGGGGACGATGGGGCAGCGGCTGGTGGCACGGGCGGGGCCGGAGTGGCGGTCGGTCCTTCACCAGACCGTTGGGCGGTCCGAAGCGGGCGTGCCGTACGTCGCCTCGATCTACCTGCGGGCCGACACCCCGCAGCGGATCGAGCTCAGTTCTCATCTCGCCACCGTGACCTGTGAGGTGGACGAGGCGTGGCGCCGCTGCGTCACACCGGCGGCCCACGGCGACGACTACCTCCAGGCGCAGCTGCACCTGCAGGTGCTCGAGCGCGGTGGCGCCATGGACCTGTTCGTCTTCGGCGCCCAATACGAGCGCGGTGAGACGGTGACGCCGTTCCTCGACCTGCGCCCCGCCTGGATCCCGCAGCCGATGGTGAACCGCTACGACCTGCGGCGGGTCACCTTCCTGCCCGAGGACCGGGTGGCGATCTGGCGGGCGGGCTTGGACATCTCCCGCGCGTCGCCCTGGTTCGGTGTCGGGCTCGGCGCCTCCGCGGACGCCTTCCGTGAACGCACGCGCGAGCCGCTCGCCGGGGAGGGCGTGAGCTATGCCCACAACCTGCTCGTACAGCTCCTGGCCGTCCATGGCGTGGTCGGGCTGATCGGCGCGCTGGTGTTCATCGGCGCGCTGCTGAGCACGCTCTCCCGCGCCGGCTGGGCGCGCCTCGGGCCGCTGCTGCTGGCGTTGGCCCTGCTCAACACCTGGGACCTGACGCTCTTCGAACCGTTCGTGTTCGCACCGGCGATGCTGGCGGTGGCGCTGTGGAGCGGGCGCTCAGGGACGTCCCTCGGGGCCCCGCGGCGGTGAATCTCCCGGACCCCCGGGCGAACCCGGGCCCCTCGGGTCGCCGGGCGGGCCGGAACCCTCGCCGGGCGGACCGGACCCCTCGCCGGGCGGGCCGGGCGCCTCGCCGGGCGGGCCGGACCCCTCGCCGGGCGCCGGTGGGCCACCGGGCCCCGTCCCAGGACCGTCGCCCGCGCCTGCGTCGGCATCACGGCGCTCGGTCTCGTGGTAGGCGACACCACCGACCTCGACGGTGAACGCCCGGACGCGATCGGCGAGCAACTCGAGCAAGTCGAGTCCGTCGATGACGACGCGTTCACCGACCACGACGTCGAGTGCGGCGGTCGCGCCGTCGGGGTGAAGGAGCGTCAGGCGTGCGGGCCCGACGAAGTCCTCCAGGAGATGCAGTTCGAACGACGCCCCCGCCACGACCCGACCGACCCCGACGATGACGCCGCGAGCGTCCGTGACCAGGACGTCGGCATCGCCCGCCGTGAGGGCCGCCGCGACCGCCTCGGGGGCATCGGCCGCGGCGGCCCATGCCAACACCGTACCTACGGCCCAGACGAGAACGAGCGCACGTGCTCGACGCAGTCGCATGCCGACCCCCAGCGGACCACCGACGCACGGTGGTCCCGATGCAGCCAGCCTACCCGCGCCGGCTGACGTGGGCCTGACGACCCCGGCCCGCCCGAGCCAACTCGGCGCGACGGTCACGGCTCGCCGTCGCCCCCATGCGCCACGCGCCCGGCGTCGTCCGCCTCACGACCGGCGGATTCCACCTCCACGCGCGACGCCAGGCTCGGCAGCCGCACTTCGAAACACGCGCCCCCGCCGCCGCCGGACGCGGCCGTGATGCTGCCGTCATGCTGCCCCACCAAGTCCTTGCTGATCGTCAAGCCGACCCCGCTGCCGCGCCCGCGCCGGAAGCCGCGCTCGAACACGCGGGCCAGCGCCTCGGCGTCGAGCCCTGGGCCGTCGTCCTCGACCCGCAGCCGGTGCTCCTCCGGGCCCGCCTCCAACGTCACCCGCACGCCCTGGGGCCGACCGGCGGCCTGCACGCCGTTGCGGACCAGGTTGCGGACGACCTGCATGAGGCGGTCGGCGTCCCCGATCACCTGCGCGGGCCCGGGCGCCTCGCAGCGGACGCCCGGGTACTCGCCGGCAACGCGCTCGAGCAGCTCGCGCAGGTCGACGAGGGCGAGATCGAGCGGGCGCTCCAGCTCGCCGCGCGCGAGCACGAGCAGGTCCTGGGAGGTGTGCAGCAGCTCCTGGGCGGCATCGGCCGCGGAACGCAGTTCGCCATCCGCCGGGCGTTGCCGACGCAGCGCGGCCAGGTGGTAGTTCACCAGCGTCAGCGGGGCGGCGAGCTCGTGGGCGATCTCGAGCAGGAAGTCGCGCTCGCGTCGCGACCGCTCGCGGATCGCCGTCAGCGTGGCGTTGAGCGCGTCGGTGAGGGCGCGGACCTCCTGGCTGCTGCCCGGGTACGCGATCGCCTCGGGCGCCTGAGGATCGACCGCACGGGCCCGCTCCGCCACCACCTCGAGTGGCCGCAGCGCGCGCCGGGCGACCACGAGGGCGACGAGGGTCGACGACAGGAACGCGAGGGCACCGCCCCAGGCCAGGCTGCGGGCGAGGTCGCCGCGCGTGCGCATCGCAGCCTCGATATCGTGCGCCACGCGGATCGTGCCACCGGCGCCACGCCAGGGCGCGCTGGCGATCAGGTGGCGGCGCCCGTCCAGGCGCACCAGGGCCGGCTCGGGCGCGAGCGGCAGCGGCTCGTCGCGCCCCCAGGCCAGCGCCACCCGCCCATCGGCACCGACGACCTGCACCGCGAAGCCGGGCGTCGCTGGGTCGATGAAGGCGGCACCGAGGACCGGCGCGTCGAGCAGCGCGGCGACACGGGCGACGTCCTCGAGCAAGAGGCGCCGCAGTTCGGCGGACTGGTCGCGCACGAACCAGCCGTACGCGAGCCCGGCCGAACTGGCGACCACGAGCAGCGCCAGCAGCGCCACCCCGAGACCGACCTGGCTTCTGAGGCTCACGCTTCGTCGGGCCGGACCAGGTACCCGAGGCCGCGGATCGTCTCGACCACGGTGCCCGCGCCCGCGGCGTCCAGCTTCTTGCGCACCCGCGACACGACCGCCTCGATGGCGTTCGGTCCGACGTCGGCGGCGCCGTACAGGCGGTCGATCAGGGTGTCCTTCGAGAAGACGCGGCCCTGGTTCTCCAGCATGAGCTCGAGCAGGTGGAACTCCTGCGCGGAGAGGTCGATCCGGGACCCCTCGAAGGCGCACCAGTGCTCCTCGGTCGCGAGCGTCAGGCCGCCCCGGTGAACGAAGCCGCCGCGGGCCCGTGAGCGCGAGCGCATCCGGGTGTAAACGCGCGCGAGCAACTCCTCCATCTGGAACGGCTTGCTCAGGTAATCGGCGGCGCCGGCGTAGAGCCCACGCACGCGGCTCGCGAGGTCACCGCGCGCCGTGAGCATGACGACGTCGGCCTCGTTCCCCTCGAGCTGCTCCGCGACCTCGATGCCGTCCATGTCGGGGAGGTTGAGGTCGAGCAGCACGAGCGCGAACGCCTCGGTCTCGGCTCGGACCAGCGCCTCGCGGCCCGTGCCCACCACCACCGTGTCGTAGCCGCGCCCGAGCTCGCGGGCCAGCACCTCGGCCAGCCGCGCGTCGTCCTCGACGATCAGCACGCGCTCTCGACGCATCGACACCCCTCGCGCCGCCGCGCACGCGGACCGAGCAGCGGCGGCTCACCGCGATTCTGCCACCGCGAGCCCGCGGTAACCGGGCGATTGCGTCACTCGACGCGACCCGTCAGACCCGTGTCAGGTACGCCCCCTACGCTTCCCTTGGACGCCGAGGCGTCCGGCTCGGGTCGGCCGACGGTCCGGGCAGACGGCGAGACCGGGGCCGCGATGCGCGCCATCGAGGGGACCCGCGCCGAGGAGGCGAACCCATGCGGAAGTTGCTGGCCAGTACGTTCGTTCTCGGACTGTTCGCGATGGCGTTCGCAGCGCCGCCGATCGACTACGAGCTGACCTGCGGCGACGATCTGATCGGCGTCCTCAGCCTCACCGAGGGGAAGGTGCACGTGGCGCTGGTCGAGGACGCCTTCTGCGACGTGGATCTCGTCGTGAAGGGCCCCGACGACGCGCCGACCGTGTCCATCGAGATCGAAGACTGGGAGGCCGAGTCACTCGAGGTCGACGTGACCATCGGCGTCGATGAAGATGCGGTCGAGGCCGACGTCGTCGATCTCGTCGTGGTCCCCGCCGTCGCCATCGACGGCATGCTCGACGCGCAGCGCCTGCGCGCCGCGGCGATGGAGATGCGCCGGGAGGCCGGCGAACGCGGCGAGACCGAACGTGATCGTGACCGCAGTTCGTGGGACGACGACGGCGCGCCGGGTGAAGGCGAGCCCGGGGGTCCGCCCGCGGACGTGCCGCCCGGCGACGGGACCGGGGATCCGCCCGACGACGCGCCGCGCGGCGACGGGACCGGCGAGGGGCCCTCGGGTCCGCCCGCGGACGTGCCGCCGGGCGAGGGTCAGGGGCCCGGCAGCCGTCCCTGAGCGACGGCCCGATCGAAGGTCACCCACGACCCGGGGGGCGCGTTCCTGGCCCCCCGGGTCGTCGTCGGACGACGCCGAACTGCTGCGGCAAGGTTTCGCCGTGCGCGGTTCGCTGCGCAACGGTCGAGCGGCGGATGCGGTTCGCCGTGGGATCGCCCGCGTCGCACCGGTGGAGCATCTCGACTTCGTCGAGTTGGACCTCCTCGCCGACGCTGGCTGGGACGCCGCGATGGCGGGCTGCCGCTACGCGCTGCACGTGGCCTCGCCGTACGTCCTGGCCGAGCCGCGTCAGCTGTCGACGCTCATCGAGCCCGCGGTCCAGGGAACGCGGCGAGCGCTCACGGCGGCGCGGAGGGCCGGGGTCGAGCGCGTGGTCGTCACCTCGTCGGTCGTCGCCATGAACGGCGACATGACCACCGGCACGTTCGGGCCCAGCGACTGGACCGACCTCGACGCGCCGAACCTCCACGCCTACGTCCGGAGCAAGACGCTGGCCGAACGCGCCGCCTGGGACCTCGTGCGCGAGGACCCGGACGGACCCGAGTTGGTCGCCATCAACCCGGGTCCCGTCTACGGCCCGACGCTGACCGGCGAGATCGGCGGCGAATCGCTGAAGTGGGTCGCCGCCATGCTCCGCGGCAAGGTGCCGCTGATCGCCCGGACCCACTTCACCATGGTCGACGTGCGCGACGTCGCGCTCCTGCACGCTCGCGCGATGACGACACCCGGGGCCGCCGGGAAGCGCTACGTGGTGGCGAGCCGCGAGGCCATCCCCTTCGTCCGCATCGCCAAGTACCTCGGGAAGCGCGTGGGGGCCGACAACGCCGCGACCCTTCGCGACCTCGAGTGGACGCCGATCCCGTTCGCGCAGACCGTCCTGGACACGGCCACGTCGCTGGAGTCCGTCGTCGAGGCGTAACCCGCCATCGGACCTGCCGCCCGGAGCGCCGCCACGAGCCCGGCCAGCGCGTCCTCGAGCCTCGCCGCGCACAGCAGCGCCGCGACCGTTCCCGACCGTGAGCGTCCACCGGGTTGCGGGTGCGTCGGGCACGCAGCGCGACCGCGGCGCACTCATACGGAACGGCGCTCGCTCACGCGCGGGCCATCGGGCTCACTTCCCGCCTCCGTACGGTGCCCCGACCGTCGCACCAGCGGCGGCGAAGGAGGCACCATGCAGCTGCAACCGCACCCCACCGCGCCCGATCGCACCGCTGGCCAAGGCC
>CAZJUA010000057.1:0-3169 GCA_964549045.1 uncultured bacterium | reverse complement strand
GAAGAGCGCGGGGTAGGCCTCCCCCCCGCGGGCCGGCCCGCGCACGACGCCGCCCGGCCGGCGGGCCCCCGCCAGGGCGAAGGCCATCGCCATCCGGTGGTCGCCGTAGGTCTCGACCTCGACGTGCGCCGGCGGCGCGGGCGGGGGCACGATGTGCAGGGCGTCGACCCCCTCCTCCACCGCGGCCCCGAACTTGCGCAGCTCGGCGGCGAGGGCCCGCAGACGATCGGTCTCCTTGATCCTCAGGTTGCCGACCCGGACGATCTCCACCGGCCCATCCGCCGCCAGCGCGAGCACCGCGAGGGTCTGGGCCTGGTCCGGCAGGTCGTTGAGGTCGAAGCGGCCCGCCCGCAGCCGCCCGCCCGGCCGGGCCGACAGCGTCGACGCCTCCGTCTCCCAGCTCACCTCGCAACCCATGCGTCCGAGCAGGTCGAGAAGGCCCCGATCGCCCTGACGCGAGACCGCACCGACGTTCTCGACCCGCACCCGTCCGCCGGCCATCGCGGCCGCGCCCCACGCGTAGCCGGCCGCCATGGCGTCGCCCTCGATGCGGTAGTGCCGGGGGCGGTAGCCGCCGGGCGCGACGGCGAAGCGGGCGTACCCGTCGCGCTCGACCTCCACCCCGAAGTCACGCATGACCGCCAGGGTGAGGTCGACGAAGGGCCTGGACTGCAGATCGCCGGTCACCCGCACGGTCGTCGCCGCCCGGGCGTAGGGCGCGGCGATCAGGAGGCCGGACAGGAACTGCGAGGAGCGGTCGCCGGCCACCTCCGTGGCACCGCCCGGCAGGCCGTCGGCGGTGATCTCGACGGGCGGAAACGCGTCGCCGCCGGACGCGCGAGCCCGGACGCCGAGGCCCCGCAGCGCCGCCACCAGGTCGCCGACCGGGCGCTCGCGCATGCGCGCGCTGCCGTCCAACCGGAAATGACCGCGTCCCAGCGCGACGGCCGCCGTCAGGAAGCGCAGCGAGGTGCCGGACAGGGCGAGGTCGAGTTCCGCGCCGGCGCTCGTCCAGCGGCCGTTCACCCCGTCCACGGCGATGACCGCAGGATCGTCGTCGTGGCGCTGCAGGCCCGCGCCGAGCACGCGCAGCGCCGCGACCATGACGGCCGCATCGTCGGCGACCAGCGCGCCCTCGAGGCGCGAGCGCCCCGCGGCCAGCGCCGCGATCAGCAGCGCCCGGTTGGTGATCGACTTCGAACCGGGCGCGGTCGCCGTGGCGTCGAGCGGCCCACGCGGCGAGATCACGTAGCGGTCGGGGTACGTCGGCATGACGTCCACCAGGGTACCACCGCCGACTTCCGCGCCCGTGACCCCCGCCCGCGCGAGCGGGTGACCGCGGTGCGTGCGCGCGGCGCGCCCACGTGCTAGGATTCGACGTTCGCGCGGATCGCCCGCGCCCACGGTCCTGGGCCAAGGGACCGCCTGGAGGACGTCGTGAAGAAGAACATCCATCCGAAGATGGTGCCCTGCAAGGTCATCTGTGAGGGTCAGGTCGTGCTCGAGACCTACAGCACGCGGCCCGAGGTCCACGTCGACGTGTGGTCGGGGAACCACCCCTTCTACACGGGCCAGCAGCGTTTCATCGACACGGAGGGCCGGGTCGAGAAGTTCCAGAAGCGCTTCGGCACGAGTTACCGCAAGTAGTCGCGACGCGGCGGCCGCCGCCACCGACGTCGATCAACCCGGGACCCGCGCATGCACGCGGGTCCCTTCGCCTGGACGGCTGACGACCTCGAGCCGGCCGCCGCGCCCCTCCACCCGCTCGCGCATCTGGCGCAGGCCCAGGCTGCCGGCGGTCGTGACCCGATCGCCGACCTCGCGCGGGTCGAAACCGATCCCGTCGTCGGCGACCTCGAGTTCCGCGCCGCCCTCGCCGTCGCGCAGCACGACGCGGACGCTGACCGCCTTGGCGTGCTTCGCCACGTTGTGCATGGCCTCCTGGAAGATCCGGAAGAGCACGGCCTCGGTCTTGATGGAGACGCCCTCGACCGCCGCGAGCTCGAGTTCCACCCGCACGTCGTTCTGCTGACCGAAGTCGACGGCGTAGCGCCGCACGGTCTCGACCAGCCCGAAGCGCTCGAGGTCGATCGGGCGCAGCGCGAAGATGCTGCGCCGCACCTCGCGGATCATCTCGCGGATGGTGTCCTTCGCCCGCCGCACCTCCTCCTCGGCCTTGTCCGGGTCGCGGCGCAGGATGCGCGCCACCAGGTCGAGCTTGAGCGCCGCGAACGCCAGCGACTGGGCGACCCCGTCGTGGATCTCGCGCGCGATCCGCGCGCGCTCCTCGGCGATCGCCAACTCCTCCGACTGCAGGTAGGCGTCGGCGTCCCGCACCGCCAGCGTCCCCTGACCCGCCAGCAGCGCCATGAAGGGGACGTTGACCGCGTCGAAGCGGTCCGGGTCCGGATGGGTCAGGGCCACCAGGCCGATCGTGTTCGGCACGCCGGCCGCCGCGCCGTCGCCGGCGAGCAGCGGCAGCAGCAAGGCGGAGCCCGCCCCGCGCAGCAGCGGGTCGCAGCCGTCGTCCGCCGCCTCGCTGAGCCGATCGACGACCTGCGCCTCGCCCGCGGCGGCCGCGCGACCGATGACCCCCTCGCCGAGGCGCACCGGGGGCACGCCCGACTTGGCCGCGGCCGGCAGCTCGCGGCCCACGGCCGCCCGCAACTGCAGGAAGCCGTCCTCGTCGACGAGGAACACGCCCGCGCCCTCGGCGCCGACCCGGGCCGCCATCTGCGTCAGCAGCGAGTCGAGGAGCCGAGCCAGGTTCCCCTCCGCGCGGATGCTGCGATCGACCTCGAACAGCGTCAGCAGGTCGCGGGTGCGGGCCTGCACCGCCTCGGCGGCGGCGGCGAACTCGGACGCGAGGATCGACAGCGTCTCGCGGGCCTTCGTGTCGGGATCGTCGGTGAACCAGGCGTGCAGGCTGCCCTCGTGGCGGCCGCCCCACACGAGCGGGGAGGCGACCGCCGTGCCCTCGCCCCGCCAGTGCGCCTCCGCCGGACCGGCCGAGGCCCAACCTCGGTCGACCTCGCGCGCGTGGGCCTCCAGCCCGCGCAGCTCGGGTGTTCCCTCCGCGATGCCGGGCTCGTGATCGGAGGCCGTGATGCCCTGGCGCAACACCAGAACGGCGGCGCGGGCGCCGGTCGCGTCGCGCGCACCCTGCACG
>CAZJUA010000056.1:0-1912 GCA_964549045.1 uncultured bacterium | reverse complement strand
CCGGGGGGGGGGGGGGGCGCGGGGGGGGGGGGCCGGCCGCCAGCGTACGGTCGCGCGGGTCATGATGGCGCGCCCTGCCGGTTCGCGCTCCCTGGGTCGTCGAGACCGCTGCCTATGGCCTCCTGGCCTTTGGCCCGGAGGTCGGCGTCGATCGTCCAGACGTCGGCGAACTCCACGAAATCCCAGCGGCCGTAGGTGCCGAGCGCGTTCACGCCGGGGACCCATTGGGTGAGCATGGTGGCCTTCTTGTCCTTGGCGTCCTCGCCACGGTAGCCCTTGATCTCGACGACCAGGTGCAGCGGGTCGTCGGGGCCGCGGCCGTCGTCGATCTGGACGATGAAGTCGGGCCGGTACTGGCGCCGCTGCCCCATGTACAGGTACGGCACCTCGAAGCCGAGGCCGTGGTTCTTGACGTACGCGCGCACCCGCGGGTGCTGCTCTACGGCGCGGCAGAACTCGGCCTCCCAGCCGCTGTCGAGAACCGCCCAGTTCACGTGGCAGTGCCGCGGCGACGTCTCCCAGCGGTCGTTACGGGTGGTGGTGAAGTTGACGGCGGCACTGCTGCCGCGCGGTTCGTAGGGGTCGGGGATCGCGAGCACCCGCTTGTCGCCGGCGGGCGCGCGGACGATCGCCTGCATCATGCGGTCGCACGCGAGGTCGGCGATCGCGCGGTACATGAGCTGCGCCGGGGTGGTGCCCCCCACGCACTCGAGGTGGTCGCTCAACCAGCGCCGGACGATCGGGAAGAGCTCGTTGAAGAGGTTCATGCGCGGCGCCTCGCCCGGCTCACGCCAGCGCTCCAGCAACCGTCCGGTCAGCTCGAAGACGATCGTCGAGGTGCGCACGGCCCCCGTGTGCACCAGGTCGAGCTGGACCGTCTGGCCGATGATGCCCGAGTTGAGCGTCTGCGTCGACCCGACCATGTCGGGCGTGAGGCGCAGCGTGGAGTCCTCGTCGAAGGTGGCGCTCAGCTTGTCGTTCGGCAACTCGACGCGGTAGCCCTGCACGCGCGGGAAGACGATCTCGAGCGCGTCGCGATCGGGGCGCACCGCGCGCACGCGCACCGTCTCGCGCGGCGGGTGCGGCGGGGCGACCACCGGCTTGGCGGTGAAGTCGAACGGGATGCCGAGCACGTCGGCGTACTCGACGTCGAAGAGGCCCTCGCCGTTGAGCTCGTACGACTGCCGCCGCAGCGCTCGCCCCACCACCTGCTCGCACAGCAGCTGGGTGCCGAACGCGCGCACGCCCAGCACGTGCGTGACGGTGTTGGCGTCCCAGCCCTCGGTGAGCATCGCGACCGAGACCACGCAGCGAACGTCCGCACCCAACTCGCCGGGCTTGCCGACGGTGTTGAGCACCTGCCGCAGCAGGTCCTGGTCCGTGAGGTGGTCGGCCGCCTGCGGGTTGCCCGTGCGCTGCACCAGCTCGCGCTTGTACGCCTCGATCTCGTCGGCGGCCACGGCGCGGAAGTTGGCGTCGAGCGCGTCGCCCGACTCGAGTTGCTGGCTGTCGATGAGCAGCGTGGTCGGGCGCGGGAGCGGGTTGCCGAGCGCGTCGTGGTTGCGGAAGAGCTCCAACGCCCCCGGGATGGGCTGCTGGGTGCCGTCGTTAAGCTCGCGGACGAACCCGGATACGTAGTCGTACACGGCCTTCGACGTGGCGGTGTTGTTGCAGACGATGATGAAGCAGGGCGGCACCGAGATGCGCGCCTGCCGCCACGCCTCGTGGGTCTTGGCGTAGTGGCCGTAGAGCGCGTCGAGCGCGGTGTAGAGCGGCGCCGGCAGCTTCTGCGGGTCGACGTTGCCGACGCCACGGCTCCGCTTGGGCATGTCCTTGCCGATGTGCTTCCACAGCTCGCGGAACATGGGCATCTCGACGCCGGGGATGTTGTCGGCCACCGGCACGCGCGGCA
>CAZJUA010000055.1:0-23123 GCA_964549045.1 uncultured bacterium | reverse complement strand
CCCCCCGGGCCCCCCCCCCCGCGATCGCGCCCCGGCCCCCCCCGCCGTTCATCGGCGGGACCACCCCCGTCGAGGCACGCGCCGTGGTGGCCCAGCGTGCCCTCCCAGCGGTAGGTGGTCGGCCAGCGGCGGAAGACCGGCATCAGGCGTGTGAGAACCCGGAGCGATGGCTTGAGTTCGCGCGGGCGCCAGCCGCGGTCTACGGTGAGCGCGATGCGGGTTCGGTTCGCGTCGGGGGTCAGGGTGCCACAGGGCCAGTGGGGTGTGGGCGATGTGGTGGGCACGACTTCCGTGGGGTCATGGCTGGTGGGGTGTTCTGCAGATGCGTGCGCCACGCCGGGTTGTTTCGCGGATCGGGCGAAGCTCCGTTGGGCGCGTCTTGTGGAGCGAGGTGAATGGCCTTGTGATCATCGAAACGGGCGTACTCACGCGCCAATCGCTGGCAGGCAAGATCGCGGTCGTCACCGGGGCAGGCGGTGGGATTGGCTACGAAGCTGCCCGCTCCCTTGTCTGGCTGGGAAGCACGATCGTCATCGCCGAGATCAACCCGAGAACCGGCCAGCAAGCCGCCCGACGGCTCAATCAGGAGTTCGGCCCCGAGGCTGCGTCGTTCGTGCGGACCGACGTCGGTGATGAACGTAGCGTGAAGCGTCTGGCGCGCCAGGCGGTGAAGACCTACGGTCAGGTGGACATCGTGATCAACAACGCCACCATCGCCCCGCTTGGCGCGGTCAAGGACGTGGGAATCGGTACCTGGGACAGCAGTTACCGGGTGAACCTGCGTGGGCCGGTCTTGCTGGCACGCACCTTCATTCCGGGGATGTTAGCCCGTCATTGGGGCGTGTTCGCCTGTGTGTCCTCCACAGGGGGAGCGTACATGGGGCCGTACGAGTCCTTCAAAGCGGCACAGGTTCACCTGGCCATGACACTCGCTGAGGAGTTGGCGAACACCGAAGTGGCGGCGTTCGCGATTGGACCTGGATTCGTTCCCACCGTAACCGCGGCTTCTTCGCTCCCGAAGCTGGCAGGCATGATGGGCAAGCACGAGAACGAGTTGCTGGATGTGGTCAAGCCGTTGACACTCTCGTCAGAGGCGGCGGGGGCCGGCTTCGCTGCGGCGGTGGCGATGGCTGCGCGCTACCGCGGGCAGGAGATCGCCTCAACGCAGGCGTTGGCGGACGCCGGGATCGGCATTCCTGCATCAGGGCAGACGGCCGGGGAACGCTCGCTAACCCCTGACCAACTCGATCAAGCGTTGGCGCTGTGCCGTTCGGTGCGCACGACGCTCGCCGAGCAGTCGGCGGGTTGGAAGGAACGCTCCATCTTCGAGCAGCAGTGGCTCGTTCGCACCTTCCGGCAGAAGGCCTCTCGGCCAGTGGATGAGTGGCTTCAAGTGCTCGAGCAGTTGGCGGTGGCTTTGCAGCGTCAGGACTTCGCTGCCCTGGCGAGGATCAACGCTCCGTTCGACCGCCTGGCGGCCTACTATGGCCATCTATACGAAGTGGCCAAGGGGTATGTGAGGGACCCTAGGCAACGGGATGAGCAACTCCGGATCGTTCAGAACTGGAAGACGGAGGCCGAACGGCTCCATTCGTTGTTGAGGCATGACGCGTAGACCGCGCCCAACACCGGATCGAGGCCGACACGCTCCCCGGGCGGTTGAGTCCGACCGCTGGGCTCCCAGGGACCCGCCTCGGCGCTTCCGCGATCGTCATCTCATGACGGCTGAACTCACCGCGGTGTTCCGGACCGTTCCAGAAGGCCACATCGTCTTCGACGAGGCCAAGGGCCAGGTCGAAGAGGAGATGCCTGGCATCGACTCCTTCGGCGCGCGGGGCATCGCCCTCATGCCAGGTGCGCAGTGAGTCGCTCGGAGGCTGGACCGCGGATCTCGTTCGTGGTTGCGGGGCGAGTTCTGCCATCGCGGAGTGGCCCGAGAAGGCTTGGGGACCGCGAACCTGGGGAACGACACGACGACGCCTCGCGTTCCGGGTCAGCCCCACGCGTTCCGCGGTCATGCCACGATGGGGTTGACGTGAGCGTCTCAACCAGCCCAGCCGGTGTCGGCGTCGCGGCGTCGTTCGTGAGCGGTGCGCGGATGCGCGCAGGCCGCTTCGACCATGCGCCGCTGCGCACGCTGCCTGGGGTCGCGCTCGCGGCCCTGGTGGTTGCCCTGCCGGCGGCGCTCCGTCTGCTCGGGAGAGGGCCGTGAGGTACAGGCGCGTCGTCGTCACCCAGCGCGGCGGCCCCGAGATGCTGCGCGTCGTCGAGGGCGAGCTGCGCCCGCCGGCCCCTGGCGAAGCGCGCGTCCGCGTTCTGGCGGCCGCGGTCTCCTTGGTCGATGTGGAGGCGCGGTATGGCCGCTCCCCGTTCCCGCCGAAGACCCCGTTCACGCCGGGGTACGCGATCGTGGGCACGGTCGACGCGGTCGGAGAGCGCGTCACCCGAGCCAGGGTGGGGGAGCGCGTGGCCGCGCTGACCGTCTACGGCGGCTACGCGGAGGTCGTCTTCGTGTACGCGAAGAAGCTGATCTCCGTCCCGGCCGCGCTCGATCCGGCGGAGGTCGTGCCGCTCATCCTGAACTACATCGTCGCCTACCAGACGCTGCACCGGTCGGCGCGGATCGAGGCCGGCGACACGGCGCTCATCATCGGGGCCAGCGGCGGGATCGGCACCGCGCTGCTGCAACTGGGCCGTGAGGCTGGCTTGAGGATGGTCGGGTTGGCCTCGCGCAGCAAGCACGCGATCCTGGTCGAGCACGGTGCGACGCCGATCGACTACCGCGCCGACGACTTCGTCGACGTCGTCCGCCGGATCGAACCGGGCGGGCTGGACGCGGTCTTCGACGGCATCGGCGGCGACTACCTCGCCCGCGGTTTTCGCTTGCTGAAGCGCGGCGGCGTCTGGGTGAGCTACGCCAACCCGCTGAGCCTCGCGGGCCTGGCGCGCCTGCTCGGTTGCGTCGCTTGGCGCAACCTGCTGCCGAACGGCCGCAGCGTCGCGCTCTACGGGACCGGCGCCTCCTACCTCGACAGACGCCCCTTCCAGCAGGATTGGGCCGCGCTCTTCGAGTTGCTCGGCGCTCGTCGGATCGTGCCCGTCATCGCAGCACGGTTCCCGCTCTGGGAGGCTGCGCAGGCCAACGCCCTGCTGGAGAGCGGGCAGGTGATCGGCAACGTCGTGCTGGTGGCGCCAGAACCGTCGTGACGGGCGATGGCCTGGCGATGCTTCGCAGGCCACGCTGCCGGTCGACGCGGTGCCCCGCCCGAAGCGCGACCGTGGTTCGGAGGGGCGAATGCAGACCGTTATCGATCGGCTCCTGGCTTCTGACGAGCCGTCGATCCGCTTCCGGGTGTACGTGGGCGTCCTCGGGGAGGGTCCCGGGTCGCCCGCGACTACCGCGAGCCGTCACCGCCTGGTTCGTCGATGCGCTCCTCCGCTGCCGGCACGCGATGCTGCGACGGGTCCAGACTCTCGACCGATCTCGGCGGTGGTCGCAAGCCCTCGCCCGCGTTGAGGGTCGAGCGCCACGACCTGCGGCTGGGGCACGAACCTCGTGACGGGATGCATCTTCGCCGCGTAGTAGCTGGAGTGGACCACTGCAAGCTGCGCATCGCGAAGGGATGTGCCGTATGAGCAGCCGGAAGCCGTTGGCGGACGACGATCACCCCGCGATCCAGGCCCAGGCGCACGACCTGACGGACGACCGCCCCTTGCAGCGCGACAAGCTCGAGAGCCTCTTCTACTTCGTACGCGACGACATCCGCTTCGGCTTCCCCCCGAAGTGGGACGAGGTGAAGGCCTCCGAGACGCTCGAGCATCGGATGGGGTACTGCACCACCAAGGCCACGCTCTTCCTCGCCTTGTGCAAGGCGGTGGGCGTTCCCGCTCGCGTCCACACGGGCCTCATCTCGCTCGAGATCATGCACGGCATCTTCCCTGCGTTCGCGTTCCGGGCCCTCCCCGACAAGGGCGGGCACACGTGGTTGGAGGTCGAGCTGGACGGCGCGTGGCGACCGATCGACTCCTACATCAACGACCGACGCTTCTACGAGGGGGCGTTGGAGCGGCTCCGGGCCAGCGGTCGCACGACGGGCTTCTCGCTGTCCACGGCCAAGGGGCCGACCAGCTGCGAGTTCAACTTCGGCGAGAAGGGGTTCGTGCACATGGGGGCGGTCGTGGACGACCACGGCACCTGGGAGGACGTCGCCGACTACATCGCGTCGCCGCTGTACGTCCGCATGAGTGGGATGCAGCAGGTGGTGTACCCGTGGCTGGCCCGGATGAACAACCGCAGGATCGAGGGCATTCGAGGGTGAAGCCGGCAGGCCGGTTCGAACCTGGCCGTCTGGAGGGGGTGCGCGCATCGCGGCGCCGTCGTAGCGCCCGGCCGACCTTGACGCGGTGCTGATGCCACGGCCTTAGGCTGGAGACGGTCACCGGTCAGCCCGGTGCGCGGGCGGCCGCTCGACCGGACCCTGGGGTCTTGCGTGAGCGTGCTCTGGTGGGTTCTTGGAATTCTTGGCGTGCTCGTCGCCCTGGCGGCGACGGTCGTCGTCGGGGCGCTCGTGTCCGTCATCCGGGTGGAGGGTCGCGCGGGACCCGACGGGGTGTCGGGCCGGGGCCGCTGGGGCGTGCTCGGCGTCGAGGCGGACGCGAGCGAGGCGCACGCGGTGATCCGCCTGCTGGGGTTCCGCATCGCGCGCCGGCCCCTGAAGCGGGGCTCCTCCGACGTGTCGGGCGCGGGCGAGAAGACGAGGGAACCGGACGAGCGTGAACGTCGGCACAAGGGTGGCCGGACCCGGCTGTCGCTGGCCGGCTACCGTCGCCTCGCGGGAACTGCCTGGCGCGAGGTGCGGCACATGCTGCGGCACCTGCACGTCGACCGGCTCCGGCTCGACGCGGTGGTGGCGAGCGACGACCCCGCCTGGACCGGCGAGGCGTTCGGTTTCGGCTACCTGGTCGCGGACGCGATCCGCGGGGCGTGGCCGCAGGCGGACGTGCGCCTGGGGGTCGACTTCACGACGACGGAACCGAGCGGCGCGGCTGAGTTCGCGCTGCGGTTGCGGCCCGTCCGGCTGGTGCCGGGCGTGGCCAGGGTCGGCTGGGCCTACTGGCGGGAACGACGCCGCTCTCGGTCGCGCGTGTAGGACGCGCGCCGCGCGCAGCGCGCGCGACACGGACGGCGTGGAGAGGAGTGCATGGCGATGACGGTGGCACGGGAGTTCATGGAGGGCCTGCTCGGCGAGTTCCGCCAGCTGGCGGCGACCGAGACGATCCTGGGCGCGCCGATGACCTTCGAGGGCGTCACGATCGTCCCGGTCATCCGCATCGCGGTCGGCGTCGGCGCCGGCGGCGGCGAGGGTGCGGTCACGGCCTCGAAGGACACGGGGCCGGGCAAGGGCACCGGGGTGGGCGGCGGCGGCGGCGTGCGCGTCGAGCCCGCAGCGTTCATCGTCCTCAAGGACGGCGACGTGCAGGTCCTGGCGGCGCCCGGCCGCGGCGGCCGCCTCGCGGAGGCGTTCGAGCACCTGCCCGACTTGGTCACCAAGGTGATGGCGTCCCGCAAGGAGAAGGACGAGAAGAAGGAGAAGCCCGGGGAGGACTGACCGGCGCCGGCCGGCTTAGTTCAGCTCCGCGCGCAGCGGGTCGAAGAACTGGCGCCACGCCTGCGCGCCGAGGGATGGAGGGTCCTGCACGCGCACGAGCGCCGGCGGGAGGCGCAGCGGGATCGCTCGCGGCGGCGGCGCCCCGAACGCCAGCAGACCGACCACGACGGTGGTCACGAGCCGTCGTCGTAGGTGTCGCAGTGCCAGGTCCAGCATCCCCTGGCAGGTTACGCGATGCCGTGGCAGCGAACCGTCGGGCCGGGCATGATGGGCGTCATGGGCGAGGGAGATGCGTGATGGAGCTCCGCCGACTGGGGCGCAGTGGCCTGCGCGTCAGCCCGTTGGGGTTGGGCACGGCCCGCATGGCCGGGCTGGGGTGGCGCCACGAGGCGATGCCCGCCGTCTCGCCCGAGGCGAGGCGCGACGCCATCCGCCAGGTCCAAGAGGCCGTCGACCTCGGCGTCACGCTGTTCGACACGGCCGACAACTACGGTGGGGGCGAGAGCGAGCGCATCCTGGGCGAGGCCCTGCGCGGGCGCCCCGGCGTCGTCGTCGTCACGAAGTTCGGTGAGGACCCGATCCCGGACCAAGACGACCCCTGGGCCCTCGACGCCGAGGCCGTCGGGCGCACGTGCGAGGCGAGCCTGCGGCGCCTGGGGGTCGAGTGCATCGACGTCTACCTGCTCCACCGCCGCGACTACCCCCTCGAGCGGGCGCCGGTGATGGTGGGCATCCTCGAGGACCTCGTGGGCGCCGGCCGCATCCGCGCCTACGGCTGGAGCACGGACGACGTCGAGCGGGCACGGGCGTTCGCGGAAGGTGAGCACTGCACCGCCATCGAGCACCGTCTCAACGTCTTGCACGACGCCCCGGCCATGCTGGAGCTGTGCCGCGAGCACGACCTGGCCAGCCTCAACCGCGTGCCGCTGCTCATGGGCGTGCTCACCGGGCGCTGGTCGGAGGAGACGCGGCTCGACCGCGACGATCCGCGGGCGCCGTGGTTCGAGCAGGAGGGCTTCCGCGAGCTCCTCGCCCGCGCGCGGGCGATCGCGCCACACCTCACGAGCGACGGGCGCTCGATGGCCCAGGGGGCCCTCGGCTGGATCTGGGCACGCTCGCCCCTCGCGGTGCCGCTACCGGGCTTCCGCGACGCGGCGCAGCTGCGCGACCTCATCGAGACGCGGCGCTTCGGCCCGCTGCCCGCGGACGCCATGCGGGCCATCGACGACGAGCTCGGCCGCGGCTGACGCGGGCGTTGGCGCCGCCGGCCGCCCGGCGGCCACCGAAGTGGAGGGTACGGCATGCGCATCGAGTTCCGCGGCCCGATCTGGCACTGGCGCGGCCCCGCGCCGTTCTACTTCGTGACCGTCCCCGAGGAGGACAGCCGCGAACTGAAGACGGTCTCTGGTGCGGTGACCTACGGCTGGGGGATGATCCCGGTCACCGCGCGCATCGGGGCGACGACGTGGAAGACCTCGCTCTACCCCAAGGACGGCCGCTACCTCCTCCCGCTGAAGGTCGCGGTGCGCAGGGCGGAGGGCATCGCGGAGGGTGACGAGGTGGGCGTCGTGCTGGAGGTGTGGTAGGCGAGGCGGCGCCCCGCCACCACGCGCGGGCACGCGGGGCTGGTCGCGCGCAGCCAAGATATGTCGGCCGCCGAGGTACCCGAGGCGACCGCGCGCTCTAGCATGAGGTCGACGCCAGGGGCTTGGGGCCCCCGGACGTCGCCGACCGCCACGCGCGGCCCGGCCGCCCCGAAGGCGTGGCGCGACCCACCGCCCTGCAGATGGGAGTCCGAGCATGGGACCCCGAGCCTGGTGGATTCGTTTCGTTGGCATCGCCCTCATGCCCGTGCTGGTCGTCGCCTTGGCCCAGACCGCGACGCCGCCGGCGACCGCATCGGATACCTACGTCGTCGTCACCTCCGCCGAGCAGGTCCTCGGCACCTGGCACGTGCGAACCCATTACCTACGCTTCGACGAGGACGGCACCTATCGGAAGGCCGTGGGCCAGAGTGCGCTCGAGAGTGCACCCTACTTGATCGAAGACTACCGCTTCGAGAACGGAGAGATGTTCGTCACCAACGTCGCTCGCATGGGCGAGCCCGCCACCGGTGGTGCGATCGGGCGCTACGAGGTGCGGCTCCTCGAGGGTGGCGAACTGCAGATCGTGTTGCTCGAGGATCCGTCAGAAGGGCGGTCCGGGAACCTCGCGTGGGTGTACGCCCCGGTCGAGTCGCCGGGCGACGTCATCGTCACCTCGGCCGAGCAGGTCCTCGGCACCTGGCAGTACCTCGCTGCGCGGACGCGTTTCGACGACGACGGCACCTTCCGCTCCGCATGGAGCGCCAACACGCTCGAGAGCGCGCCCTACGCGACCAGTTCGTACCGCTTCGAGGGCGGAGAGATGCTCGTCGCCGAGCTCGAGGTCGACGGCGTTCCGACCTGCGGTGACGCGGTCGGCCGGTACCGCGTGTGGCTGCTCGAGAGCGGGGAGATCCAGATCGTGGCGATCGATGATCCGTGCTCGGCCCGGTCGGGCGACATGACGAGGGTGTACCAACGGGGCGAGTGACGTTCTTGGCGCGCAAGGTCGCCACGCCGGCAGCTTCCTCCGTGGGGCGCTCGATCGGCTACGCTGCGGTGCGCTGAGCCGCGGGCGGCGCGCTGACGCGCCGCCGACGCTCGATCGTGCACGGAGGACCGAATGCCTACCCTCGAGGGACGTGTCGCCATCGTCACCGGCGGGAGCCGCAGCGTCGGCTACGGCATCGCCGCCGGGCTGTGCGAGGCGGGCGCCACCGTCTACGTCACCGGTCGCTCGATCACCGACCGCACGGCCGCGCGCCTCGCTGGGTTCGGAGGCCGCGCGGTCGCGCTCCCCTGCGACCACGACGACGACGCGCAGGTTCACTCGGCCTTCGACGAGGTGGTGCAGCGCGAGGGCCGCCTCGACGTGCTGGTGAACAACGCCTGGGGCGGTTACCACCGCTTGCGGAACCGCAAGGCCTTCGCGGGCTACGCCTGGAAGGCGCCGTTCTGGGAGCAGCCGCTGGAGATCTGGGACGAGATGTTCCGGGTCGGCGTGCGGTCGAACTACGTTGCCAGCGCGATCGCGGCGCGGACGATGCTGCGCCAGCGTAGCGGGTTGATCGTCAGCATCTCGTTCTACGCGGGCCGCCGCTACTACGGCAACGTCCCCTACGGCGTGGCGAAGGCCGCCACCGACCGGCTCGCCGAGGACATGGCCGTCGAGCTGCGGCCGCACGGCGTGGCGTCCGTGGCGCTCTACCCGGGTCACGTGATCGACGTGAAGAAGTCGCCCAACCCCAAGCGCGAGTCGGCCCAGTTCGTCGGGCGGGCCGTCGCGGCCCTCGCCGCCGACCCGGACGTGTTGCGACGAACCGGGAGCGTCCTGGTGGCGGCCGAGCTCGCCCGCGCGTACGGTTTCACGGACACGGACGGCAGCCAGCCCGGGCCCTACGACGAGCTGTAGCCTTCGGCGCGCGGGCGCAGCGGCCTTGAACGTCCCTTGCGGCCGCCCGCACGCTTGGGTCATGGACCCACCCGCCATCCTCGTGGAGGCCTTCCGCAAGACCTACGGCGACCTCGACGCCGTGGCCGGCATCGACTTCACCGTGGCCGAGGGCGAGATCTTCGGCCTGCTGGGGCCCAACGGTGCCGGCAAGACGACCACCCTGGAGTGCCTGGAGGGCATCCGCTACCCCACGGCGGGCAGGCTGCGCGTGCGCGGCATCGACCCGTCCCGGGAGCCCGGGCGGCTGCGCGACGCGATCGGCGTGCAGCTGCAGACGTCGGGCCTACCCGAGACGATGCGGGTGGAGGAGGCGATGCGCTTCTTCTGCGCGTACCACGGCGTGGCGCCGCGCCTCGACCTGCTCGAGCGCCTCGGCCTGCAGGCCAAGCTGCGCGCCGAGTACGGCACGCTCTCGACGGGCCAGCAGCGCCGGCTCGCGTTGGCCCTGGCGCTGGCGCACGAGCCGCCGGTCGTCTTCCTCGACGAGCCGACCGCGGGCCTCGACGTGGGCACCCGCGCCGAGCTGCACGCGCTGGTGGCCGAACTGCGCGAGCGCGGGGTCGCGCTGATCCTGGCCACCCACGACATGGCGGAGGCCGAGAAGCTGGCCGACCGCGTCGCCATCCTGCTCTCCGGCCGCATCGTCGCGAGCGGCACGCCCAAGGCGCTGACGGCCACGGCGGTCGACCTCACGCGCGTGTCGGTGCGCTCCGAGCGCGACACCCTCGCGGGCCGCGACGGTGCGCTGCCGGGCGTCCAGCGCCACGCGCGCAAGGACGGCTACGAGGTCTACTTCAGCGACGCCGTCGGCCCCACCGTGACCGCGGTCCTGGAGGCGCTGGAGGAGGCGGGCGACCCGCTCGTCGACCTGCGCGTCGAGCGCCCCTCGCTCGAGGAGCGCTTCCTCGAACTCACCACCCAGGGAGGCATGGCATGAGGCCGCGCAACCCCACGCGGGCCCTGGCGCACCACGCGGCCTACGAGTTCGGCAGCGGGCTCCGCAACCGCGCCATGCTCCTGCTGCTGTACCTCTTCCCGCTCGGCTTCTTCCTCATCGCCGGCGGGCTCATGATCGGCCTCAACCCCGGCTTCCGCGAGGTGGTCATCCCGGCCATGGTGGTGTTCGCGCTCATGGCCGGCTGCCTGCTGGGCCTCCCCGACCCGATCGTCGCGGCCCGCGAGGCCGGCATCTTCCGCAGCTTCAAGATCCATGGCGTGCCCGCCGCGAACATCCTGTTGCTGCCGGGGGCCGCCATCGTCGCGCACCTCACGCTGGTGGCCGCCATCATCACGATCGTCGCGCCCCTGCTCTTCGACGCCCCGCTCCCCATCCACCTCGGCGCCTACGTCGGCGTCTTCCTCGCCGCGGCCGCGGCCCACGCCGGCCTCGGCCTCGTCATCGCGGTCGTGTCGGCGAGCACGCGCGCCACCGTTCTGTGGTCGCAGGTGGTGTTCCTGCCGTCGGTCATGCTCGGCGGTCTCATGGTGCCCTCGGAGATGATCCCCGACACGTTCGCCGTCTTCGCCCGGCTGCTGCCCGCCACCCACGCGATGAACGCCATGCGCGGCCTGGCGTATGGGCAGGCGACCGCCTTCTCGCCGGGCGGTTCGCTGCTGGTGCTCCTCGCCGGTGCTTTCGTGGGCGTGGCGTTGGCCGTGTGGCTGTTCCAGTGGGACCGCAAGGCCGAGGGCCGGCGGGTGTCGCCGGCGTGGGGGATCCTGGTGCTGGTGCCGTACGCGCTCGGGGCGCTCTTGCTCTGACGGCGGGTAGGCTGCCGCCATGGGCGTGACGACGACGATCGACGGCCGCCGCGTCCGGCTTCGTCCGGCGGCGCTGGCGGACCGGCGCATGATCCACGACTGGAGCTACGCGTCCGACGTGGCGCCGCTCCTGCACCTGTCCGACGCACCCACCCGGCCGATCGACGACTGGTGCACGGACTGGGAGGCGCACTACTTCACCGGCGAGGCCCCCGAGCGCGGACGCATGTTCGTCGTCCTGGACGGCGAGACGCCGGTGGGCGCCATCGCCTACAACGACATCGACGAGCGGCGTCGCGTCGAACTCGACATCTGGCTGAGCGCCGAGGCGAACTGCGGCCGCGGCCTGGGGACCGACGCCATCGAGGCGCTGGTCGGCTACCTCGAGACCGAGCTCGGCGTCCGGACGTTCATGATGCAGCCGTCGGCGCGCAACCCGCGTGCCGTCCGGGCGTACGAGAAGGTCGGGTTCGCTCGGGTCCCGGCCACGCCTGAGGAGATCGCGGCGGACTGGGGCGGGGTGGACCATGCCGACAGCGTGCTCATGGTTCGCGAAGTGGGAGGCCCGCGTTGAGTGGGCCCAGCCGCGTCACCGGCGACGGTCAGGGGGGCGCCGCATGATCGAGCGACTCCGTCCTGGCGAGGGGCAGCGGCTGCGCGCGATCCGGTTGCGCGCGCTCGCTGAGGCGCCGGATGCCTTCGCGACGACCCTCGCGGCGTCCGAGGGACGGCCGCCCGAGGTCTGGGAGGACCAGGTCCTCGCACTCCCGACTTTCGTGTGGCGCGAGGGCAGCGCCGACCTCGGCATGGTCCGCGGCGCGCGGGCCGATGGCGATGCGGCGACGGGGTACCTGATCTCGCTGTGGGTGGCGCCGGAGGCGCGCGGGCGTGGCGTCGGGGGGGCGCTCGTCGGCGAGGTGGTCGCTTGGGCCCGTGCCGCCGGCCTGCGGCGCCTGGTGCTCGACGTGGGCGAGCACAACGCAGCGGCGCGCCGGCTCTACGAGCGCGCGGACTTCGTCGCGACGGGCATCACGGGGGCGCTGCCCCCGCCGCGGACGCACGTGCGAGAGCTCGAGATGGCGCTCGAGCTGGGGGTTGCCGATGCGGGTCCCGGCTTGGCGACCCTCTATGCTGGGTCGCTGGAGGTACCTGCGATGACGGACGATGCCAAGGCCAAGGGTGCGCCGCTGATCCGGCTCCCGGAGCCTTCTCGAACGGGAGCGATCTCGTTGGAGGAATCCCTCGCCCGCCGACGTTCACAGCGGTCGTTCGCCGCGGATCCGATCTCGCTGCAGGACATCGGTCAGCTCGCGTGGTCGGCCCAGGGGGTCACGGACGACGCGACGGGTTACCGCACGGCCCCCTCGGCGGGCGGCACGCTGCCCGTCGAGGTCGACCTGCTGCTTCATGGCGTGCCCGAGCTGGTGGACGGCGTGTACCGCTACCTCCCGGTCGAGCACGCCCTGCGGCACCGACTCGACGGCGATCGGCGCGAGGCCGTCACGGAGGCGACGCTGAACCAAGCGTTCGTCGGCGACGCGCCCGTGGTCATGGTGTTGTCGGCCGTCGCCGCCCGGATCGTCCCGCGTTTCGGGGAGCTCAGCGACCGCCTCATCGACATGGAGGTCGGCCACGTCGGGCAGAACGTCTCGCTGCAGGCGGCGGCGCTGGGGCTCGGTACGGTCGTGGTGGTGGCGTTCCGCGAGGCGGAGCTGACCGCGGCGCTGGAGCTCGCGGAGGGGGAGAGGCCCGTCTACCTCATGCCCGTTGGGCGGGCGGGGTAGACGCGGCGCCGGCCGCCGACCGTGCGAGGCTAGGCGAAGCCATGCCCCACCGCATCCACCTCTTCGGCGCGTCGGGCTCGGGCACCACCACGCTCGGGACGGCGGTGGCGACCGCCCTCGGGGCGAGGTTCCTCGACACCGACGAGTACTACTGGGTCGCGACCGACCCGCCGTTCACGACGAAGCGCGACCCCGCCGAGCGCGTCGCGGCGATCGAGCGCGACGTCGAGGGCCACGCCGACTGGGTGCTCTCCGGCTCGCTGTGCAGCTGGGGAGACCCGCTGCTCCCGCGGTTCACGCTGGCCGTGTTCCTGGTCCTCGATCCCGCGGTGAGGATGGCGCGGCTGGTCGAGCGCGAGCGCGTGCGCTACGGTCCGCGCATCTTGCCGGGCGGCGACATGCATGCGGCGCACGTCGCGTTCGTGGATTGGGCGCAGAGCTACGACCACGCCCGGGCGCCCGTGCGCAGCCTCGACCTCCACGAGCGGTGGCTGGCGCGGCTGCCCTGCCCGGTGCTGCGGCTGGACGCGAGCCGGCCGGTCGAGGCGCTGTGCGAGGCCGTGGTCGCCTGCGCGCGGGGCGGCCCCTCGCGGGTCGCCCCTGGTGACGCCGTGGGCCCGCGCGGCGAGGCCGGGCCCACGGCGCCCCGCGGTCAAGCGCCCGGCGGTCGGTAGTTCACGCTGCGGCGGGCGGCCTCGTCCGCCTCATGGGGCGTGAGAAGCGGCGTGGTCTCGAAGGAGCTCATGGCGCCGGAGGTGCCGACCGTGGTGGCGAGCGCCACCGCCGCGGCGTTGTCGGGGAGGTCTGCGATCGCGTAGAAGTCGTGGGCCCCGAACGCGAAGTAGAACGCCTCGAGTTTCCCGCCGAGCCCCTCGGCGAGCGCCCTGGCCACGTCCATGCGCGCCGAGACGCCCTCCTTCTTCACGCCCTTGATGCCCTCTTGGCTGTACGAACCGCGGAACAGGAACTTCGGCATGTGGTCTCCTTGCGCCTTGCGGCCTCGCGAGCGTCGTACGCGTGGCCGGCGCCGCGAGTTGGCGTCGGCCCGCCCACCCGCCGGCGCCGAACGCGCGGTTCGCGCGAGCGCGGCGACGGCCCCACCTGGGCGGCGCGGCGGCCGCACCTCGAGGGCAAGCTCGGCCGCGGCTCCGGTCCGAGCGCGCCGATGGCTCTGGGTCCGTCGAGCCTAGGACATTTGTCCCGGGGCGTCAACAAGCCCGCTGGCGGTCCCCGGGGTGGGCCGGCCGGTATGCTCCGCAGCATGCGGGAGGATTCTTGGCGGCATGCGTGTGCGACGCGCGTTGTAGGCGGCGTGGGGTGAGGTCCGGGCACACGGGTGGCGCACGCCCGACCCTCGACCTGACCGTGCTGCCCGACGTCCTGGCCCTGTGCCGGCTCCCTGGCGGCGCGGCGGCGCCGCACTGGCTCGACGGCGAGGTCTTCGCGTCCGTCACCCGCACGCCGGAGGAGACGTCGGTCGTGTGCCGCGCCGCGATCGTGCCGCCGGGGATACGGGCCGAGGGCGGCTGGCGCGCCCTGCGCGTCGCAGGGCCGCTCGACTTCGCGCTCACCGGCGTCCTGCTGTCGCTGCTGGGGCCGCTGGCCGCCGCGGGCGTGTCCGTCTTCGCCCTCTCCACCTTCGACACGGACGTCGTCCTCGTGCGCGAGGCCGCGCTCGACGACGCGCTCGCCGCGCTTGCCGACGCCGGTCATCGCGTCGTCCGCGCGGACGCGAGGTAGGGGTTCCCGATGGCCCACCCCGATCCCGATCGCCGCGCCCGGGCCGGTCGTCTCCACCCCGACCTGCGGCGCGCGCCGCTCGCTGCGCTGCCGTTCCACTGGCGCTGGGCGCTGCCGCTGTGGCGGCTCGTGATCGCTGCCGCGAGGACGTCGGCGGGTCCCGGTGTCGACGCGCGTGACCACGCCGATGCCGGCGTCCGTGTGCGCGTCTACCGGCCGCTCGGCGAGGCGTCGGGCGCGGCGCTGCTGTGGCTGCATGGGGGTGGCCTGATCGTCGGCGCGCCGCGCATGGACGACGGCCGCTGCGGCGCTTTCGCGCGCGAACTCGGCCTCATCGTGGTGTCGGTCGACTACCGCTTGGCCCCCGAGCACCCGTTCCCGGCCGCACTCGACGACGCCCACGCCGGGTGGGGGTGGCTGCAGGTCAAGGCCGAGGCGTTCGGCATCGATCCGGCGCGTGTCGCCGTGGGCGGCGCGAGCGCCGGGGGCGGCCTGGCGGCCTGCCTGGCGCAGCGGTTGCGCGACGAGGGCGGGACCCAACCAGCGGCCCAGATGCTCCTGTACCCCATGCTGGACGACCGCACGGCGGCCCGCCGCGAGTTCGACGCCGCCGGCCATCTGGTGTGGCACAACCGTAGCAACCGCGCCGGCTGGTCGGCCTACCTGGGCGGCGCGCCCGGGGCGCCCGAACCCCCCGCCTACGCCGCTGGCGCGCGGTGCGCGGACCTGCGCGGGCTGCCGCCCGCGTGGATCGGCGTGGGCGACCTCGACCTCTTCCGCGACGAGGACCGCGCGTACGCGGAGCGCCTGGAGCGGGCGGGCGTCCCGGTGGCGGTCCTCGAGGTCGCCGGAGCCCCCCACGGGTTCGACGCGCTGGCCCCCGGCGTGCCGCTGTCGCGCGCGTTCGCGGCGAGCCAGACGGCGTTCCTGCGCCAGCGCCTGGGTGTCGCCGACGCGGGTTGAGCCCGCGCGCTACGCTGGCGCATGGCCACCGATCCGGGCTTCGCGACCTTCGTCGTCGAGCAGGCGGAGGGCGCAGGCGACGTCCGCGTACGGCGCATGTTCGGCGAGTACGCCCTCTACCTCGGCGACAAGGTGGTGGGGCTGCTGTGCGACGACCAGGCGTTCCTGAAGCCCACGGCCGGCGGTCGCGCGCTGCTGGCGCGGGTGGTGGAGGCGCCGCCCTACCCCGGCGCCAAGCCGTACCTGCTGCTCTCGGACGAGCTCGACGACGGTGCGCTGCTGGCGGCGCTGCTGCAGCGAACGGCCGCGGAGTTGCCCGAGCCGAAGCCGAAGAAGCCGAAGAAGGTGATGGCGAAGCGAGCACGGCGGTAGCGGGAGCGGTGGTGGGTGGTGCGAACGCACACCGCATCCATGCCCAGCACCGGCTCGACTAGGTCGTGAGGGCCGGTTCGAGATCCGTCGGCGAGAAGCCGTTCCCCACGAACAGCAGTGGCGCCTGCGACGTGCGGGCCACGGCGTAGCACATGCAGTCACCGAAGTTGAGGGAGGCCGCGTGGCGCCCGCGGCCGTAGGTGGCGTAGGCGTCCGCGGCGGCGATCGCGTGGTGCTGCGTGAAGGGCACGACCTCGATGCCGGCGCGCTGGAGCAGCGCCGGCAACAGGCTCGGGGGGGCGCCCTTGGCGTGAAGGACGATCGCCGTCTCGGTGAGCGTCGGTGCCCCGATCGCCACGTGCGCCGCGCCGGCGAGGGCGTCGGCGATGCGCTCCCACCCCGGCTCGCGCAGCAGGAGCGCGACGAGCGCGCTGGCGTCGACGATCACACGCCATCCACGTCGTAGCCGAGGATGCGCTCGCGTTCGCGCTTGTCGGTCGCGCGGCCGAGGGCGTCGTCCGGAACGAACGGCCACACGTCGCGCTCGAGGAACGCGACGAGCTGCGCGGCGCGGTCCGCTCGGCTCGGTTCTGCGATCCTCTCCAACTGCGCCTCGAGGGCGCGGCGAACCGCTTCGGACTTGCTCACCCCGAGGCGACGCGCAGCCTCGGCGGCGAGCCGCTCGACCGTCGCGTTCTTGATGTTCAGCGCCATGGCTATCCTCCCTACTACCTAGATTACACCAAGGAGGACTCCGCGCCGTCGATGCCCGAGCGTCGGTCACACGCTCCGCGCCCCCGATCCGGCCTACGATGGGACCCGCCATGGACCCCGTGTACTTCCCGTCGCCGGCCGCCTTCCGTGACTGGCTCGAGGCCAACCATGCCAGTGCCGACGAGCTGTGGGTCGGCTACCACAAGCGCGGCACCGGGACGCCCTCCATGACCTGGCCCGAGTCCGTGGACGAGGCCCTGTGCTTCGGCTGGATCGACGGCATCCGCAAGCGCGTGGACGCCGAGCGCTACGCCATCCGCTTCACGCCACGCCGCCGCGGCAGCACATGGAGCCGGGTGAACCTCGCCCGGGTGGAGGCCATGACGGCCGAGGGTCGGATGCGGCCGGCCGGGATCGCGGCGCACGAGGCTCGCAAGGCGGACGCCGACGAGCCCAGCGTCGAGGACCGGCCCGAGGAGCTGCCCGAGCCTTTCGTCGTGGCCTTTCGAGAGCGCGATCCGGCAGCCTGGGCGTTCTTCCTGGCGCAGTCCCGCTCGTACCGCCGCATGGCGATCGGCTGGATCCTTGCTGCGAAGCGTGAGGAGACCCGGCTGCGGCGGCTCGAGCAGATCGTGGAGGCGTCGGCGGCGGGACGGCGGTGGATCCAGGGGGCGCCCAGGGGCATGACGCGCTGATGGCTGCCACGCCGGCTGACCTCGGACCTTCTTCGCCGGCCGCCCCGCATCGCGCCAACGCTTCGAGGTCGTGCGTGCAGGGGTCAGGGCTGCGGCCGCACCGCTTCACCCACCACCTCGAGCTGCGGGAGGTCGACGAGGGCGACGCCGCCGTGGTCGGGTTCGCGTCGGGCAAGCGGCAACTGACGCTCTACCTCGCCCCGGGGTTCGAGGGCGATACCACCCGCGATCTGCTCGCGCGCCTCGGCAAGCACAAGACGGGCAAGGGCTGTCTCTACCTCACGCGCCTCGCCGACGTCGACCTGCAGATCCTCGAGGAGCTGGTGCGTTGGTCGGTGGCCGAGATCCGGCGGCGTTACCCGCAGACCGACGCTTGAACCGCCGGCCGCCGCTGCGCTCCATGGCGTGAGCGCGCGCGCCTGCGATCCCAGGACCGGCTACGACGCGAGCCGTGTGGCATCCATGTCGACCAGTGAACGAAAGACGCTTTCGGAAAGGGTCGCTTCGGCGGTCGCCGCACCGAGGGACGGCGCGTGGTGGGTGCGCGGACCCGGTCCGACCGCGCGGTGGTCGCGGCGAGGCGGCCGCGCCCGCGGTGGCGCGTGTCCAGCCGGCGTCGGTGTCCCGGGGCCCGATAAGCCATATGGATGAGAAAGGGACGAGCGCGGCCACGCGCGTCGAGTCGGTGCGCCACCCCGCCCGACATCACGCGAGGGAGGGCTCAGAAACTCCTGTCTGCACGTGTGCGGCTCCGGCCTCTCGGCTGCGCGGACACCTGCGCGTTAGCCCTAGATGATGAAGATGAGACAAGCATCTCTCTCGGGGCGCGAGGTGGCGACCCTGGTGGCCAGCTGGACTGCATGGAGACGTCCGGGGTGGTGCTACCCTGCCCGTAGGCCGCGGTCCGCCTTGGGATCGATGGCCGCCGCCGGCCGAATCGGCCGGCGGCCGTCCGGGAACGACACGACCGGCTGTTCGAAGGAGTGTTGTCAATGAAAACGATCATGATCATCCTGAGCACCCTGGTGCTCGGCGCGAGCGTGGCGCTCGCGCAGGTCGGGACCGAAGACCCGTTCCGTGAACGCGCCGCCGTTACCGACTTCCGAGCGTCGGACCTCATGGGTGCCACCGTGTACGTCACCGACGCCGTCATCGTGAGGACGAGCGTCGAGAGCGTGCCGCACGAGTGGGAAAGCGTCGCCACCGTCGACGACCTCGTGACCACGATGTTCGGCGAGATCCGCGGCGTGCTGATCGACGTCGGGGGGTTCCTCGGCATCGGTGCCCGCACCGTGATGGTGAACATGGATGCGGTGCACATGGTCCATGAACGCGACGGCAACGCGGTGTACCTCGTGGTGAACGCGACGCGCGAAGCCATCGAGGACGCCCCGGAGTTCGATGAAGACTCGCTCGCCCGCCAGTACCGCACGGGCTTCGAGGGACGCGTCGGCGCGCCCGCGGTGCCGCCCGCCCGCTTCGAGTCGGTCGAGCCGACGTCGCTGACGGCCCAGGACCTGATGAGCGCGGAGGTCTACGACCGGTTCGACGAGCGCGTCACCGGCATCAGCGACGTCGTGCTCTCGTCGGACGGCGATGACGTCGAGGCCGTCTTGGTCGACGTCGGTGGCTTCCTCGGCCTGTTCACGCACACCGTCTTCGTCAACCTCGAGCAACTCGACGTCCAGCGCGATGCGGAGCAGGACGAGGTGCGCGTGTACCTCGACCTGAGCCAGGAGCAACTGGAGGCCCTTCCGGCACACGACGAGTGAGGTGTTCGGTCGCGGACGCGATCGAACTCCGGCGAGCGCCCCGGTGGACGTCCACCGGGGCGCTCGCGCGTCTGCCGACCCCGACGAATGCCGGGGGACGTCCACCCGTGGCGCCGACGCACGGGGGCGCGTAGCATCGCGGGTGCGGTCGCCCGTCGAGGGCGTCGTGTTCCCGAGAGGACCGCCGTGGCCCGCATCTTGCGCCGCATCGTCATCGCCGCGGCGGTCCTCGCCGCGCTGCTCGTCGTCGCCTCTGCGGGTGGCTTCCTCTACCTGCGCCTGGGCCCGGCGGGCGGCGTCCTGAGCCTGTTCGCCGATGGTCAACGCGCCGACAACTTCCGCACGCTCCACGAGGCGCTGCCCTCGCACCCGGTCGCGGCCGGGGGCGACGTCTGGGCGTTCGACCGCGACGAGCGCCCGCTGCCCGAGCGCTACGCGTTCGAGGGCGAGGAGCGCTCGCTGGACGAACTCCTGCGCGCCAGCGAGACGACCGGCCTGCTCGTCGCGCGCGACGGCGTCATCCTGCACGAGGCGTACTTCCAGGGCTACGACGAGCGTTCGCTGGCGACGTCGTTCTCGGTCGCCAAGTCGGTCACCTCGGCCCTCGTTGGCATCGCGCTCGATCGGGGGCTGATCCGCTCGCTCGACGACGCCATCAGCGACTACGTGCCCGAGCTCGTCGGCAGCGGCTACGAGGGCGTGGCGATCCGCGACGTGCTGACGATGTCGTCCGGCATCGCCTTCGACGAGGACTACGCGCGGTTGGGCTCCGACGTCATGCAGCTCCCGCTGCGGCTCTTCGTCCTTCGCCGGCCCGTGGTGGACGTGCTGGGGCGGCTGCCGAGCGAGCGCGAAGCCGGTGCCCACCAGAGCTACGCCAGCAGCGACGCCCAGGCGCTCGGCCTGCTGCTGGCGCGCGCCACCGGTGCGAGCGTGGCCGAGTTCCTCGAGGAGGCGATCTGGCGGCCCGCCGGCATGGAGGCGGACGCGGCCTGGGGCACCGACCTGCGCGGCCAGGAGCTGACGTACGCGTTCCTCGGGGCCACGCTGCGCGACTACGCGCGCTTCGGGCGGCTCTTCCTGAACGAGGGCCGGCGCGACGACCGGCAGGTGGTGCCGGAGGCTTGGGTCGAGGCCTCGGTGCGTCCCGGCGCGACCACGATGGCACCCGACGCGGCCTTCGGCGCCGGCTTCCGCTACGGCTACCAGTGGTGGGTCCCCGACGGCGAAGAGGGCGACTTCCTGGCGATGGGGATCTGGGGCCAGTTCGTCTACGTCCACCCTGGCCACGGCATCGTGATCGTGAAGACCAGCACCGATCCGGACTACGCCGGCCGCGAGCGCGAGACCGTGGCGGCGTTCCGGGCGATCGCGCGGGCGGTGCGTGAAGATGTGGCCGTTGCCGCGTCCGCCGAGGCCGGTCCGCCATGACGGCCGTTGCGGGAGCGCCCGTTCGCGCACGATGGTGATGCACGATGGCGGTTGGGGGAGGAGATCGGGATGGCGGTGCTTGCCGCGATGGTGCTGGGGATGACGCGATGACGCCGCCGTCGCTCGCGACCGTGCTCGCCAAGCTGGCCGCCATGGGCATCGACGTCCCACCGGGCCGCATCGGTCTCGACACGTATGGGGACTCGCCAGAGCTCTCGGGCGAGCTGGTCGCCTTGATCCGGGATGGTCGCAAGCGCGCCGGCACGAGCCTGCTGTGGGCCCACGAGCACGAGGGCGAGCCACTCCCGGAGGTCGGCGACGTGGACGTCGTCGTGGATCACGAGGGTGAGCCCGTCGCCGTCACCCGCGTGGTGAGCGTACACGTGGCCTCGTTCGACGAGGTCGACGCTGCCTACGCCGCCCTGGAGGGTGAGGGGGACGGCTCGCTGGGGCACTGGCGTGCGGCGCACTGGGACGTCTTCGGCCACGAGTGTGCCCGCATCGGGCGGGCGCCGGCCCGCGACATGCCGGTCGTCTGTTGCGCCTTCGAGCTGCTCGCCGTCGTGCCGCACGTTGGCGGCTGATGCGGCCGTGCCCGGCCGCCAGCACCCGACGCGTTAGCCTGGTGTCATGAGCGACGAAGGCGCCTTCCTTCCCACCACCGCCGCTGCGGTGGGTGGTGCGGCGCGGTGGATGAGCCGCACCCGGGGTCGCGGACCGCGTGCGCGGGGGGCGGAGCCGTGCGCTTCGAGTCGTCGGTGACGATCGCCCAGCCACCAGGCAAGGTGTTCGCCTTCCTGCGCGACAAGCACCTGCACGCCCAGGAGCCCGGGTCGCCCGTGCTCCTCTTGGAGAAGGCCACCCCCGGAGACGTGGGCGTGGGCACCCGCTTCCGCGAGGTCGTGCGCATGCTGCCGGGCGTCCGCGGGGAGATCCGCTCGACGGTCAGCCGCTGCGAGGGCGACCGCGCGCTCGAGGAGGACTTCGCGGGCGCCGGCATGCGGGGGCACCTGGCCTACGCCTTGCGTGCCGAACGCGACGGAACGCGCCTGGTGCAGCGGCAGACCCTCGAGTTGGCGTGGTGGCTGCAACCGCTCCAACCCCTCGTGCGGCGCGCGTTCGCACGGCGGGTGCGTGCGCGGCTCGATGACATCGCCGCGCTGCTGGCGCCGGCGGAGGACGCGTGAGCGCGCCGGCGTCGGCGCGGCGCACGGTGGGTCCGCGGTCGCCGCCACTGGAGTCCGTGCCCTCTGGGTGGCGGTGCGCCATGAAGGTCGCGAACCCGTTGCTCGCATCCGACCGCCCATCGCGATCCGGTCTCCGCGCCGGACGCGCCGCGGTCCTGGTCGTCGCGCTGACTTCGCTGGCGATCGCCGGCGCCCAGGTGCGGGTGGTGGAACGCGACCTGCGGGTCGACATCGAGCCCGCGTCGCGTACCGTTCGGGTGGCGGTCTCGCTGCGGACCGCCGGGGTCGGGCGGCTGGACCTGCGTCTCTCGCCGCTCGCCCAGGGTGTCGAGTGGGCGGCGGGTGGCGGATGGATCGCCGCCGACGGCGGGCCGCTGTCGTTCGCGGACCTCCCCGACGGCGCGACCGTCGAGTTGCGCTACAGGTTACGCGTGCCGCCGGAGGCCGAGGGCATCGCGCTGCGCCTGGGGCCCGACGACGGGCACCTGCTGCCGGAGAGCGGGTGGTTCCCGGTCGCGGCCGACGCCTGGCTCGCCCCGCCCACCCCGTACCGGCTCACGGTCCGGGTGCCCGCGGGGCTCGTCGCCGTGGGCGCCGGGACGCTCGCGTCCGCCGCGGACGGCACGACGACGATCGCGTCCGAACGGCCCGGACTCCCCTTCGTGGCGTACGGGCGCCTCCAGCGGATCGAACGCGACGGCGTGGACCTGTGGCTGACGGCCGACCTCACCGCCTACGCGACGCGCCTCGGTGACCTGCTCGCGCCCGAACTCGACGCGATCCTGCGGACCTACCACGCCTGGTTCGCCCCCCCGTGCCCGGCGGTGCGGCTCGTGAGCGTGGCCCGGCGCGGCGGCTGGGGCGCGCCGTGCACGCTGCTCCTCGAGGAGCCGGCCTTCGCGCGGGTGGCAGCCGGGACCGCCCTGGACGTCGACACCTTCGCGTTCCTCGCCCACGAGTTGGCGCACACCTGGTGGGGCAACGGCGTGTCGCCGGAGCTTCCGGCGTACGGCCTGTTGGTCGAGGGGACGGCCGAGTACCTCTCGGCGCTGGCGGTGGAGGAGCGCCACGGCACGCAGGCCGCCGAGCGGCTGTGGCGCGCGTGGCAGGAGGCCGCGGTCGCGGACCTGGCGCTGGACCGGCTCACGCCCTACCAGCCGGAGGCATACGGGCTCGCTTACGCCAAGGGCGCCTGGGTGCACCGCATGCTCGAGGGCTGGATGGGGCGGGACGCCTACCTCGCGGCGCTCGCCCGCCTCGCCCGCGACGACCCGCGGCCCTCGCTCGCGAACTACCGCGCGGCCTTGGAGGCCGCGGGCGGCGTGTCGTTGGCCGCCTTCTTCGACGAATGGGTGCACGGCACGGCGTACCCGCATTACCGCCTCGAGGGCGGGCCCGGCGCGTGGACGCTGCACAACGACGGAACGGCCGGCACGCCGCCCGTCCCCATGGCGCTCGACGGCACGCTGCGGCACGTGCCGGTGCCGCCGGGCGGCCAGGTCGCGCTGGCGGCCGAGCGGGTCGTGGTCGACCCGCGCTACCACGTCCTGCAGGCGGC
>CAZJUA010000054.1:0-8882 GCA_964549045.1 uncultured bacterium | reverse complement strand
GGCCCTCGTGCTCGGCCACCGCCCACGTCACCACCTCGGGCTTGAGCAGGCGCCAGAACGCGGCTACGTCCAGTTCCTTCATGTCGCGCACCTCCGTTCGTCTTCCCCACGGTAGACCCATGGGCGGGACGGGGTCCAGCCGCGCACGGTCGCCGCCCCACGGTGGCCCCCGACGCGGCGCCGCGCCCCGATCCGCCGTACCCTCCGGCATGCGCATCCCCCTGCCGCCGTCGAGCGCCACCGCCGTCGCGGCGGACGCCGCGCCCAGCGAACCCACCGAGGGCCGCCCCGGGCGCGGTCCCCTGCGCGTGCTGCTGACCGGCGCCAACGGCTACATCGGCATGCGCCTGCTGCCGCTGCTGCTCGCGGCGGGCCACCAGGTGCACTGCGTGGTGCGCGACCCCCAGCGGTTCGCCGTGGCCCACGACCCCGAGCGGGGCGTGTGGGTTCACCGGGCGGACCTGCTCGAGCCGCTCGACGCCGCCGACCTGCCCGAGCGGCTCGACGCCGCCTACTACCTCGTCCACAGCCTCTCGACCTCGGGCGATTTCGCCGAGCTCGAGGCGCGCGCCGCCCGCAACTTCGCCGACTACCTCGCCACCACCGGCGCGCGGCAGCTCGTCTACCTCGGCGGCCTCGGCGACGACGGCGCCCTCTCCCAGCACCTGGCCTCCCGCCGGCACGTCGAGCGGGTCCTGCGCGAGGGGGAGGTACCGGTCACGGTGCTGCGGGCGGGCATCATCGTCGGCTCCGGCAGCGCCAGCTTCGAGATCATCCGCGACCTCACCGAGAAGCTCCCCGTGATGGTGGCGCCCAAGTGGCTGCGCTCCCGCACGCAGCCGATCGCGGTCCGCGATGCGCTGGCCTACCTCGCCGGGGTGCTCGACGAGCCGCGCGCGATCGGCGAGACCTTCGACATCGGCGGGCCCGAGGTCCTCACCTACCAGACGATGCTGCTGCGCTACGCGGCCGTGCGCGGCCTGCGCCGCTGGGTGCTCCCCGTGCCCGTCCTCACCCCGCGGCTGTCATCCTACTGGCTCTACTTCGTCACCTCCACCAGCTACCAACTGGCGCGCAACCTGGTCGACTCGATGACGGTCGACGTGGTCGTGCGCGACGAGCGCATCCGCGACATCGTCCCGCTGGAACCGATCAGCTACGAGAAGGCCGTGCGCCTCGCCTTCCAGAAGATCGAGCAGCAGACCGTCGTTTCGTCGTGGACGGACGCCGTCGTCTCCAGCCGCGGCGCGCTCGAGCTCGACCGGCTGGTGCAGGTCCCGGCCCAGGGCGCGTACCACGACACTCGCCGGGCCGCGCTCCACGACCCGCCCGAAGCGGTGATCGACCGCCTGTGGCGCATCGGCGGCGCGAACGGCTGGTACCACGCCCAATGGCTGTGGTGGCTGCGCGGGGTCCTCGACCGGCTGGTGGGCGGCACCGGCCTGCGCCGCGGCCGCCGCCACCCCAGCGAACTGCGCCCCGGCGACGCCCTCGACTTCTGGCGCGTGCTGGTGGCCAACCGTGAGCGCGGCCGCCTGCTGCTGTACGCCGAGATGCGGCTGCCCGGCGAGGCCTGGCTGGAGTTCGAGCTCGAGCGCGACGGCGACGAGCCGCCCGTCCTGCGCCAGACGGCGACCTTCCGCCCGCACGGCCTCGCCGGGCGCGCCTACTGGCTGCTCGTCACCCCGCTGCACGCGTTGGTGTTCGGCGGCCTGCTGCGGGGGCTGGTCGACGCGCGGGGGCGGGCTGCGCGGGGCTGAGGAGCTGCCCGCCGTATCGTCGCCCCATGCGCCCCCACGAGTCAGGCGAGGAGCGCCGGGTGCCCCCGGCGGCCCGCGCGTACGTCGGCATCGCGTTCGCCTGGACCTGGACGCTGTGGTGGACGGCCGCGGCGACCGGCCGCTCGGTCGCCGAGCCAGTCGGCGCCATGCTGTACATGGCGGGCGGACTCGGTCCACTCCTCGGGGCGGCGTGGCTCGTGCTGCGCAGCGACCCCGCGTACCGGCACGACTTCCTCTCTCGCGTATGGGACCCACGCCGGATCACCGCCCGGTGGTGGTGGGCCCTCGCCGCGGTGGTCGCGGGTCCGGCCTTCCTGGGCGCCGCCGTGGCCGCCGTCGTCGGTGTGGCCCAGGCCCTCCCCGCCTACGGTGTGGGCACGGTCGCGGGCGCGATCGCGGTCGCGCTGTTGGCGGGCTTCGCCGAGGAGCCGGGCTGGCGCGGCGTCGCGGCGGACGCCTGGCAGCGCCGGACGCTGCCCGCGAGGGCTGCCTCCACCATCGGCGCGATCTGGGCGCTCTGGCACCTGCCCCTCGCGTTCATCGACGGGACCTACTACCACGCGCTCGGCTTCGGATCGCTGGCGTTCTGGCTCACCCTCCTGGCGCTCGTCCAGTTGGGCGTGCTCTACCTCTGGCTGGCCAACGGCAGCGGCGGCAGCATCCTCATCGCCATCCTCGCCCACGCGGGCTTCAACGTCGCGGCTTCCCTCGCGCCACGCAGCACCACGGGGGACGTGACCGCCTTCGTCGCGATCACCGCCGCGACGCTGGTCGTGGTGGCGGCAACGAGGGGGCGGCTGGGCTACCCCAGCGGCGGCTGAGTCACGACCTCCAGCCCGCCCCACGATCCGTGCCACCACGAAACCGGCGCCCCTCGGGGCGCCGCGCTTGCTCTTGCTTGATGCTCTCGAAGATACCCCGGTATGCGGCATCCGTCAAGGTCTTGCGGGCGGGCGCACGTGCGCGCCAAGGAAACGGCCGAAATCCTGCCCCGAAGCCAGAGAACCGGCGCCCGAACCCCCGGTTTCGTCACCCCGTGCGTCGTCGGGTCGGCGTCCCTGGCGGCACGGGGGTGCCGACCATCGCCTGCCGCCCCCGACCTCGACCGCCTCGTCCTGCAGCGCGCCATCCTGGCCGGCGGCCTGGAGCTGCTGCCGCAGTCGCTCGCCACCATGGCCATCGTGCCGGTGCAACTCAAGACCGTCCACGACATCGGCAAGGCGCACGGCTACGCGCTCGACCAGGGGAGCGTCCGCGAGCTGCTCGCCATCGCCGGCGTCGGCCTCACCGGCCAGGTGCTCGAGGGCTTCGCGCGCAAGCTCTTCGGCGGCGCCATCCGCGGCCTGGCCGGCAAGACCGCCGGCAAGATCGGCAAGACGGCGACCAGTGCGATCACCACCTTCGCCACCACCTACGCCATCGGCACGGTGGCCGACGCCTACTGCGGCGGGGGCCGCAAGCTCGACACGGCGCGCATCCGCGAGGGCTTCGCCGCCGAGCTCGAGCGCGGGCGCTCGCTCTTCGACCGCTACCAGGGTGACGTCCGCCAGCGTGCGGCCACCACCGACCTCGGCGAGCTCACGCGGCAGCTGCGGATGTGAGGCTCGGGGGCGCCGCCGGGGCCCGGGTTCAAGGCACGAGGCCGAGGTAGAGCGCCAGCGCCTGGTCGATCTGGGCCAACTCGCCCTCGGACACGCGGCCCACGAGCCGCCGCACGCGCCGCTTGTCGACCGACCGGACCTGATCGGCGAGCGCCCAAGAGGGCTGCCGCAGCCCGCTCGCGCCCGACACCAACGAGGGGTACAGCGCGCCCTGGCCCGCGCGCCCGGTGATGGGGACGACCGCGAGGAGCGGGAACCGCTGCGCGGTCACGACCTCCGGGTCGCTCACGACCACGCACGGCCGCAGGCCCCGCTGCTCGTGCCCGAGGGTCGGCTCGAGATCGACGACCACCACGCTGCCGCGCTCGATCACCGCTCGCCTACCCGCGACCATCCCTCACCGCCGCGCCAAGCGACGCGCACGCCCTCCGCCGCATCGACGAGGTCCGTCGGCTCCGTAGGCAGCGCGTCGCGGTACGCCGCGAGGCCCTCCTCGGCGACGTCCAGGCTCTCGGGGTGCGGGGCGTCGAGCGAGCGGCGCAGTTCCTCCCGCAAGCGGCGGTGGAGCTCGCGCTCCACGGCCTCCGCGATGAAGCGGCTGCGGTTCCGCTCGACCCGGTCGATCCGCGCGACGAGCTCCCCGGGGAGGGTGATCGTGATCCGTGAGGCAGGCATCGTACGACCTCCAGTGTCGTACGAAGCATCATACCCTTCGTGCAAACCCTGACGGAGCATATCGCCAAGGCAGCGCCATCCCCTTCCGCGGCGGCCGCGGCCTAGGCAGCTCTCCCACGACCCACGACGCGGCACGCGCCGCGTTCACAGCCACGCGTTGTAGACCCGCCGCAACTCCTCCTCGGCGACGAGCGGTCGGCTCACCTCCGCGAGCGTCGCGGGGTTCATGCAGCCGGTCGCGGCCAGCTCCCTTCCGGCGCGCCGGGCCGCGTCCAGCACCGCCTGCCCGGCCTGGGTGGGGCCCGCCTCGTTGCGCATGAGTAGCGCGTGCGGCCGCACCAGGGCCCCGGCGAACTCGACGCCCGCGTCGGCCGCCAGTTCCTCGACGATGCGCACGACGGTGTCGCCGTTCTCCGGCTCCCACCAGTCTCCCGTCACGACGGCGACGAAGCGCCGCAGGGCGTAGCCGTCACGCAGCTGCCCGCGCGTGCGGCCGCCGACGAACGTGAGTCGCGGCTCGATCACCGGGCAGAGCCGGTTGACGAAGGTCTGCATCCGCTCGGGCAGGGGGATGTAGACCGGCGTCGCGAGCACCAGCGTGTCGGCGAACCGCAGTTTGGAGAGAACGTCGTCCATCCCATCGCGAATGCAGCACGCGCCCGGCGTCGTGTACCAGCAGTGCATCTCGCCGCAGGCGCAGGGTTTGAGCCGGATCCGGTGCGCATAGATCCGCTCCACGTCCGCGCCGGCATCCGTCATCCCACTCAGGAACGCGTCCAGGACCAACTCGGTCGACCCTCGACCCATCCGAGGGCTGCCGTTGACCGCGAACACCCGCATCTTCGCCGCCTCCGCCAACGCTCCCCGGCACGCACGTCGCCCGTAGCGCCATGATAGGGCCATCTCAGCCGAACGCCGTGAGGAGGAAGCTGCCGCGATGCCGAACCGACCCGCCCCGCAGGACCTCGACGACGAACGTGCCCACTGGACGGGCCTCGACCCGCTCGACCTGCGTGACCTCGAGCGCGCCCCCCTCGATCCGTACGTCGGTTTCGACGTGCCCGAGCGCATCGAAGGAACGGAGGAGGCGCCGGCCGTCGCGAGCGTCCTCGCCGTCCTCGCCGCCCTCGGGGACGACGGCGTGCACGTGGCGTTCGACGGTGCCTTCGACGGGGAGACGGTGCGCGCGATCGGCGAACGGGTGGGGAGCCGTGCGGTGGACGCGCGCGGCGAGGAGGACGCGCCCTTCGTCCGCAGCGCTCGGCGGCTCGCCGAGGCGGCCGGCCTGATCGAGCGCCGTATGGGACGCGTAAGGGTCACGGCCGCCGGGCACCGGCTCGCGGCCGAGGACGCCGACGCCCTGCTGCCGCGTCTCCTACGGGCATGGGCGAGACGCCCGCTCGACGGCTCCGGCCGCTTCGCCGAGGCGCTGCACGCCACCTGGCCTCTGACGGTGCTGCTGCTGCGGCGCTTCGGCGACGACTGGCGCTCGCCACGCTTCTACGCGGCTCTCGTCGCCGGCCTCCCCCCCGCCGTGATCGCGACCGCGCCCGGCGCCAGCGAGGAGGAGGCCCACCAGGCCTTCTTCGACGCGTTCGTGGTCGACATCGTCCTGCGATTCACCGCCTTCCTCGGCCTGGTCGAGCTCGGCGCCGCCGAACACCCGGACGAGGAGCCCGAACTGCGCGCCACCTGGCTCCTCGACGCCCTCCTGCCGCTGAGCGTCGAGCAGGCACCGGCGTCCGACGCGCTCGACGACGGGGAAGCGGCCGGCGAGGGCACCATGCCGGACCTGGCCGACGAGATCGGCGACGCCCTGGCCGAGCGCGAGTTCGACGGCGACGAGGAGCGCGACGCGTTCGTCGCGGGTCTCATCGCGGAGCGCAACGCCGCCCCGCTCGACGACTTCGATGGCCTCTCGGCGGACGACATGCGACGCCTTCTCTACGACCCGCTCGGCGGCGACGGGCCGCTGGTGGTCGCCGACGCGCCGCGCACCGTGCCGCGTGCGGCACTCCTGCATCTCGTGCTCGACCTCGCCGAGGCGCTCGGCGACGACGGCCTCAAGGCCACGGCGAAGGGCAACCTCCCCCGCGCCTTCGTGCTGACGGCGCTGGAGCGGTACCGGGAGGCCGGCTGGCGGGTCTCGCCCTACCTCTCGGTGCGGAGCGAGCAGGACTTCGCCCAGCTACACGTGGCGCGGCTCGTCGCGCGCATGGCGGGGCTGGTGACGCTGCGGAGCGGCCGTTGGCACGCGACGCGAGCGCTTCGCCGGATGCTCGACCGGTCGGGGCCCGCAGGGGTGTACGCCGCCCTGTTCCGCGCGTTCGTCACCAAGTACGCGTGGAACTCCGCCGACGGCTACCCGGACCTCGACATCATCCAGGCGTCCTGGGCCTACTCGCTGCTGCAACTGCTGCGCCACGGCGCGACCTGGCGTGACGGCGCCTTCTACGCCGAGCGCTTCCTGCGCGCTTTCCCCCGGGCGGTGGACGAGGCGGCGGAGGACGTGCGCTGGCGTAGCTGGTCGCGCGAGCCGCACGACGTCGTCCGCAACGCGTACGAGTTGCGGGTGCTGAAGCGCTTCGCCGACTACCTGGGGCTGGTGGCGATCGAGAGCGGCGCCTCGCTGGGGGACTACGGCCGCGTCGTGCGGGTGCGGGCGACGCCGGCGCTGGCGGAGGTGGTCGCGGAGCGGACGCTCCGTTGACGCCACGGCCCAAGGGGGCGGGGCGCTCGAGGCGACGGCCGCCCCCGACCGTGAAGCACCCGACACGCGCCCAGCCCCCGGGCCCCTAGCATGCGCGCATGCCGTCGCGTCCGAACCATCGCCGCCATGCCGCGTCCGCGCGCCGCCGAGCACCCACGGGGAACGCGGCGGCGTGACGGCATCCGGCATGCGCACCTCGGAGAGCGATCCCCTCCGCGTCCACTGGGTGCCCGACCTGCCCACCGCGGGCGCGCTTGGTCTCACCCTGGCCCCCGGCAAGCACGGCCCGAGCTACTACGATCCGGCCGGCTGGGCACGCGATCTCGACGCCGACCTCGACCGGCTGCGGCACCACCACCACGCCGACGTCCTGGTGTCGCTGATGGAAGACCACGAGTACGACCTCTTGGCCGTCCCCGACCTGCGGGGCCGCGCCCGCGACGCCGGCCTCGAGGTGCGGCACTACCCCATCCCCGACGACTCCGTGCCACCCCCCTGGCGCGAAGACGACTTCGCCCAACTCATCGCCGGCATCCGCCGCGCGCTCGACGACGGCCGCCGCGTGGTCGTCCACTGCCGCGGCGGCGTGGGCCGCTCGGGGCTGGTGGCGGCCGCCGTCGCGACAACCTACGGCGACGACGCCGACACCGCCATCGCGCGCGTGCGTCGGGTGCAGCGCTGGGCCGTCGAGACGCGCGAGCAGGAGGCGTACGTGGGACGGTTCGCGGGGCGGGTGGGGTGAGGTGCCCCGGCCTACCGCAGCGACAACTCCATGAACCGCGTGTGCGCCCACAACGCCTTCGGGACCTCGGCACCCTCGTAGGGCTCGCGGTCGACGAAACCCGCCGCCTCGTAGGTCCGGTGCGCCGCCGTCATGAACTGCCCGGTCTCCAGGCGCACCTGTCGGTATCCCAACGAACGGGCATCCTCGACGAGCCTCGCGAGGAGCGTCGCCCCCAGGCGCCGCCCGCGGTGGCCGGGGCGGACGTACATCCGCTTCACCTCGGCCACGCCGTCGGCGTAGCGGCGGAGTCCGCCCATGCCCACGGGGCTACCGGCCACCTCGACCAGGTAGTACGAGCCGTGCCGCTGCGCCGCGGTCACCATCGCGTCAAGCGACCCGTCCGCGTACGTTCGAGCGTCCGCCCCGATCAGGTCGCGGAGCCTGAAGCCGAAGAGCTCTTCGGTGACCCGTTCGTACCAGGTCACGTACTCGAGGTTCAGATCCAAGAGCGCAGGCCGGTGGACGGCGAGGTCGGCCGGAACGAGCCGCACCGCGCCGTTCGACGCAGTGTCGCGCATGGGCGTACCGTCGCCCATCATCCGTGCTCCTCGAACCACGCGACGCAGTTGTCGATCATCGCCGGCACGGCTGCATGACCCACGCCCGGGTGCAGGTTGACACGCACGCGCCCGTGCATCTCGCCGTAGACGTCGGCGAGCGCCCGCTGGAAGCGCAGCGGGCCGTCGGGGGGCACGCGGTCGTCGTCCGCGCCGCATTCGAACGTCATGGCGGGGCGGTGGGCGTACGAGCGCAGGTTCGTGAGCGGGTCGATCCGGCCGTAGAAGAAGCTGGCGTAGGCATCGGGCTCACCCGCCGCCACGGGCGCGCCATCGACGCGCCTGCCGGCGCGGGTCCAATCCGGCGTGGCCACCACGGCCGCCACGCAGCCGATGCGGGGGTCCAACCCGGCCGCCGCCACGGCGATGTCGCCGCCCAACGACACGCCACCCAGCGAGAAGGGCGGAGCGACGTCGAACGACCTGACGGTCCAGTCCATGACGCGCAGCACCTCGAGTGCGCCATGGCCAAGGATCGGCCACGCCACGAGCGGCCAGTTCGCCGACGCGCGCGGCAACAGCGTCTCCGGCGCCTCCGTCGCCCGCGAGCCTCGCTCCCGTGAATCGAAGGTCACGGCCACGAAACCAGCCGCGGCGAGCCGATCGAGGACGGGCCGCACGGCCTCCATCCCGGAGAGGCCGGGCGCGAGCCAGATCACGAGCCGGCGCCGGCCGGCGACCTGCTCGGGCATCGTCCAGGTGACGGGGATCTGCTCGACCTTGGCCGTGCCGGTGCGCAGCGGGCCGTTCGATGTCGTCATGGGTGCTCCTTCG
>CAZJUA010000053.1:0-8492 GCA_964549045.1 uncultured bacterium | reverse complement strand
GCGGCCGGCGCGGCGCCCCCCCGCCGGTGGCCATCACCTGCAGCGAGGGCAGGGGTCCGCGGACGGCCTTGACGTAGGCCGGGCCGCCGACGGCGGCGACGGGGAAGACCTTGACGAGCGGGCAGCCCCACGAGAGCGCCGCGACCATCTCGCTGGGCGTCAGCGTCCCCGGGACGTAGCCCACGCCCCGTTCGGCGCAGAGTTCCGCGACCGCGGCATCGCCGTTGGGTCCGACGACGAAGGCGGCGCCCGCGTCGAGCGCGAGCCGGGCCGTCGCGAGGTCCGGGACGCTGCCCGCGCCAACCGCCACGCCGGCCGGGGCGCCGGCGACCAGCGTCGCCAGCACCCGATCCGCGCCCGGGCCCCGGAGGGTGTACTCGACGACACGGGCGCCGCCGTCGGCCAGGCCGGCGACCGCGTCCGCCGCGCGCGCCGCGTCGGCCTCGTAGAACAGCGGCACGACACGTTGGGCGCGGACGGCGTCTAGGACTGCGGCGCCGTTCACGACGGCCTCAGCGCCGAGGCGGCGCGGTCGAACTCGGCGAACAGCTCCGGTGTCAGCTCGACGCCGAAGACCTCGGATACCACGGCGCTCCAGCCGTGCACGAAGTAGATCCAGCCATCCTCGATCGTCAGTTCGCGTGCGGCCGCCTGCCGCCGTGCCTGCTGCAGGAACTGCAGCTCGCCGCGGTAGTTGAGTTCCCACACGAGCCCGCGCTCGGGGAAGACGCCGGCGTCGGTCAGTGGCGAACCCGGCGAGTCCTTGCCCATGCCGGTGGCGTTGATGACCAGCGACCCCGGCGGCAGGTCGGCCATGATCGCGTCGTTGACGGCGGGGTCCGCGTTGACCCGGTAGGTGAACTCGATGTCGGTGGCGAGACCGTCGTTCACCGCCCGCAGGTGGTCGAGGCGCGGGGCGCTGCGGTTGACGAAGTGGATGACGCGCGGGCGGTCTCCGGGTCGCTCGAACTCGGGGACCGACACGCCGATCGCCACCGCCGAGCCGCCGGCGCCGAGGCACAGCACCTCGCCCCCGCCGAGCCAGTGGTCGCGCGGGACGAAGGCGCGCCACGCCGCCGCCGAGGTGATGGGGTCCTTGGCGTGGCCGATCAGGCGGCCGTCGCGCTTCGAGAGGCAGGACACCTCGCCACAGACGCGCGCGTACGGGTCGAGCTCGTCGATCAGGTCGCGCGTCGCCAGCAGCAGGTTGATCTTGTGGGTCGTCACCAGGGCGCCCATCGCCAGCGGATCGTCGCGCAGGTGCTGCACGATGGTGCGGTACGCCTCGGCGGGCGCGTTGGGCACGGCGTCGTAGCCGCGGATGTCGGCCTCGATCCCCAGGATCTCGGCCCAGCGCGGGAAGACCTTCATGATCGACGACTGCCGGGTGGTGACGCCGACGAAGTAGATCGTCGGGCGGGTGCAGGGGGGCGGCGGCGCGTAGCTCATGGGTGGCTCCTAGGTGGGGGTGGGTGCGTCGGCGGTGGTGCGGAAGCGCGGGTTGGGGACGACCCTCGGCCCGTCGGCGCCGGCCACCACGATTCCGGCAAAGCCGTCGCGGGCGATGGTGCCGTAGTCGTAGCCGGCGTCGGCCGGGTAGCAGGCCAGGAAGACGAAGGGCACGTCGCCGGTGTTCACGGTGCGGTGGCCCCAGTACGGCGGCACGTAGGCGGCGGTGCCGGCGACCATGGGCAGCGACTCGACCCGGCCCTCGGGCGTCTGCAGCAGCAGCATGCCCTGGCCCGACAGGCCGTAGTAGAGCTCGGCGCGGTCGGCGCGCGCGTGGAAGTGGCCCTTGGTCATGAAGTACTCGTCGCCGACGCGGCCGGGCTCGATCACCGTGGTGGAGAACAGCAGGTGCCCGTCCTGCTTGGGCAGGTCGGCCGCGTCGTACACCCGGTAGACCACAGGGTCGTGGGCCACGAGGGCGGCCTCGGCCTCGAGGTCGAGGAAGAGCCCGCGCAGGTCGCTCAGACGGCGCTCTTGGACCGCATGCGCGGAGGGGATGGTGCCGTCGGTGAGGCGGACCTGGTGGGCGATCGGCTCGACGTAGGTCATGCGGTCCTCCCTGGGTGGGGTCCGGCCACCACGTCCGCGTCCCCCACACCGGTCAGGACGGCGACGACGTTGCGCGCGGCGGCCTCCCCCATGCGCCGGGCGGCCTCGCGCGTGGCGGCGCCCAGGTGGGGGGTGGGGACGAAGTTGGGTAGCTCGAGCAGCGGGCTGCCGACCGGCGGCTCGCGGTCGAAGGCGTCCGCCGCCGCGCCGGCCAGGTGGCCGCTGCGCAGCGCGTCGGCCAGCGCGGCCTCGTCGACCAGGCCGCCGCGCGAGGCGTTGATGAGCACGGCGCCGGGCTTGAGGCGCGCCAGGACGGCGGCGTCGACGATGTGGCGGGTGCCGGCGTCCAGGCCCAGGTGGAGGCTGACGACGTCGGCATCGCCCCACAGATCGTCGAGGGCCACCCGGGTCACGCCGGGGACGTCGGCGGCGACCGGGTCGTGGGCGATCACGCGCATGCCGAACGCGGCCGCGCGGGCGGCCACGGCCCGCCCGATGCGCCCGAGGCCGACCAGCCCGAGGGTCTTGCCCTCGAGCTCCCAACCGCTCTTCCGTGCCCAACCGCCCGCTCGGGCGGTCGCCACCGCAGCTGGCAGGTCGCGGGCCAACGCGAGGAGCAGGCCTAGCGTCAACTCGGCGACCGCCACCGTGTTCGCGCCGGGGGTGTTGGTGACGGTCACGCCGTGGCGCGCGGCGGCCTCGAGGTCGACGGTGTCGACGCCGGAGCCGAAGCGCGACACCACCCGCAGCTGCGGCGCGGCCGCGAAGACGCTCGCGTCGCAGGCGTCGAGGCCGAGCAGGAGGGCGTCGGCGTCGGCCGCGAGCGCCGCCAGCTCGGGCGCGGAGCGCGGCGCGGCGCCGGCGGCCAACACCAGGTCCATGCCGGCGTCGCGGATGATCGCCTGGTGCGGGCCGTCCGAGGCGCAGAAGGCGCGCGCCGTGGCGACCACGCGTGGGGCGCGGGCCGTGGCGTTCACGCCGCCCCGCCGATGCGGGCCGCGCGTGCGCGCCCCAGCGCCCGTGCGCGCCCCAGCGCGCGTGCGCGCCCGAGCGCGCGTGCGCGCCCCAGCGCGCCAGCGGCCTCGAGCAACTGGGCGTAGTCGTCGACCAACGGGGCGTAGGCGGCGCTGCGGATGGGGTCGGGGTCGGGTCCCGACTCCAGTTCGTTGATGCGCTCGGCCGCCGCCGCGACGTCGTCGAGCAGCCCGACGGCCTTGCCGGCGAGCAGCGCGCAGCCGAGGGCGCCGCCGAAGGCGCTGCCCTCCCCCTGGCGCAGCGGACGGTAGGCGGCGCCGAGGACGTCGGCCTTGATGCGGCCCCACAGCGCGGAGCTCGCGCCGCCGCCGACGGCGCGCACCACCAGCGGCCCGAGGTCGGGGTGCAGCCTGCGGATGCCGCGCAGGTAGAGGCCGTACTCGAGCGCGATGCCCTCGAGCAGGGCGCGGTAGAGGTGGCCCCGCCCGTGCGTCCAGCCGAAGCCGTGCCACATGCCGCGCTGGTGGGGGTCGTTGGGCGTCACCCGGCCGCCGAGATGCGGCGCGAAGGCCACGCCCTCGGCGCCGGGCGGCAGGTCGCGGGCCTCGGCGTCGAGCGCCGCGAAGGCGGCGTCCTCGTCGAGGTCGTGGAGTTCGCGGGCGAAGGCGTCGCGGAACCAGCCGAGGTTGAGTCCGCCGCCCTGCACGTAGCCGAGGGCGTAGTACAGGCCGGGCAGGGCCGTGCGGGCCGTGAGGAGCGTGCGTTCGTCGACGTCGGGGCGGAACTCGGCGGTGCACACCGCCAGCACCGCCGCGCTGCCAGCGACGTCGAGCGCCGTGGCCGGCCGGACGACGCCGGCCCCGAGCACGCCGGCGGCCGTGTCGCCGCAGCCGGCGGCGACCGGCGTCCCGGCGCGCAGGCCGGTCGCGGCGGCGGCCGCGCGCGTGACCTCGCCGACGACGTCGGTGGTCTCGACGATGCGGGGGAGGAGGCGGTCGGGCGCGCCCAGCAGGTCCACGAGCTCGGGCGACCACGCGCTCCGCGCGGTGTCGGCGAGGCAGGAGAAGTGCAGGTAGGTGGGGTCGGCGTAGGCCTCCGCGCCGCTCAGGCCGCACAGCCGACCGGCGAGGTAGGCGCTGGGCATGACCATGGCCCGCGCTCGCCCGATCTCGTCCGGGCGCTCGCGCAGCCACCACAGCAGCTTCGGGCCCGCCGAATACGTCGGGTAGCCGCCGCAGCGGGCCACGATGCGCTCAGCGTGCGGACGCAGCGTCGCGACGTCCGGGTCGCAGCGGGTGTCGAGCCAGGAATCGAACGGCCCCACCGCGGCGCCCGCGTCGTCGACGAACATCACGCCCGCCATCTGCCCGTCGAGGGCGAGGGCGGCGACGTCGTCCCCGGTGGCCCGGGCGTCCGCGAGCGCACCACGGATCGCCGCGTGGACCTCCTGCTCCATCTCCGCCGGGTCCTGCTCGACCGCGCCGGGGCCGCCGCGATGCAGCCGCGTGGGCACGCTGGCCTTGCCGCGCAGGCCGCCCGCGGTGTCGTAGATCGCGGCCTTGGTGGCGCCGGTGCCGACGTCCACGCCGAGCAGCAGGTCGGCGCTCACGACGGGATTCCCGCACCGGGGAGCAGGACGACGCGCGCGTGGCCCCCCTGGCCGGCCGCCTCGAACGCGCGCGCGGCGTCCGCGAGGCCGAAGGTCGCGCTGACCAGGCCGTTCAGCGCGAGCCGACCGCCGTGCAGCAGGGCCAGCGTACGCGCGAGGGTGGTCATGCTCGCCCCCGTGGTGCCGACGAGCTTCAGGCCGCGGTAGTGGAAGGCGTTGGCGTCGATCTCGAGCGGGCCCTGGTCGGCGCCGAAACCGGCGAACAGGTTGAGGCGGCCCTCGCGCGCCAGCGAGGCGAGCGCGCCGCGAGCGGCGACGGTGTCGCCGACCGTGACGGCGGCGACGTCGGCGCCGCGCCCGTTGGTTACGGCACGAACGGCGGCCGCGAGGTCGTCGTCCGGTGTCAGCGTGACGTCGGCGCCGAGCGCCCGGGCGTGGGCGAGCCGCTCCGGGTTGCGGTCGACGACGACGATCGTGCCGGCCCCGAGGGCGCGGCCCGCCACGACGTGCAGCCGACCCATCACCCCCGCCGCGACGATCAGAAGCGCATCACCGGGGCGCAGCTCGCTGGCCACGAGCCCCTCGACGCAGCAGGCCAGCGGCTCGAGCAGCGCGGCGTCGAGGTCGGGGAGCCCGTCGGGGATGGGGAGCAGGTGCCCGGCCTCGACGGCCGCCCGGGGGATTCGCAGGTACTCGGCCATGCCGCCGTCGAGGTGGATGCCGAAGGCCTGGTACTCGGGGCAGAGGTTGGTCGCGCCGCGTCGGCACGCCGGGCAGGAGCCCTCGCCGACGTTGGGCGCGACGGCGACGCGCGTGCCCGCGGCGAGGCGCGAGGCGCCGGGCGCGACGATCTCCGCGACGATCTCGTGCCCGAGGACGCGCGGCCCGTCGCCCGGCGCGCCCCGCACCGCCAGCTTGCGGTCGGTGGCGCACACGCCCGCCGCCAGGACCCGCAGGAGTGCGTCGCCCTCCCCGACATCGGGCAGCGGCACGCGGTCGACACGGAGGTCGCCCGGCGCATGCACGCGGACGGCGAGCATCGTGTCGGGCAGTGGGTTGGGCGTCGGCATGGTGGGTCCTCGTCGGGGTGGCCGCGATCCGCGGCCGTGCGGGTGGTCAGATAGGTGGCTGGCGGACCAGGTCGACCTCGAGGACCGTCCGGTCGCCGCGGTGGCGAGCCTCGTAGTACTCGATCGCCTGGCCGTCCGGGAGGTAGGTGACGCTCCTGAGGAACAGCAGCGGCTCACCGGGTTCGATCTCGAGCTGGTCGGCGCAGGTGGCGGTGGCGGCGATCGACTCCAGTAGCCGGCGGCCGCGTTCGATCACCAGGCCGTAGCGCTCGGCCAGCGTCTGGTAGAGGGAGCGGTCGGTGAAGTCGATGGCCTCGAGCCCCGGTACCAGGGCGTGGGGTAGGTAGGTGGTGACCAACACGATGGGCTCGCCGTCCACCGAGCGGACGCGGTCGATCATCACGACGGGGGTGCCCTCGGGGAGGCCGAGCTCGGCGGCGACGGCCTTGGGGGCCGGCATGACCCGCTGGTCCAGGACGCGGGTCCTGGGGACCCGGCCCTGGGCCAGCATGTCGTCGTGGAAGCCGGTGAGGCTCTGCACCAGGCGGCCGTGGATCTTCTCCTCGGCGACGAAGGTGCCGAGGCCCTTCCGGCGACGCAGCAGGCCCTCGTGGCCGAGATCGCCGAGCGCCTGACGGACGACGGTACGCGAGACGTCGAGCAACCGGCACAGCTCGGGCTCCGAGGGGATCTGCGTGCCCGCGGGCCAGCGCCCGCTGACGATCTCGTCGCGCAGCAGCTCCTTGAGCTGGTGGTAGTACGGCACGGGGCTGTCGCGGTCGATGACGCCGGCGATCGTGACGGCGCGGTCCTCGGCCGCCGTCGCGATCGCTCGGTCGCGATCCGCCGCGTTCGTCCCCGTGCCGGTCATCAGACGGCCTCGACCTCGACGCGTGCGCCGGTCGCCGCCGACTTCAGGGCCGCCTCGAGCACCAGCGTCTCGCGCAGGCCATCCTCGAAGTTCGGGCGGACCTCGGTGCCGCCGGTGATCGCGCGGACGAAGTCGACGACGGCGTGGTGGAAGGCGTGCTCGTAGCCGATCACGTGGCCGGGGGGCCACCAGGCGGCCACGTAGGGGTGGATCCCCTCGGTGGCGAGCACCGTGCGGAAGCCCTGGACGTGGGCGGGGTCGTGGCGCGAGTACACCTGCAGCTCGTTCATGCGCTCGAGGTCGAACACGATGCTGCCCTCGCTGCCGTAGATCTCGAACGCGTGGTGGTTCTTGCGCCCGGGCGCGAAGCGGCTGGTGTCGATCGAGCCCAGCGCGCCGTTCTCGAACTCGGCGGTGACGAACGCGGCATCCTCGACCGTCACGGGTCCCGTCTCCGTAGCGCCGCCGCTGCCGGCCGAGAAGGTCGCGGCGCCGGCGCCGGGCAGCGGCCGCTCGGTGACGAAGTGCGCCGTCATCGCGCTGACGCTCCGGATCTCGCCCACGAGGAAGCGCGCGAGGTCGACGTTGTGGCTCCCGAGGTCGAAGTGCGGGCCGGCGCCGGCGTGCTCGCGCCGCAGGTGCCAGGTGAGCGGGAAGTCGGGGTCGACGATCCAGTCCTGCAGGTAGGCGCCGCGCCAGTGGAAGATGCGGCCCACGAAGCCCTCGTCGATGAGTTGCTTGGCGAGCATGACGGCGGGCGTGCGGCGGTAGTTGTGGTTGAGGTAGTGGACGATCCCGGCTTTGCGGGCGGCGTCGAGCATGGCGCGGGCCTGGCCGGAGCCGAGCGCGATGGGCTTCTCGCAGAAGACGTGCTTGCCGGCCTCCGCCGCGGCGATCGAGATCTCGGCGTGCAGGTCGGTGGGGACCGAGACGTCGACGACGTCGACGTCGTCGCGGGTGACGACGTCGCGCCAGTCGGCGGCGGTCTCCTCCCAGCCCCAGTTGTCGGCGTAGGCCTTGAGCGTCTCCTGGTTGCGGCCGACGGCGACCTTGAGGACGGGCTCGGCGTCGAGCTCGAAGAAGCGCGGCGCGTTGCGCCACGCGTGCGCGTGCGCCTTGCCCATGAAGTTGTGGCCGATGATGGCGACGTTCAGCTTTCGCATCTCGCCCTCCTTGCGCGTGGGGGTGGCGCTCTCAGCCGATCTCCTCGACGATCCGCCGCAGCCCCGCCACGCTCTTGCGGATCGCCGCGTGCTCGTCGTTGCCGTAGTCGGGGTGGAGGAAGTCGGTCTCGACGGCGAGGAAGCCCTGGTAGTTCGCGTCCTTCAGCATCCGCGCGAGCGCGACGTTGTCGATCAGGCCGTCGCCCACGGGGACGCTGGAGAAGAAGTACCAGTCGTCGGGCGAGGCGTCCGGGTTGATCTTCAGGTCCTTGATGTGGGTGGCGAAGGTGGACTTCGCGAGCTTCGCCATCCCCTTCACGGGGTCGTCGAGCAGCCGCAGGAAGTTGCCGGTGTCGAAGTTGATGCCGAAGTTGGGCGAGCCCACGCCCTCGATGAGCTCGACCATCTCGTCGCCCGTGAAGTCGATGTGGTTCTCGACCGCCATCTTGACGCCGGCCTGCTCGGCGAGCGGCACGGCTCGGCGGAACTGCTCGATGAGCGCCTTCACCTGCGGGCCGTGCGGCTCCTTGCGCCAGGTGAAGCTCGAGCCGACGACGCGCATGACGTCGGCACCGATGGCGACCGCCCGCTCGATGCTGCGCACCATGTCGTCGTACTCGGAGGGCTTCTGGCCGCGCTCGAGGCCGTCGGGGTGGCCCCAGGCGTACACGCGGTCGAAGCCGTACTGGTCGAGCTTGGCCTTGAGGTCGGCAAGATACTCGCGGTCGAAGCTCGGGAAGAAGCAG
>CAZJUA010000052.1:0-3754 GCA_964549045.1 uncultured bacterium | reverse complement strand
CGAGGGCGCCAGCAGCATCCCGCTGCACGTGCAGCACGCCCTGCGTGGCCTGGAGTGGATCGAGCGGCGCGAGAACCTGGTGCTGTGCGGCGCCAGCGGAACCGGCAAGAGCCACTTCCTTGAAGCCCTCGGGCAAGCGGCCATCGACCGAGACCAGCGCGTTGCTTGGTTCACGCTCGAGGACCTCGGCAGCCTCATGCGCCGCCACCGCATCGACGACACCAACGCCAGAGCCATCAAACGCGTCAACCGCGCCGATTTGATCTGCATTGACGACATCGGCCTCTTGCCGACCAGCCCGGACGCCGCCGAAGGCTTCTTCCGCATCATTGACGCCGCTTACGAGCGCCGCAGCCTGGCGATCAGCAGCAACCTTCATCCCAGCAACTTCGACACCATCATGCCCAAGACCCTCGCCGCCGCCGCCGTGGACCGGCTCTTGCACCATGCCCACGTCATCCAAGTAGATGGGGATTCCTTCAGGCTGAAGGAAGCCACCGCCGGCAAGGGGGTGATCCACCTCAACAACTAGCCGGGGAGAACCCGTGGCCGCCAGTGGGGACTTCCCATGGCCACCAGCGGGGACTTCCACTGGCCACCAGCGGGGAGAACCCACGGCCACCACTGGGGACAGTCAAAGGCCGTAGATGGGGAGAACCCAAAGGCCATTGACAGAAGCCGTTCGGGAGCGACGAAACGAAGCCGCGCGGTCGTCGCACCCGGGCGATGGCGCGCGGGCGCCGGAACCCGCCTGCTACGATGCCACCATGGCAGAGCGTCACGCACCGGGGTCCCTGGCCGCCGGCGACCCGTCAGTTGATCCCGCGCCCGGGCGCGAACGCCCGGACGCGTCCGGCCACGTGGGCCCGACCGCGGTGACGACGGCGCGCGCGGCTGCCGCCGCGCTGCGCTCCACCCGCGACCTGCCCAGCGACCTCCGCGACGAAGGCTGCGAGCTGGCCCTCATCCTGGGCTCCGGCCTCGGTCCGCTGGCCGACGAGGTCGAGGACGCCGTCAGCGTGCCCTTCGCCGCGGTGCCGGGGATGCCGGCCTCGACCGCGCCCGGTCACGCGGGCCGCTTCGTCCTGGGCCGGCTCTCGGGACGCCGCGTCGCCCTGCTGCAGGGCCGGCTGCATGCCTACGAGGGCTACCCCGCCAGCACCTGCGCCTTCCCCGTCCGGGTGCTGCACGCGCTCGGGGCGGAGCGGTTGGTCGTCACGAACGCCTGCGGCGGTCTCGACCCGCACTGGCGCGCGGGCGACCTCATGCTGCAGCTCGACTTCATCAACCACACCTTCGACCACGCCCTCACCGGGCCCTCGGACGGCGTGGGGCCGCGCTTCCCGGTCACCTTCGACGCCTACGACGAGGCCTACCTCGAGTCCGCGCGGTCGGTCGCACGACGGCTCGACCTGAGGCTGCGCGAGGGCGTCTACCTCGCCATCGCCGGGCCGGCGTACGCGACGCGGGCGGAACTGCGCGCCTTCCGCGCGTGGGGTGCCGACGCCATCGGCATGTCGACCGTCCACGAGGTCACGATGGCCAGGTCCCTCGGGATGCGGGTGCTGGGCCTGTCGGTCGTCACCGACATGGCCCTGCCGGACGGCAGCGAGCACGCCACCGGCGACGAGGTGCTGCGCGTGGCGAACCTGGCCGGCGAACGCTTCCGGGCGCTCCTGCGGGCGCTGCTCCCCGAGCTATAGGCATGCTGGCCGACGTCCGCGAACGCATCGCGCGCGCCTGCGCGCGGGCCGGTCGCGACCCCGGCGAGGTGCAGCTGGTCGCCGTCACCAAGGGGCACGACGCCGAGGCGGTGCGCGCGGCCGTGCTCGACCACGGGCACCGCGTGCTGGGCGAGAGCCGCGTACAGGAGTGGCGCACCAAGGCCGACGCGCTCGGCCCCGACGTCGCGTGGCACCTCGTGGGCCACCTGCAGACGAACAAGGTCCGCTACTGCAGGGGCTTCGCACTCCTGCATGGCGTCGACTCGGCCCGCCTCATCGATGCGCTCGAGGCGGACGGCGAGCGGCACGGTCACGTCTTCCCCGTCCTGCTGCAGGTCAACGTCGCCGGCGAGCGGGCCAAGTACGGGGTCGATCCCGTCGACGTCGCCGACCTCGTCGCCCGCCTGCGCGACGCGCCGCACGTCCGGCTCGAGGGCCTCATGACGATGGCGCCGTACGACCCCGATCCCGAGCGCGCCCGACCCGTGTTCCGCACCCTGCGCGCGCTGGCCGAGCGGCACGCCGGCGGCAGGACGTCGATGGGCATGAGCGGCGACTTCGAGGTCGCGATCGAGGAGGGCGCCACCTGGATCCGCGTCGGGAGCGCCCTCTTCGCCTCGGCACCGGCGGACGACCCGCGCCCAGCAGGCGCACCGCGCCCAGCGGGCGCGCCGCGCCCAGCGGGCGCGTCGCGCCCGGTGGAGGTGGACCGATGACCCTGACGCCGCTCGACATCGAACACGCGACCTTCGAGCGCGCGCTCTTCGGCTACCGCGCGGGCGCCGTTCGGGCACTGCTGGAGCGGGTGGCCGCCGAGCGCGAGCGCAGTCTGCGGGAGATCCGCCACCTGCGTGACGAGATCGCCGAGCGCGACGAGCAGATCGCCCAGCTGCGGGAGGCCGAGGCGGAACTGCAACGCGCCGTCATCGCGGCGGAGCGGATCGCGACGGAGATGAAGGAGAACGCCCGCGAGGCGGCGCGCCTGATCGAGGCCGAGGCGCGCGCGCAGGCGGACGCCATCCGGCGGCAGGCGGACACCGAGGTGGCGGCGGCGCACGCGGAACTCGCGCGGCTCGAGCACTCGCAGGCGATCGTGCGGGAGCAGCTCCGCGGGCAACTCACGGGCTTCTTGCGCGCGCTCGACCCCGCCGAGGGCCCGCTGCGTGCGGCGCAGGGCACCCACGAGGGGACCCGCCGAGACGCCCGCGCCGACGACGCGTGGGCGATCGGCGAGGAGGACCTGCCGGGCTAACCGCCGCCGGTCTCGGCGCCGTCCGGCGCCGCGCCCGCAGGCCCGGCGCCGGGGGTGCCGCCCGCCGGATGCGTCCGCAGGGCCGCCTCCAACGTGGTCCACGCCAGCGCCGCGCACTTGACGCGCGCTGGCAGCCGCCGGACCCCCTCGAGGACCGCGAGTTCGCCCAGGTCGGGGTGCAACCCCTCGCCGTGGATCATCGCCTTGACGTGGCGGATCAGCGCCTCGACGTCTTCGCGGCTGCGGCCCTCGATCGCCTCCGCCATCAGCGACGCCGACGCCTGCGAGATGGCGCAGCCCTTGCCCTCGTAGCGGACCGCCGTCACGGCGTCGTCGCTGAGCCGCAGGGTCAGCAGCAGCTCGTCGCCGCACGACGGGTTGATGCCCTCCTGCCGGGCGTCGGCCGGGTCGAGGACGCCCCGGTGCCGGGTGCGCCGGGCGTGCTCGAGGATGGCCGCCTGGTACATCTGGGCGAGCGCGGTCACGGCGCGACCGTCAGCGGCGCGAAGAACGCCCGGGAGCGGGCGACGGCGTCGACGAAGGCGTCGACCTCCGCCTCGGTGGTGTAGAGCCAGAAACTGGCGCGCGCGGTGGCGTCGACGCCGAGCGCGCGCATGAGCGGCTGCGCGCAGTGGTGGCCCGCGCGGGCGGCGATGCCCTCGGCGGCGAGGAAGCTCGCGGCGGCGTGCGGGGGGGCGCCGCCGCGGGGCGGGCGCGGGGGGGGCGGCGCGGGGTGGGGCCCCGCGGGGGGGGGGTCCCCCGGGGGGGGGAGGAAGCT
>CAZJUA010000051.1:0-2796 GCA_964549045.1 uncultured bacterium | reverse complement strand
GAACGGAGGTGCGCGACATGAAGGAACTGGACGTAGCCGCGTTCTGGCGCCTGCTCAAGCCCGAGGTGGTGACGTGGGCGGTGGCCGAGCACGAGGGCCGGCGGAGCATCTGCCCGCTCGGATGGACGATGCGGACCTCGGCGACGCCGCCGATGGTGGCGATCAGCATGGCGCCGTCGCGCTTCACGCACGGGCTGATCGAGGGTGCGGGCGCCTTCGTGCTCGCCTACCCGGGCCGCGAGCTCGCGCAGGCGACCGCGACCTGCGGCAGCCGCAGCGGTCGCGACGTCGACAAGTTCGCGGAGACGGGCGTGACGACGCTGCCGGCGCGTCAGGTGCCGGCGCCGATCGTCGCCGAGTGCGTGGCGAACCTCGAGTGCCGGGTGGTCGACCGCTTCACGACCGGCGACCACTCGATCTTCGTGGGCGAGGTGGTCGCGGCCTGGGCGCAGGAGGATCCCGGCAAGCTGCTCTGCCTGGTCGACGATTCCGCCGGTTACGAGACCGTGCTGCAGGACGAGCGGTTCCGGTTCGGGGTGGTGCGGGGGTAGAGGGGGCGGGAGCCCGGCGTACGCGGGGCTCCCGCGGCCTCGCCGCCTGGTGGCGTCAGGGCGTCGGCCAGGTCGGGCGTACGCCGGTCTCGACCCACTCGACCAGGCCGAGAAGCGCGGTGGCGAACTCCTGCGGGGTGGTGCCATGCCCGTAACGCTCGATGAGCCAGGTGGCGTGCAGGTCACTGGCGCCGGTGCGCTCGAGGGCGCGGGCGATCAACCACTCGTGGGCGACGCTGACGCTTGTGTCGTGGGTGGTGCGGAAGCTGACGAGCGGGATCTCGAGCTCGCCGCTGGGCTCGTAGTTGAACGTCCAGTACCGCAGCGCCCAGGGATCCGCGTCGAAGCGGGCCACCCGGGCGTTGAGGTCGGCCTCGGCCTCGGCCGTCCAGTCGAACCCGTCGTACGCCTCGTGGCGGTTGCCGAACGCGAAGCCGCCGCGGCCCCGCTCGCGGATGTCGTCGACCGTGAAGAGGTACAGAGCGAGTTGCTGGGCCAGGGACCCGACGAGCGAGACGAACGCCGCCTGAGGATCGGATGCGTGCGGGTCCAGCGTCAGCAGGGGGACGCCGATTCCCGCCGGGTCGAGCTCGGCGCTGCCCGGGAGTCGGAGGCTGGCCATGCGCTGTAGCGCAGTTGGGTCGGCCTGCACGCGGTCCTGCAGCACGGCCACGAGGGTGGCGAACTCGTCGGGCGACATGGCGTGATCGGTCAGCGGCTGCGCTTCGAGCAGGCCCGGGTAGAACGCGTCCAGCAGGACGCGGACGTTGATCGAGGACGTGCCGAGGTACAGCATGCTCGCGGCTCCACGGTCGAGGAGGACGCCGGCGTAGCGGCCCGGGAACCGCTCGGCCAGGGCGATGGCGATGTTGCCGCCCATCGATGATCCCGCGACATACGTCTTCTCGGGATCGGCGCCGAGGTGGTGGGGCGCGATCACCTGGAGCAGGTGCGTGTCGCGCATCCCCTCGGCGATGGCGACCCCGTGGCGGGTGAAGGCGGAGGCGGCCATGCCGAAGCCGTGGCAGACGATCGCGGCACGGGGCGCCAAGAAGGTGCGGTGGTCGGGCGGTTTCGTTGCGTCGGCGCTGAGATCCGTAGGGACCGCGAGCCAGAAGGCGCCGTCTGGGAAGAGCGGCTCGATCATGCCGTGCGCCCACAGCACCAGGTCGCCGTTCCAGTCGGCGGGTCGGTAGATCAGGTAGTCGGCCTCGCCGAGGCGGCCGAGTGTTTCGGTGACGCGGACGGTGGCGGGGCCGCCGAAGGGCGTGCAGTCCAGGTCCCCTTCGGTGACGGTGAACGACTGGTCGGGATCGAAGGTGGCGCGGTAACCGTCGAGCTCGACGGTCTCGAGCCCGGACGACCAGGCGGCCGTGAGGAGGGTGGCGATCAAGATCGCAGCCAGCGGGCGGGAGCAGTGGCGGAGGGGCATGTCGTCCTCCTTCGAACGTGAAACGGGTCACCTGCGGAGGGCACGCGTTGCGGATCGCGGATCACGGTTCGTCCGCGAGGCTCAGGTACCACCCCCTTCGCTGCGACACGGCGGGGGGCCGAGTGTCTGGACCGATCCCGTCGCCCGCCGGGACAGGGGTCACCTGCCTCGGCCACATCGGGTGGGTCGGGGACGAGGCCAGCACGTGCCAGCGCACCTGCGTCACCATGACCTGTCGGTCTCCTGCTGCCAGTCTAGCTGGATGGCGTATCGCATGCGTGGAAGCGTGGTCGGTGACGCAGGCGCGGTCTCTTGGCGGGACGCCGAACGGTGTCGCGACGATCGTCGTGGCGTTGGCGGATCAGGCGCGGTCGGCGGCACCGTCGCCCCGTGGTCCGCGGGCCGGTGCCCTTCTCGCGCACCCTGCCCGACCCGGACTGGTTCGACTTCGACGGCCTCGCCGAGCGCCTCGAGCCGTGGGGCGACTTCGCCGTCATGGCCAGCGGGGTGAGCGTGTGGCAGCACCCGTCGTTCCTGCGCGGGCTCGACCAGTTGCTCGTCGACATGGCGATCGACCCCGAGATCGCCACCTACCTGCTCGACCGCTTCACCGACTGCTACCTCGGCTACTTCGACCGCATGCTGACGGCCGCGCGGGGGCGCATCGACCTCCTGCGGCAGGCCGACGACCTCGGCACCCAAGCGAGCCTCCTGTTCGGGCCCGAGATGTTCCGCAGCTACGTCAAGCCGCGCATCGCGCGCTTCGTCGACCTCGCCCACAGCCACGGCGTCGCGTTCATGTTCCACTCCTGC
>CAZJUA010000050.1:0-52918 GCA_964549045.1 uncultured bacterium | reverse complement strand
CAGCGGCTGCAGCTCGGTGGTGACGGCGATCGTGTTGGAGAGCTCCAGCAGCGCCCGGAGCTCGGCGGTGCGCGCCGCGACCCGCGACTCCAGCCCCTGTTGCGCCTCGGTGAGGGCGTCCGCCATCGCGTTGAAGGCCGTCGCGAGTTCGCCCAGCTCCGAGCGATCGCGGGCCGGCAGGCGCACGGTGCGGTCGCCGGCCGCGAGGGCGCGGGTGGCGTCGGTGAGTTGGGCGATCGGTTCGGCCAGCAGCGCGCGCGAGAAGGCCGTCGCCGCGATGACCGTCACCGCCACCACCACCGCCAGGTTGATCGCCGTGCCGCGCACGACGGCGCCGACCGCCTCGGGGTCGACGTCGGCGAGCACCGCGCCGGTGCCGTCGGGGGTGAGCAGGAGGGCGTCGAGGCCGCGCCACAGCAGGACGGCGGTGGCGCCCGCGAGGACGGCCACCACCGCCAGGAGCAGCAGCGTCAGCCGGGTCGACAGCCGCTGCAGCAGGGGGACGGGTGTGGCGCCCTCCTCATGGGTCACGCGTCACCCACCCCTCCCGTAGGGCGTGGAGCGCCGCCTGCGTGCGGCTCTTGAGGCCGAGCTTGGCGAGGACGGCCGAGACGTGGCTCTTGACGGTGGCCTCGCCGACGCCGAGCGCCTGGGCGATCGCCTTGTTGGTCGCGCCGCGGGCGAGATGCTGCAGGACCTCGGTCTCGCGCTCGGTGAGGGCCTCGCGCGTCGGCTCGGGGGCCGCGGGGCGGCGCAGCTCGCGCATGAGGCGCTGTTGGGCGCGCGGGTCGAGGCGCACCTCGCCGCGGGCGGCGGCGCGCACGGCCTCGAAGAGGTCGTCGGGGCGCGTCTCCTTGAGCAGGTAGCCGGCCGCCCCCGCCTCGACGGCGTCGACCACCATGCGGTCCTCGAGCACGGACGTCAGGGCCACGACCTCGACGTCCGGGTAGGCCGCACGGATCGCGCGGGTCGCGTCGACGCCGTTCATGACCGGCATGAGCAGGTCCATGACCACGACGTCGGGCCGCAGCTCGGCGACCCGCTCCAGCGCCTCGCGGCCATCGGCGGCCTCGCCGACGACCTCGAGGTCGTCCTCGAGATCGAACACCATGCGCAGGCCTCGCCGCACGACGGTGTGGTCGTCGACGAGGAGCACGCGCACGCGGCTTTGCGGGGTGGGTCCGGGGTTCATGGGGTCTCCCAGGCCAGGGTACCCGCCGCCGTCGCGCCGGCGCCTCCGTCGGATGGGGGAGGTGGGCTCCGCCTTCGGGCGCAGCGCCCTCACCCACGGTCGGCCGATGCGCCGCGCCGGCCGACCGCCCTAACCTGGTGGCGACCCTCAAGGAGGTCCACCATGTCCTTCCGCTTCGATCTCAGTGGCATCGACCGCCGCCGCCTCGTCCCCGGCCTCATCCTCATCGGCATCGGTGTCTTGGGCCTGTTCGGCACGCTCGGTTGGTTCGGCGGCCTCGGCGGCCTCCCCGGCCTGGTGCTGTTCGGCGCCGCCGCCTACTTCGCGCACCTCCAGGGTCGCCAGACCGGCTCGCGCTTCTGGCGGCTGGCGGTCTTCCCGCTCGCCGGCCTCGCGATCGCGTCGATCGCGCCCGAGCCGCTCGGTGGCTTCGCCTTCCTCGGTTCGATCGGCCTCGCCTTCGCCCTCGTCTACCGCGAGGACGCCAACCAGTGGTGGGCCATCATCCCCGCCGGCACGCTCTTCTCGCTGGCCGTCACGGCGCTGATCGACGGCATGACCCGCAACGCCGGCGCCGGCGGCGCGGTCTTCCTCTTCGGCCTGGCCGCCACCTTCTTCGTGCTCACGCGTTTGCCGCGGCACCCCCAGGGTTGGGCGATCTTCCCCGCCGCGGTCCTCGCGGTCCTGGCCGTCGTGGCGCTGACCACCAGCGGTGGCTGGATCGTCCCCGTCCTGCTGATCGCGGCCGGTGCCTGGATGCTGTTGCGGCCCGACAGCGCCCGCGGCGTCGCCTCCGCGTTGCGCACCGCCCCGCCGGCCCGCACCACCAGCGAGGCGCCCGTCGACGCCGAACCGCTCCAGACCGCCGCCCCCGCCGCCGCAGAGCCCATCGCCGCGCCCGACGACATGGGCGCGGCCCCCTCGAGCGACGGTGGGGCGAGCGGCGGGTCCGCCGCCGACGAGGCCCGCGACGACACCGAGGAGAAGCCCGCGACCTGAGTCCGCCCGCCGTCTTGCGGCCCGCACGCAGCCCGCGCCCACGGCCGTCGCGCCGTGGGCGCCTCGTCGTGGTGGCGAGGGCTCAGGCGAACCAGCCGGTCACGCGCTCGGCCAGGTGGTCGCCGATGGAGAGCGCGGCCGTCGCGGCGGGGGAGGGCGCGTTGAGCACGTGCAGCGAGCGCTCGGTCTCGACGACGGCGAAGTCGTCGACCAGCTTCCCCTGCGGGTCGATCGCCTGGGCCCGCACGCCGGCGCCGCCGCGGCGGACGTCGGCGGCGGTGATCGCCGGGACCAGCTTCTGCAGCGAGCGCACGAAGGCCGCGGTGGAGAACGAGCGGTAGGTCTCGAAGGCGCCGGTGCGCCAGAAGCGCCGGGCGAGGCGCCAGAAGCCGGGGTAGGCGGCGACCTCGGCGAGGTCGCGGACGTCGACGCGGGTCCAGCCGTACCCCTCCCGCGCGAGGGCGAGGACCGCGTTGGGGCCGGCCTCCACCTCGCCCTGGACGGTCCGCGTGAAGTGCACCCCGAGGAAGGGGAGCGCCGGGTCGGGGACGGGGTAGATCAGCCCGCGCACGAGGTCGCGCCGCTCCGGCCGCAGGAAGACGTACTCGCCGCGGAAGGGGACGATGCGCAGTTGCGGTCGGGCACCCGCGAGGCGCGCGATGCGGTCGGCGTGCAGGCCGGCGCAGGCGATCAGGCGCCGTGCGCGGAAGGTGGCGTGGGGGGTGGCCAGCCGCAGACCGCCGGGCTCCTCCGCGACGCCGACGAGCGCCGCCCCGAACGCCACCTGGGCGCCCCGCGCGCGCAGGCGGGCGAGCAGCGCGCGCGACACCCCGCCGTAGTCGACGATCGCGGTGTTCGGCGAGTGGATGGCGCGCAGGCCGGCGGCGTGGGGCTCGATCGTCCGCAGTTCGTCGGCGTCGATCATCCGCAGGCCCGGCACGCCGTTGGCGGCGCCGCGCTCCAAGAGCCGGTCGAGCCCCGGCAGCTCGGCCTCGTCGGTCGCGACGATCACCTTGCCGACCGCCTCGTACGCGACGCCGTGCTCGGCGCAGAAGTCGCGCAGGCGGCCCACGCCCGCGACGCACAGGCGCGCCCGCAGCGAGCCGGGCGTGTAGTAGATGCCGGCGTGCACGACGCCGCTGTTGTGCCCCGTCTGGTGGCGGGCGACGTCGGCCTCCTTCTCGAGCAGCAGCAGCCTGAGGCCCGGGTGGCGCGCGAGCAGGGCGTCGGCGGTGGCCAGGCCGACGATGCCGCCACCCACGACGGCGACGTCGTGGAGGGCGCCGTCGTCGGCGCTCGCCGGGGCGGTCGCGGACGGTGGCATGGCGGAGCCTACCGCGGGCGCGGGACGTTCGGACCTGCCGGCGACCGGTGCCGCGCCCCATACTTCAACCATGGTTGGTTCAATGAGCGTTGAAGCGTTCGATCCCGAGGCGGCCCTGCCACAACTGCGGGCCCTCGCCGACCCCACCCGCCTCCGCATCGTCGCGCTCCTCGGCGCCGGTCCCCGCTGCGTCTGCTCGCTGCAGGAGGAGGTCGACGTCGCCGGCAACCTGCTCTCCCACCACCTCCGGGTGCTGCGCGAGGCGGGCCTGATCGAGGGCTCGCGACGGGGTCGCTGGATCGACTACCGGCTGCTGCCGGAGGCCTTCGGCGGCATCGAGCGGCTGCTGGCCGGCGTGCGCGAGGGCGGCGCCGCCACGTGCTGCGCGACCGCCACGCCGCGGGCTGCCGCCCGGCGGCCTGCCGCGCGGGCGGCGGCGGGCTGATGCAGGCGACGGCCGCCGGGGCGCGGCGTCCCGACGCCCGCGCGTGGGCGCTCGTGGCGGCCGCTGCCGTCGCCTGGGTCGCCCTGTACCGCACGATCCTGCCCTTCTGGGACTGGCTGGTCTACGGCGTGGTCGGCCTCGACCCGGCCACCCGGCTCGGCGGTGCCGTGCACTTCTTCTTCTACGACGTCAGCAAGATCCTGTTGCTGCTGACCGCCATCGTCTTCGTGGTGACCGTCCTGCGCTCCTTCCTGAGCGTCGAGCGCACGCGGGCGCTGCTCGGCGGCCGGCGAGCGGGGCTCGGGACCGTGCTGGGCGCCCTCCTCGGCGTTGCCACGCCCTTCTGCTCATGCTCCGCGGTGCCCGCCTTCATCGGCTTCGTCGCCGCCGGCGTGCCGCTCAGCGCCACCATGGCCTTCCTCATCGCCAGCCCGATGGTCGACGTCGTGGCGGTCACGCTGCTGTACGGCCTGTTCGGTTGGCAGATCGCGGCGATGTACGTCGGCGCCGGTCTGGTCGTCGCCATCGTGGCCGGCACGGTCCTGGGTCGGCTGCGGTTGGAGCGCTTCGTCGAGGGCTTCGTGTTCGAGACGCGCGTGCGCGGTGGCGTCGATCCGGCCCTGGGGCTCGCCTGGTCCGATCGCTTCGCGATGGGCCTCGACGAGGTGGGCGGCATCGTGCGCCGCATCTGGCCCTTCCTGCTCGTCGGCATCGGCCTGGGCGCCGCCATCCACGGCTGGCTCCCCGAGGACCTCTTCGCCCGCGTCGCCGGCCCCGACAACCCCTTCGCGGTGCCGCTGGCCGTGTTGCTCGGGGTGCCGCTGTACACCAACGTGGTCGGCGTCATCCCGCTGGTGGCCGCGCTGCAGGCCAAGGGCCTAGCCATGGGGACGCTGCTCGCCTTCATGATGTCGGTCGTCGCGCTGTCGCTCCCCGAGATGGTCCTGCTGCGTCGCGTGCTCAAGCCACAGCTGATCGCCATCTTCGTCGCCATCGTCGCCGCCGGCATCGTCGGCGTCGGGATCCTGTTCAACGCGGTGCTGTGAGCACCCCAGGGAGGTCGTCGTGAACGTCAAGGTCTTGGGTTCGGGTTGCGCCAACTGCCAGCGCCTCGCCGCCAACGTCCAGCTCGCGCTGGCGCATGCCGGCATGTCCGCCGAGGTCGAGAAGGTCGAGGACATCGGCGCCATCATGGGGTACGGCGTGACGGCCACGCCGGCCCTGGTCGTCGACGAGCGCGTCCTGGTCAGCGGCCGCGTCCCGAGCCCGTCGCAGATCGAGGCGTTGCTGCGCGGGGTGTGACCCCGGCGACGCGGTGGGGTGCCCCCGACCGTCTACCGTTCGGCATGCACCCATCGAGACGAGCGTGGCCCGATGGCTGAGTCGCGCCCGGGTTGGCACGTCGCCGGCACCGGGCTGGTGGAGCGCGTGCCGCCCGATGACATGCGCACCTTCATGCAGATCTGTCCCGAGCGCCCCTACGCCCGCGGCGGGTACGTCTTCCACGCCGGCGACCCGGCGAGCCACCTGCACGTGGTCGCCAAGGGGCGCGTCAAGCTCGTCGCACCCACGGCGGACGGCCGCGAGCGGATCCTCGCCGTGTGCGGCCCGGGCGACTTCTTCGGCGAGGCCTTCGTCGACGACGGCGACGTCTACCGGGTCGACGCGGTGGCCCTGACCGACGTCGCCACCTGCCCGATGAGCCACGAGGACTACCGCCGCCTGTCGCTGCACGCCCCGGGCTTCGTCCTGGCGTTCACGCAGATCCTGGCCGGCAAGCTGTTCGGCTGCCGCGACCAGCTGGCGCGCATCGAGGCGCCCATCCGCACCCGGTTGGCGGCGCTGCTGCTCGATCAGGCGCAGCGCTACGGGCGCGACGAGGGCAACGGCTGGTGGGCGCTCGACACGGAGCTGCGCCACGACGACCTCGCCGGCATGGTGCCGGCGACCCGCGTGTCGGTGACGTCGGCGATCGCCAGCCTGCGGGCCGCTGGCGTCCTGGAAGGGACCCGTGGCCGCTACCGGCTGCACCTCAAGGGGATCGAGGCGGCGGCGGAGGAACTCCCGGACTGAAGCGGCCGGCGTTCGCGGCGCCGAGCGCCGCGGCGGGCGGCGGCGTGGATCAGGGGGCGGTGGCTCACGTTCTCGGCCGGCTTCGCGCGCTACCTTCGTGCATGCGATCCCGCCATGCCCTTCGCGGCCTCCTCGTCGGCCTGGTCGCGTCGCTCGGGATCGCCGCCGCGCAGCGCGCACCCGATGGCGACCTGCAGATCCTCCGGCCCGAGCTGCTCGCCCTCACCTGCCCGGAGCGGAGCTGGTCGCAGCCGCCGACCGAGGCCCAGCGACGCTCGGCGGCCCGCTGGGCCGCCTTCCGCGCGCTGCTGCCCGAGTACCTCGCGCGCCTGAGCGCCGAACCCGACGACGTCCTGGTCATGCCGGTCGACGGCGTGCGGGTGGCCCAGGTGGCCGACACCTGGGGCGCCCCGCGCGGCGGCGGCCGCCGCCACGAGGGGCAGGACGTGTTCGCGGCGCGGGGCACGCCGATCCGCTCGGCCACCCACGGGATCGTGTTCGAGGTCAGCGACCGCTTCACCGGTGGGCGCGGCGTGATGGTGCTCGGCGCCGGCGGCGTGCGCTACTTCTACACCCACTTCGACGCCTACGCCGAGGGCCTGCGCGAGGGGATGGCGGTCACGCCCGACACCATCCTCGGCTACGTGGGCACGGACGGCAACGCCGGAGGGACGCCGCCCCACCTCCACTTCGGTGCCTACGCCTTCGATGCCGAGACCTGCCGCCACCGGGCCTTCGACCCGCTGCCGTTGATGGTCGATCGCGAGCGGCTGGCCGAGCAGTAGCACCTCACGCCACCGGCGTGGCCCCTCCACGACGGCGGCCGCCGCGCGGGCCCCGGGGGGCTTCGCGCGGCGGCCGCCGAAGGATCGCTCAGTTGCCGGTGTACGTCAGGAAGGCGTAGTCGTTGTCCGCGGCGCCGGTGTGGCAGGTCACGCACATCGCGTGCATCTCGCCGCCCACCTCGGCCCACATGCCGGCGAAGCTCCCGTCGTCCATGCGCTCGAACATGCCGTACTGCCAGTCGCCGTTGTCGGGGTCGAAGCCCGCGACCTTGCGCATGGCGGTGATGACGGTCACCGAGAGCGTCTCCGTGTCGATGCTCTCCTTCACCAGCTCGCTGCCCTCGGGGAAGGGGAAGCTGCGCGTGAGCGCGGCCTCGGCGCCCGCCTCGTTGACGTAGACGTCCTTGGCCGTCGGGTGCGCGCTGGCGATGAAGTTCTTCTGCGGGTTGAGGCGCGTCCAGTCGGCGTACTCGGGTCGGTGGTCGCCCGTCATCGCCTGGGCGGCGACGAGGGTGACGACGAGCGCGACGGCGAGGACGAGGAACGTGCGGCGGCGGGGGATTCTGGGCATGGTGGGACCTCCGACCCCACCATCCGGTGAGGCGGGTGCGCGCGTCGGTCGTCCGTTTGACCGACGCGCGGGCGCGGCACCCGACCGTGGCCTGCGGAACGGAGGGTGGCGCGACCCGCCGGGTAGCGTGCCGCATGCCGCAGCGTCCACCCCACGCCCCACCACGCGGACCGTGGGCCTTGCTCGCCGCCATCGTCGGCAGCCTGTGGGGGCTCGCCGCCGCGCAGTCGCTGCCCGACCCGGCCTTCCCCGTGGTGCGCGCGACGTTCGTCGGCTACGTCTGCGAGGCCGGCGATCCGCCGGTCGCCCGCACCGAGGCCGAGCGCGCCCGCTTCGAGATGCGCGCCCGCTACCGGGCGTTCCTGCCCGCCTTCCTGGCGCGCGTCGGCGAGCGGCCCGACGCGTTCCTGCTCATGCCCGTCGACGGGCTGCGGGTCGCGCAGGTGACCGACACCTGGGGCGCCCCCCGCGGCGGCGGGCGGCGCCACGAGGGCCAGGACCTCTTCGCGCCGCGCGGCACGCCGGTGCGTTCGGCCACGCCCGGCTTCGTCTACCGGATCGACGACCTCAGCCTCGGCGGGCTGTCGGTGACGATCGTCGGGGAGGGGGGCCGGCGCTACTACTACACGCACTTCGACGCGGTGCCCGACGGCCTCGTCGAGGGCCAGCGGGTCGACGTCGACACGGTGATCGGCTTCGTGGGCGATTCCGGCAACGCCGCCGGCACCCCGCCCCACCTGCATCTGGGGGTGTACGACGGCAGCGACGAGGACCCCTGCGCCTGGATCGCGGTCGATCCGCTGCCGTTGCTGGTCGACCGGCCCTGAGCGTGTCGCCGCTGGACGCGGCGCGGCGCCGCGAGGGGCGGCACGACGGCCCGCTGGCGGATGCGCGGCCGGGCTCAGCGGACGCGCAGCGCGTAGCGGGCGGTGGCCGGCCCGCCGTCGAGCCACACGACGTCGACGTACCAGCGCCCCGGCGAGGGCGCCGGGACCGTGAGCACGGCGCGGTTCGCGACCTCGACGTCGCGGTAGTCCCAGTCGCCGTCGTCGCCGAGCGAGACGATCTCGCTGCCGAACTTGAGGAACAGGTCGAGGTCGGCGTCCGCGGTCATCTCCACGGTGAGGGTCGCGGTCCCGGTGGGCACGTCGACGACGTAGGTGTGGAACGCCGCCGTGTCGACCGTGCCGGCGAGCTCGGCGCGAACCTGCTCGCCGAGGGCCACGGGCCCCACCAGGCCGCTGGCGCCCCCCATGGCGGGCGGGGTGCCGCCGTCGACGATCCCGCCGACCGGGCCGTCCTCGCCCGCGCGGGCCGTCAGCGTGTAGGCGCCGGCCTCACCGGCGAAGGCGCTGGTCACCGCAACCAGGTACTCGCCGGTCGCCGGTGGCACGAGCGACGTCGCCACGTCGAGGCCGTAACCGGCCGAGTCGTCGACCTCGAGGACGATGTCGTCGTCGGGGCCCAGCACCACCAGGTAGACGTCGAACTCCTCCGAACGCGCCTCGAACCACACCGGCACGCCGGCGACGAGGCGCACGGTGTAGACGTCGACGTACTCGCCGCTGTCGAGGGTGAAGTCGACCGCGTCGAGCACGCCGCGTTCGGCGAGCAGCAGGTCGCCGGGCAGGGTCGTGGGCGCGCTGGGCCCGACCGCCGCGCTGGACGCGGCCACCTCCAGGAGGTAATCGCCGGCCTCGCCGGGGGCGTAGCTGGTGACGACCAGCGTGTAGCGCCCGCTCACCGCCGGGGCGAAGCCCTCCGCCACGTCGCTGCCGTACCCAGGACTGTCGTCGACCTCGAGGACGATCTGGTCGTTCGGATCGAGCACCGCCAGGTAGACGTCGAAGGCACCGGAGCTGAGCTCGATGGCGACGGGCGCGCCGGCGGTCAGCTCGACCTGGTGGAACGCCAGGTACTCCCCGGAGTCCAGCGTCTCGTTGCCGGGGCCCAGGGCGCCGCGTTCGCTGAGCAGCAGTCCACCGACGGCCGGTGCGAGCGGCGTGGGCGTGGGCGCGATCGGCGTCGGCGTGGGCCCGAGGGGGTTGGCCGGCGTCGGCGCGACGCTGGCGACCTGGCTGCCGAGGCCGCCCGAGCGGTTGACGTTGGCCACGTGCGCCGTCAACAGCGGCCAGGCGAGCGAGATCGGCCGCAGGTAGTCCTGCTGCTCGATGTAGGTCTCGTCGGTCGTCTGCACGCGCAGGGTGGGGATGCCGACCAACAGGCCGTTCTCGTCGAAGGCCGCGCCGCCGGAGTTGCCGCGCGCCAGCTTGGCGTCCGTCTTGATCCACTGCTTGCCGCCGGCGGCGAGGTCCTCGCCGAGGAAGCCGGACACGATGCCCGACGTGAACGTGATCGTGCTCCCGGAGATGCCTGGGTACCCCACCACCGTGATGGGGTCACCCGGGATGAGCGAGTTCGAGTCGCCCACCGGCATCGACGCGAAGGTGAAGCCCACCGGCAACGGCCGCTCGTCGGCGTCCTCGACGATGTGCACGATCGCCAGGTCGTGCCGCGGGTCGCCGGCCACGAAGCGTGCCCAATAGCGGAACTCGGGCTCCAGGTCGGGCGATCGCGGGTCGGTGACGAAGATGCCATGCCATTCGAAGGCGCGGCCGGTGTCGTTGTCGCCGACCACGTGGAAGTTGGTCAGCACGAAGCCGTCGGGACTCACGATGGTGCCCGAGCCGCTCGTGCCGGCGAACTGGTTGCCCGCCGTGTCGTACGGGCGGACCTCGACCACGGCCTGCAGGATGCGCTCGCGCACCTCGCGCGGCAGGACCGCCTGGGCCCAGGCGTGCTGGGCCGCGACGAGGGTCAGGAGCAGTGGGAGCAGGACCTTCCAGCGTTGCATGGCTCCTCCGTGGGGCGCGTGGGCCGCGGGCGCCCGGGGGGCGCGGCGTGCGCGGCGGATGCCCCCAGCCTAGCCGAACCCCCGTCGTAGTCTGCGGCATGAGCCTCACCTTGCCCACCCGCGCCGAGCTCGCCCCCGAGGAGACGTGGGCGCTCGAGCACCTCTTCGCCACCCGCGACGACGCCGAGGCCGCGCTGCGCGACACCGATGAGCGCGTCGCCGCCCTGAGCGCGCGGGCGGGCACCCTCGCTGGCGACGCGGCCGGCCTGCTCACCGCCATGGAGGCCCTGGAGGCCCTCACCCGCGCGAGCACCCGCCTGGGCAACTACTACCGGTTGCCGGTCACGACCGACCAACTCGACCCCGATGCGCGAGCCCTGGACGGGCGCTTCCAGGGCATCGCCGCCCGTTGGGCCCGGGCCCTGGCCTTCGTCGAGCCCGAGCTCCTCGCGTCGCCGCCCGAGCGGCTCGAGGCGCTCGTGGCGCAGGAGCCGCGGCTGGCGCGCTTCCGGCCGTACCTGGCCAGGCTGCAGGAGCGGCGGCCGCACGTCCGCTCGCCCGAGATCGAGGACGTGTTGGCCGGGGCCGCCGGCGTCTTCGATGCCTACGAGCGTTCGCGCGACGCGCTGGCCGAGGGCGACCTGCGATTCGTGCCGGTCGACGCCGGCGGCGGCGCCCGCGAGCTGGCGCCCAGCAGCTACCGCGCCCTGGTCCACGACCCCGATCGCGCGGTTCGCCGGCAGGCCTTCGAGCGCTGGACCGACGGCTACCTCGGCGTGAGCGACACGCTGGCCGAGACCTACCTCGCGCGGGTGCGGCGCAGCGCGTTCGAGGCCGAGGTGCGCGGTCACGCCTCCGGCGAGGCGCTGGCGCTGGCCGACCACCGCGTGACGACCGAGGTGCTCGACGCCACCCTGGCGGCGTTCCAGCGGCGTCTCCCCGTGTGGCACCGCTATTGGGCGGCGCGCAGGCGGCTCCTGGGCGTCGATCGCCACCAGCCCTGGGACGTGTTCGCGCCGCCGCCGACGCGCCGCGTGGAGGTCCCCTACGGCCAGGCCGCCGCGTGGATCGCCGAGAGCGCCGCGCCGCTCGGCCCCGCGTTCGTCGGCCAGCTGCGGCGCGGCATGCTCGATGCCCGCTGGGTCGACCGCCGCCCCAACCGCGGCAAGCGCCAGGGCGCCTTCTGCGCCGACGCACCGGACGTGCACCCCTACGTCTTCGTCAGCTACACCGACGACCTCCCCTCCGCCAGCACCCTCGCCCACGAGATGGGCCACGCGCTGCACGCCGTGTGGGCCGAGGCCGCCGTGCCCGCGCTCGACGGCGTCCGTGCGCTGTCGATGACCGTGGCCGAGACGGCCTCCAACGGGCTGCAGGCGCTGTTGCGCGGCTACCTCATGCGCCATGAGCTCGCGGCCGACCCCGACTTCGAGCTCGCGTTGATCGACGAGGCGTTCGGCAACCTCCACCGCTACCTGTTCGTCATGCCGACGCTGGTGCGGTTCGAGCGCGAGGTGCACGCGGCCGTCGGGCAGGGCGAGGCGCTCGCGGCCCGCGACCTGACGGCCAAGGCGGCGGCGCTCTTCGCCGAGGCCTACGGTCCCGAGGTCGTCGGCAGTTGGGACGACGAACTCGCCGACCGCGTCGGCATCGCCTGGGCCGAGTTCCCGCACCTGTACGCGCCCTTCTACACCTTCCAGTACACCGTGGGCATCGCCGTCGCGCTGGCCCAGATCGCGCGCATCGATGCCGGGGACGAGGGCGCCGCCCTGGCGTACCTCGACTTCCTGTCCGCCGGCGGTTCGGTGCCGCCCGTCGAGCTCTTCGCCCGCCTCGGCTTCGACGTCACGACGCCGGCGCCGGTGGAGGCGGCCTTCGACGTCATCGAGGGCCTGGTCGCACGCCTGGAGGCGCACGCCGGCCGCGTCGGTCGCTGACGCGCCCGCGGGCGCCGATGCGCCCGCGGGCGCCGATTCGCCCATGAACGAGGCGCCCGGTCGGATGACCGGGCGCCTCGAGCTGGATGTGGGTCGGTGGTTCAGTAACGGTCGCGCGAGCCGCCGCCCATGGCGGGCCCCACGCTACGGGTGACCTTGACCATCTTGGCCTGCGGGCCCTTGGCGCCCTGCTCGACCTCGAACTCGACCTCGTCGCCTTCGTTGAGCGAACGGTAGCCGTCGCCCTGGATCGCGGAGAAGTGACAGAAGACGTCCTTGCCGCCGCCCTCGACCGCGATGAAGCCGAAGCCCTTTTCATTGTTGAACCACTTGACAGTTCCGGTAGCCATTGTCGTACCTATCTTCCTTGAGCCGCCGTGGATCCCACGGCGTTCATGCGTTTGCCGATGTGCGCAAGCACACCGGGTCTCTGAACGAGAGCTCTTTGGCTGCCATCCGGGGACTAGGCACCCTACACGGTGGCGCCGGTGGTGTCAAGCGGCCGCATTCACTCGGATGGTTCGTGACCGGTTCGGGTCGGGCGTCACGGCGCGCCGAGACGGTTCAGCGCGTCGGCGTCGTGGCCGAAGCGATCGAAGACCCAGCGGGCGGCGCGCGCGAGCGTCAGGCTCGCCCGCCGTTCATCGGGCTCGCCCTCGTTCATCAGGATCAGGACGATCGGGCCCCCCGGAGCGTGGACGATGCCGACGTCGTTGGCGCGTTCGTTGAGGCTGCCCGTCTTGTGGGCTACCCGGGTGCCGCGGGGAAGGTCCGCCGGGATGCGGCTCTTCGTCTGACAGGCCTCGAGGATCTCCAGTGCCAGGGCGGTGGTCGCCGGCGCGAGCAACCGGCCCGCATGCAGGTCGGCGAGCAGGGCCGCGAGATCGACGGGCGTCGCGCGGTCGCCTCGCTCGGGCGAAGAACCGTCCGGGTCCGGCGGGACCTCGCGTTCCGGAAGCCGGAACTGTGCCGCGACCTCGGGATAGCCGGCGTCGCGTCCGAGCGTCGTCATGCTCGCCAACATCTGCGCGATGGTGTGCGGCAGGCGGACACTGGGGTACCCGAGGCCATGCATCTCGGCCTCGACGGCGGCCAACTCGGTCGACGCGATCAGCGCGTCCGTGGCCATGTTGTCGCTGACGACCATCATCAGCCGCAGGAGATCGCGCACGGTGGGCGCCAGGCCGGGATCGAGGAGGTGAAGCACGCCGCTGCCGGCCACCCGATCCGCTTCGTGCAGCCGTACGCGGTGGTCGAGGTCGAGCTCACCACGGTCCACCCGGCGCAGCAGGTGCACCAGGAGCGGGAGCTTCATCACGCTGGCGAGCGCGAAGGGGCGATCGGCGAGGTGCGCGATGCGCTCGCCACCGCCGTCGAGACGCCAGGCGACGACGGCGGTGATGCCCCGCGCATCGGCGAGGATCCGGGCGAGCGGTTCGGGGAGACTCGGGGGTTGGTTCATGGCATCACTTCTGCATCCTTGGATCGAGGACGTCGCGGACGCCGTCTCCGAAGAGGTTGAGGCCCAGGACGGTGGCCGCCAGCGTCAGTCCGGGCAGGGTGGCGATCCACCATTCGGTTCGCAGGTAGGCCCTGCCGCCGGCGATGATCGCCCCCCACTCCGGCGTCGGCGGTTGCGCACCGAAGCCGATGAACGACAGCCCGGCGGTCGCGAGGACGGCGCTCGGGAAGCTGAGGCTGGCGCTGACGATCAGCGGCGGGACGATGCCCGGTAGCACGTGCCGCCACATGAGCCGCAGGTTGCGCGCACCGAGCGCGCGCGCCGCCTCGACGAACTCGCGCTCGCGCAGGCTGAGCGCGACGCCGCGAACGACGCGGAAGTCGCCCGGGATGCCCGCGACCCCGACGATGACCATGAGCAGCAGCAGGCTGCGATCGAAGGCCGAGAAGATGGCCAGAGCGAGCAGCAGGCTGGGGAAGGCGATCCAGATCTCCATGAGCTGCTGCAGGATGGCGTCGACCCAGCCACGCAGGAACCCCGCCAGCAGCCCCAACAGCGCGCCGCCGAGGACGCTGATCGCCACCACGACCGTGCCGACCTGGAGGCTGATGCGCGCACCGAAGGCCACCCGCGTGAACAGGTCGCGACCGAACTCGTCGGTCCCGAACGGGTGTTCCGCCGACGGTGGCAGGAAGCGCGCCCGCATGTCCTGGCGGATCGGGTCGTACGGCGTCAGGTAGGGGGCCAGGACGGCGAGCGCCACGACCGCGAAGACGATGACGAGGCCGATCCGGGCGTTGGGCCGGCGAAGGAGGTGGACCCAGACCTGGCGCGTGCGGGCGGCCCGCGCCGGTCCCGTCGGCTCAGCCATACCGGATCCTGGGGTCGACGAGCGAGTAGCCGAGGTCGACGATCAGGTTCGACAGGACGATGATGCCGGCCGCCAGCAGGACCACGCCCTGGACGACGGGGACGTCTCGTGCCGCGAGCGCCTCGATCGACAGGCGGCCGATCCCGGGCAGCGCGAAGATCGACTCGGTGATGATGGCGCCGCCCATGAGGCCGGCGAACTGGAGGCCGAGGACGGACATCACGGGGATGAGCCCGTTGCGCAGGGCGTGCTTCAGCATCACGGCGCCGCGGGCGAGGCCCTTGGCGTGGGCCGTGCGCACGTAATCGAGGCGGATCACCTCGAGCATCGCGCTGCGGGTGTAGCGGGCGATGCCGCCCGCAGCCGAGCTCCCGAGGCTGATCGCGGGCAGCACGAAGTAGCGCCAGTCGCCGGAACCGGCGACCGGGAGCCAACCGAGCTGGAAGCCGAAGACGATCTGGAGCATGAGGCCGAGCCAGAAGCTGGGGATCGAGACGCCCAGGAGCGCGACGGCGATCGTGCCGTAGTCGAACGGTGTGTTCTGCCACACGGCGGCGACGACCCCGGCGGTCACGCCCAGGGCGGCGGCGATGGTGATCGTCGCCAGCGCGAGCTGCAGCGTGACCGGGACGCGGGTGGCGAGTTCCGTCACGACGGGGCGGCCACTGCGGTGGGAGACGCCCAGGTCGCCTCGCAGCGCGCCGGCCACGAAGCGGACGTACTGCACCGGCACCGGCTGATCGAGGCCGAGGCGACGGCGCAGCTCCTCGCGCTGCGCCTCGGTGCCGTAGTCGCCGTAACGCACGGCGACGTAATCGCCGGGCGTCACCTTGGTGATGGCGAAGACGAACAAGGTCACGCCCAGCATCACGACGACGAGCGACGCCAGGCGACCGAGCACGTAGCGGGTCACGGGACGGCCGGACACCGCCGGGCCGGGTGCGGTCGTCCAGCACCCGGCCCAGGCGTCCGCGAGGGATCAGTCACGCGTTCCGATGTAGGCGTCGTGGTATAGCAGCCGGCCCATGAACGGGTGGACCATCACGCCCTCGACCTCGGAGCGCACCAGGTTGAGCACCTCGACCGTGTAGAGCGGCACCCACGGGGCCTCGTCGAGGATGAGGCGCTGGAGGTCCTGGTAGATCGCGAAGCGCTCGTCGACGTCCACCGTGGCGTTGCCGGCCGCGAGCAGCGCGTCGACGTCGTCGCGCGCGAAGTGCACGCGGTTGGAGGTCTCCAGGCGGTCACTGCCGAAGAAGAAGGACAGGATGCCGGCGTCCGACCAGCCGTAGGCGATGAGCAGGAGGTCGTGCTCGGCCAGCTTGGTCCCGGCCAGCAGGGTCGCCGACTCGAGCAGTTGGAGGTCGACGTCGATGCCGGCGTCGGCGAGTTGCGCCTGCACGACCTGGGAGGCGCGCTGGTACTCGGGGAGGTTGTAGGTCCACAGCACCAACGTCAGTCGCTGACCGTCCTTGGCCATGAACCCGTCCGCGTCCTCCGCGTAGCCCGCCTCGCGCAGGATGGCGCGCGCCGTCTCGGGTTCGTAGGGGTAGCCCACCATGTCGGGATCGAAGCCCCAGGTGGTCGGGGCGAACAGCCCAGTGAGGGTCGTTCCGAAGCCCTCGAGCGCCGCCAGCATGATCTCCTCGCGCTCGATCGCGTGAGCCACCGCCCGGCGGACGGCCGGATCGGCCGTCGGGCGCCCGCAGCACGAGGTCTGGCCGAGGTAGCGGATACCCGGGGTCACGTAGGTGAACAACTGCAGGTCGCGGCCGGAGCCCACGTCGTTGCGGGCGATCAGCCGCTGGACGTCGCGGGGCGGCGCGCCGGCCACGTCGATGCCGTTCGTCTGGAGCAGCAGCAGCTGCGTCGCGTCGTCGGGGATCACTTGGAAGGTGATGGTCTCGAGGTAGGACGGGCCCTGGTTCTCGTAGATCGACGGGGCCCAGGCGTAGTCGTCGAAGCGCTCGAGGACGATGCGGTCGCCCGGCACCACTTGACCGAACTTGAACGGGCCGGCGCTGACCGGGCGCTGGGCGAACCCGTCGCCCATGGTCGCGACGGCCGTCGGCGAGACGATCCCGAGGAACGTCGCCGAGAGGTTGAGCAAGGCGGGGGCGTACACGTTCTCGTAGTGGAGGATCACGGTGGTCGGGTCGACCACCTCGACCCGCTCCAGGGTCCCGGCGAAGCTCGCACCCGGCGCCGACATCTCGGGATCGAGGAGTCGCTCGAACGAGAACTTCACGGCCTCCGCGTCGAACCTGGTGCCGTCGTGGAAGAGCACGTCGTCGCGCAGGTCGAAGCGGATGCTGCGACCCCCGTCCAGGAGCTCCCATGACGTGGCCAAGTAGGGGATGAAGCCACCGGACTCGAGATCCCGCGTGACCAGCGTCGCGTACACGAGGTCGTGGTAGGTGGTGGTCGAGGGGGTGGCGTGGATGTCGAGCGAGGGCGCCTCCGAACTCGCAGCGATGCGGAGGTTGCCGGCGGCGACGGCCGAGGCGGCGAGCAGGAACGCCACGAGCACGGGCACGAGGGCGAGGGTGGGGCGGGTGACGGCGCTGCGGATCACGAGGTGCCTCCTGGGATGCATGGGATGCAAGAGTATGCCATCCAGCGTGCCCGTTGGCTAGCCCCTGGTCGCACGTCGTCGGTCGCGGAGGCCCCGCGTCACGCGAGATGCCGCCGGGCCCGCCTGCGCCCGTTGCCGCCGCGACGCCACAGGCCGCGACGCCCCAGGGCGGGCCGCCCCAGGCCACGCCGCCGCCGCGAGGCGTTCGTTGCGCCATCGATGACGAAAGGCGTACAGTTGAGGCACGCCCAGCACGCACGCAAGGAGGTCTCCATGTTCCGCGTTCGGCCGTTCCTTCTCCTCGCCGCCGCGCTCGCCCTGGTCGGCGCCGGGCTCGCTCAGAGTGCCACGCTCACGATCGAGAGCTGGCGCAACGACGACCTCGGCATCTGGCAGAACACCCTCATCCCGGCCTTCAACGTCCACTACCCGGACATCGAGGTCATCTTCTCGCCCACCGCCCCCACCGAGTACAACGCGGTCCTGAACTCGCGGCTCGAGGCCGGCAGCGCCGGCGACCTCATCACCTGCCGGCCCTTCGACCTGTCGCTCGACCTCTTCAACGAGGGCTACCTGGCCTCGCTGAACGACCTGCCGGGCATGGAGAACTTCTCCGACGTCGCCCGCAGCGCGTGGATCACGGACGACGGCAGCGACGTCTTCTGCGTGCCGATGGCGTCGGTCATCCACGGCTTCATCTACAACAAGGACGTCTTCGACGAGGTCGGCGTGGACGAGCCCGCGACCGACGTGGAGTTCTTCGCCACGCTGCAGGCGATCGCCGACGCCGGCTACGCGCCGCTGGTCATGGGCACCACCGACCAGTGGGAAGCCGCGACCATGGGCTACCAGAACATCGGGCCCAACTACTGGAACGGCGAGGAGGGCCGGCAGGGCCTCATCGAGGGCACGATCGGTTACGACGAGGACGGCTTCGTCGAGGCCTTCGAGGCCCTCGCCGCGTGGCGCCCCTACCTCCCCGACGGCTACCAGGCGATGTCGTACCCCGACGCGCAGAACTTCTTCACCCTCGGGCTAGGGGCGATCTTCCCCGCGGGCTCGTGGGAGATCGGCGTGTTCCGGCCGATGGTCGACTTCGAGATGGGCGCCTTCAAGCCGCCCGTTCCCGCCGGCCAGGACACCTGCTACATCAGCGACCACACCGACATCGCCCTCGGGATGAACGCCGACACCGAGAACCCCGAGGCGGCGCGGGCGTTCCTCGAGTGGATGACGACGCAGGAGTTCGCGGAGCTCTACGCCAACGCGCTCCCCGGCTTCTTCCCGCTCGCCGATCACGCCGTCTCGCTCGACGACCCGCTCGCCCAGACGTTCCTCGACTGGCGCGCCGAGTGCGAGCCCACCATCCGCAGCGCGTACCAGATCCTCTCGCGCGGCACGCCCAACAACGAGAACGACCTGTGGAACGCCTCGGCCCAGGTGCTCAACGGCACCCTGACGCCCGAGGAGGCCGGCGAGATGGTCCAGCGCGGCCTCGAGAGCTGGTACCCGCCGCAGCAGTGACGCCGAGCGTCCACGTACGCCTTGCGAGAGGGGGCGGGCCTCGTGCCCGCCCCCCTCGTTCTCGACGACGGTAGACTGCCGGTGCGGTGAAAAGCAGGAAGCCCTTCCCGTTCCACGTCATCGTCTTCTTGGCGCCGGCCACGCTCGTCTACACGGCGTTCATGATCTACCCGTTGCTGGACTCGCTGCGCCTGAGCATGTTCGCGCCGGGGCCCGGACGCGTCGAGACCTTCGTCGGCCTCGCCAACTACCAGCGCCTCATCGGCGACCCCAACTGGTCGCCCTTCCTGTGGAACGCCATCCGCAACAACTTCGTCTTCTTCGCCGTCCACATGCTCGTGCAGAACCCGCTCGGGCTGCTGCTGGCCGCCCTGCTGAGCTCGCAGATCGTGCGCTTCCGTGCGCTCTTCCGCACGGTGCTCTTCCTCCCCACCGTGCTCTCGATCGTGCTGGTCGGCTTCATCTGGCGGCTGATCCTCAGCCCCATCTGGGGCATCTCGAAGGACTTCCTGGGCCTCTTCGGCGCGGCGCACCTCAACCAGCCGTGGCTCGGCCTCGAGGCGACCGCGCTCGTGGCGCTGTCGTTGATCTCGGTCTGGCAGTGGGTGGGCATCCCCATGCTGCTCTTCCTGGCGGCGCTCGTGGGCATCCCGGACGAGCTGATCGAGGCGGCCCGGGTCGACGGCGCCACCGCCTGGCAGGTCTTCTGGGGCATCAAGTTCCCGCTCATCCTGCCCACCGTCGGCATCGTGGGCGTCCTGACGTTCGTCGGCAACTTCAACGCCTTCGACCTGATCTACACCACCCAGCGGGCCCTCGCGGGGCCGAACTTCTCGACCGACATCCTCGGCACCTTCTTCTTCCGCACCTTCTTCGGGGCGCAGCTGCAGCCGGGCAACCCGACGATGGGCGCCACCGTCGCGGGCGTGATGTTCCTGATCATCCTGACGGGCGTCGTGCTCTACCTCTTCGCCTACCAGCGCCGCCTGCAGAGGATCGAGCTGTGATGGCGCGCCAGGACCGACCGGGTCCCGGCTTCGGCCACTGGGCGCAGGTGATCGGCGCCCACGCGATCCTCCTCGCGTACGCCGCCATCGCGCTCTTCCCGATCGTCCTGGTGGTCATCAACTCGTTCAAGGAGCGGCGGGCGATCTTCCGCACCCCGTACGCCCTGCCCAACGCCGACAGCTTCAGCCTGGTCGGCTACCGGACGGTCTTCGAGGGCGCGCGCTTCGACCTCTACTTCCTCAACAGTCTGACGGTGACGATGGTGTCGCTGGGCCTGGTGCTGCTGTTCGCCTCGATGGCCGCGCACGCGCTGGCCGAGTACCGCTTCCGCGGCAACACGCTGCTCGGCCTCTACCTGGCGCTCGGGATCATGATCCCGATCCGCCTGGGCACCGTCAGCATCCTGCGGATCATGGTCGGGCTGGGGCTGACCGACACCCTGTGGTCGCTGATCCTCGTCTACACCGCCCAGGGCATCCCGCTGGCGGTCTTCATCCTGTCGGTGTTCATGCGCCAGGTGCCGGGCGAGCTGAAGGACGCCGCCCGCATCGACGGCGCGAGCGAGTACCGCATCTACGCGCTGATCATGCCGCTCGTGCGCCCGGCGCTCGGCACGGTGGCCGTGTTCACCATGATCCCCATCTGGAACGACCTGTGGTTCCCGCTGGTGCTGGCGTCGGGCGAGCGCACCAAGACGGTCATCCTCGGCGCCCAGATCTTCCTGGGGCAGTACGTCAACGACTGGAACGCCGTGCTGGCGTCGCTGACGCTGGCGATGGTGCCGATCATCGTCCTCTACGTCATCTTCTCGCGCCAACTCATCCGCGGCCTGACGCAGGGCGCGGTGAAGTAGCCGCCCGCGACGGCGCGCTCGCCACGACGCGAGCGGTGGCTCAGGCCGGGTCGAGCCGCACCGGTTGCCCGGCCTCCGCCGACGCGTAGCAGGCCAGCGCCACCCGCAGCGCCTCGTAGCCGTCGCGCCAGGTCACCGGCGGCTCGCTCCCCGCGGCCGCGGCGGCGAGGAAGGCCTCGATCATCGCCTGGTTCGGGTCGGCGCCCCAGCCGATCCAGGTCGGGTGGCGCGGGAGGCTGCGCGCGTATCCGGTGAGCGCCTGCGAGAAGGCGTCGACGCTCAGGCCGCCGCGCTCGCCGATCAGCTCCATCTTCAGGTGGCCCCAGCGCGGGTAGCTCGTCGGCCGGCTCCAGGAGCAGTCGACGGCAGCGAAGACGCCGTTCGCGAAGGTCAGCGTCACGAGGCCGGCGGTGTCGACGTCGACCTCGCCCGGGTAGAAGGGGTTGCCGACCTCGGCGTAGACCTCGACGACCTCCGAGCCGGTCATCCAGCGCAGCAGGTCGGTGAGGTGCACGGTGTGGTCCATCACCGCGCCGCCGCCGGCGAGCTCGCGGTCGGCGAACCAGGCGCGGTGCGCCTTCGGGATCTCGGAGTGGTTGATGCCGTTCACCGCGACCAGCGCGCCGAGCTCGCCGCGGTCGAGCGCGGCCTTCACGGCGCGCACGCTCGCGTCGAAGCGCATGGGGAAGGCCGTCATGAAGGTGACACCGGCGGCCTCGCAGGCGTCGCGCATCGCCTCGGCGTCGGCCAGCGTCGCCTCGATCGGCTTCTCGCACAGCACGTGCACGCCGGCGGCGGCGGCCATCTCGACGAGCTCGCGGCGGCGGGCGTTCTCGGCGCACACCACGACCGCCTCGACGCCCTCGGCGATGAGGTCCTGGTGGCGGGCGAGGTGGCGCAGGCCGAAGGCCTCGGCGAAGCGTGCGCCGCGCGCGGGGTCGTCGTCGGAGAAGCCGACGAGCTCCACGCCCGGGGCGGCGCGCAGGTTGCCGACGAAGCCCTCGGCGTGGACGTGGGCGAAGCTCATGATGCCGACGCGCATGTCAGGCCACCTCCGCCGGGTCGACGCTGCGCCCGCTGCGCAGCGAGGCGCGCGCGGCCAGGCCGAGCCGCAGCGCCGTGGCCGCCTCCCGCGGCGTCACGGCGAACGGCCGGTCGTGCACCAGCGCGTCGTGCACGTGTTTGATCTCGGTCGTGTAGGGGTCCTCCGCCATCACCGTCAGGGGCAGGCCCACCTCGGCGGTCTCGCCCGGGCCCGTGGGCAGCAGGTAGCGGCGGATGCTCTCGCTGCTCTCCGAATCCCACTCGATGAGCCCCTCGGTCCCCGCGAGGTCGAAGCCGGTGCGGAAGACGCCGGCCGGGTACGCCCAGCCGCCCTCGACGAGCGCCATCGCGCCGCTCTCGAAACCGAGCGTCACCAGCGCGTAGTCGCGCGGCGAGTCCGGGTGGGTGGCGAGGAGCGATCGTGCGAAGACGCGCTTGACGGGCCCGCCGAGCATCGCCGCGTAGTCGAAGTCGTGGACCATCAGGTCGCAGATCATGCCACCGGAGCGCGCCTCGTCGGCGAACCAACTCGCCTGGCCGGCGCGCGGCGGCGCGGAGACGCGCTTGAAGCGCATCACCCCGAGGCGGCCCAGGTGGCCCGCGCGGACGGTCTCGGCGGCGGTGCGGTACTGCGGGAAGAAGCGCAGCACGTGGGCGACGAACAGCCGCACGCCCGCGCGCTCGCAGGCGGCGATCATCTCGTCGGCATGGGCCAGCGACAGCGCGATCGGCTTCTCGCACACGACGTGCTTGCCCGCCGCCGCCGCCCGCAGCGTCATCGGGTGGTGCAGGTCGGACGGCACGCACAGGTCGACGACCTCGACCTCGGCCATCAGCGCGTCCAGGTCGGCGAAGGCTCTCGCCCCGTGCGCCTCCGCCAGCGCCTTCGCCGAGACGCCGCCCTGCGAGACCACGCCGACCAGTTCCGCGCCGGCGGCCCGCCAGCCGGCGGCGTGCGCCCGCCCCATCGATCCAGCGCCGACGATTCCCACCCGCATGTGCGACCTCCCTGCCGTGCTGCTCGTTCGCGTGCTCCGTTGCGCCGAGCCTAACACCCGGTCGGCGGGTGCCCGCCGTCCGCGGGGGCCCGCCTGGACGCCGCGGCCGCGATGCCGCCGCGGCGCCGCGAACGCGTGCCTAGAGACCCGGCAGCGCGCGGATCCCCAGGCCCGGGTGCTCCTCCTGGAAGTAGTCGACCTCGCGCGCGTGGCGGAACAGCACGGCGGGCGTGCCGTCCAGGTCGATCACCAGCTTGCCGAAGCGGCCGGGGCTGACCGGCGTGGCGTCGAGCCAGCGGACCAGGGTGTAGGGCTCGGGGGTCAGGACGACCTCGACGGCGTACTCGTCGCCCATGCGGTGGGCGAACACGTCGAACTGCAGCCGGCCGACGGCGCCCAGTACCGCGTCGCGCGCGCCCTGGGCGGGGTAGAAGCGCTGCACGACGCCCTCCTCGGCGAGCTCGTCGAGCCCCTTGCGGTAGGCCTTGTCGCGCTGCGCGTCGCGCGGGCGCACGGTGGCGAAGGTCTCGGGGGCGAAGCGCGGCAGCGGCGGCACCCGCACGCCCTCGCGGGTGGAGAGCACGTCGCCGATGCGCAGCACGCCCGGGTTGATCAACCCGACCACGTCGCCGGGGTGGGCGACGTCGACGGTCTCGCGCTCGTCGGCGAACAGGGTGTGGGCGCGGGCGAGCTTGATCTTGCGGCCGCTTCGCACGTGCGTGGCGGTCATGCCGCGCTCGAACACGCCGGTCGCGACGCGCGCGTAGGCGGTGCGGTCGCGGTGGCGGCGGTCGAGGTTGGCCTGCAGCTTGAACACCACCGCGGTGAAGTCCGGGCCACCCACGGGCAGCGTGTCGCCGTCGGCGGTGAGCAGGTCCTCGGGCGCCGGCGCGAGGCGCACGAAGTGCTCGAGGAAGATGTCGACGCCGAAGTTGTTCAGCACGCTGCCGAAGAACACCGGGGTCACGCGGGCGGCCAACACGGCGGCGGGATCCACCGGCGGGAGCAACGCCTCCACCGTCTCGATCTCGTCGACGAGCCGCGCGTGCGCGTCCCCGCCGAGCAGCTCGGCCAGGCGTGGGTCGTCCACCCCGCCCACGGCGACGACGCCGGCCCGGCCGCCGCGCTCGGCGCGCTCGTAGAGGTGCACCGCGCGCCCGGGCCGGTCGTAGACGCCGCGGAACTGCGGGCCACTGCCGATCGGCCAGGTGACCGGCGAGGTCGCCAGCCCCAGCACCTGCTCGACCTCGTCCAGCAGGTCGAACGGGTCGCGGGCGGGGCGGTCGAGCTTGTTGATGAAGGTGAAGGTCGGCAGCCCGCGGCGGCGGCACACCTCGAACAGCTTCAGCGTCTGCGCCTGCACCCCGCGGGCGGCATCGAGCAGCATCACCGCGGCGTCCGCGGCGGTCAGGGTGCGGTAGGTGTCCTCGCTGAAGTCCTGGTGGCCGGGGGTGTCGAGCAGGTTGAGGACGTGCCCGTCGTAGTCGACCTGTAGCGCCGCCGAGGTCACCGAGATGCCGCGCTCGCGCTCCAGCGCCATCCAGTCGGAGGTGGCGCCCTTGATGCCGCTCTTGCCGCCCACCATGCCGGCCTGGCGGATGGCGCCCGAGTACAGCAGCAGCTTCTCGGTCAGGGTGGTCTTGCCGGCGTCGGGGTGCGAGATGATCGCGAAGGTCCGGCGGCGGGCGACCTCGGGGGGGATGGCGGCGAGGCTCACGGCGAGCGAGGTTACACCGCCGAAGGGCGGTCGGGCGTCGGCCCGGCGCCGGGCCGGCCCTACAGGACGGCGGCCAGCTCCGCGGCCGTCGGCGGGTCCGCGCCGGCCCGCGTGCAGGTGATCGACGAGGCGGCGACCGCGCGCCGCAGCAGCGCCGTCCAGGCGGCGTCGTCGAGCTCGCGCGGGTGCGGCCCATCGACCAGGCCGGTCGTCAGGCCGGCGGTGAAGGTGTCGCCGGCGCCGACGGTGTCGACGACGTCCACCCTGCGGCTGGGCACGCTCAGCGGTGCGCGGTCGGGGCGGTACAGGCGCGCGCCCTCCTCGCCGGCGGTCACCACGACCGCGGCGACGCCGGTGGCGAGCCAGCCGGCGGCCATCGCGGCCTCCTCGCCGCCGAGGTAGGCGAGGTCCTCGTCGCTCACCTTGACGACGTCGGCGAGCGGCACCCAGGCGGCGAACTCGCGTCCGAAGGCGTCCGGTCCCGACCACAGCGCGGGGCGCGCGTTCGGGTCGAGCACCCAGGTGACGGCGCCGCGACCCGCGCGGCCGCTGTCGCTCACGATGTCGTAGAAGGCCGTCCGGGCGGGCTCGCGCAACAGCGACACGGTGACGTTGCCCACCGAGACCGATGCGGGCAGCGTCGGCCGAGGCCGCGGGTCGTAGCTGACGTCGGCCGTCTCCGCCCGGTAGAAGCCGTACGTCGCCCGGCCCGCCGCGTCGACGGTGACCACGGCCATGCTGGTCGGCTCGGGCCCGGTCTCGGCCAGCCGCAGGTCGACGCCGGAGGCGCCCAGGTGTTCGCGCAGCTGCGCGCCGAAGGCGTCCTGCGAGAAGCGCGAGAGCATGGCGGTGGGCACGCCGAGCCGGGCCGCCGCCACCGCCGCGTTGAGCGGCGAGCCGCCGGGGTGGGCGTGGTAGGCGGTCCGGCCGCCGCGATCGGCGTCCGACTGGCCGATCAGGTCGACGATCGACTCGCCCAGGCTCACGATGCGCGGGTCCGAGATGGGGGTCATGCGACGATGATACGGGCGTGGCTCCCGGCCGGGGTCGGGACGTTGCTCGCTATCGACGCCCCCCCTCCGCGGGTCACCGTGGGAGGGCACTGTGCCGGCGCGCGGGCCCGATCGCGCGCGCGGCGTGCCGACCCGTCACGTTGAGCCCGTATCCGACGGCTCCAGGAGGACAAGATGAGCGATTCCGTCAAAGAGAGCACTGCCGCGCCCGACGCCGCCGACACGGTGTGGGTGTACGGTTTCGACCAGCTCGATCAGGTCGAGGCCACGCTGCCGCCCGGCGATTGGGAGGGCGTCCGCTCGCTGCTCGGCGGCAAGGGCGCCAACCTCTTCGAGATGACCCGCCTCGGCGTGCCGGTGCCCCCCGGCTTCACCGTCACCACCGCGGCCTGCAACGCCTACCTCGACCACGACCGCAACTTCCCCGACGGCATGTGGGACCAGGAGCTCGCCGCGCTCAAGCGCGTCGAGACGGCCACCGGCAAGGTCTTCGGCGACCCGCACAAGCCGCTCTTGGTCTCCTGCCGCTCCGGCTCGAAGTTCTCGATGCCGGGGATGATGGACACCGTCCTCAACATCGGCCTCAACGACACCACCGCCGAGGCGATGGTCAAGGACACCGGCGACGAGCGCTTCGTCTTCGACGCCTACCGCCGCCTGGTGCAGATGTTCGGCTGCGTCGTCATGGGCATCGACGACGAGCCGTTCGAGGAGGTCATCGAGGAGGAGAAGGAAGCGAGAGGGTTCAAGCTCGACGTCGAGCTCGACGCCGAGGCCTGGCGCCGCGTGACCGAACGCTTCAAGGGCCTCTACCGCGCGTTCACCGGCACCGACTTCCCGCAGGACCCGCTCAAGCAGCTCGAGCTCGCCACCCGCGCCGTGTTCAACAGCTGGTTCGGCAAGCGCGCCGTCGACTACCGCAACGCCACCGGCATCCGCCACGACCTCGGCACCGCGGTCAACATCCAGACCGTCGTGTTCGGCAACATGGGCGTCGGCTCGGGCACCGGCGTCGCCTTCACCCGCAACCCCAACACCGGCGAGAAGGTCCTCTACGGCGACTACCTCATGAACGCCCAGGGCGAGGACGTCGTGGCCGGCATCCGCAACACGGAGCCGATCGCGCAGCTCAAGAGCGAGATGCCGCAGGTCTACAAGGAGTTCGTGGACATCTGCGACCGCCTCGAGGCGCGCTTCTCCGACATGCAGGACGTCGAGTTCACGATCGAGCGCGGCAAGCTGTGGATGCTGCAGACGCGCAACGGCAAGCGCACCGCGCGCGCCGCGATCCAGATCGCCGTCGACATGGCGGGCGAGGCCCTCATCGACCAGCGCGAGGCGCTGCTGCGCGTCACGCCCGACCAGGTCGACCAGCTGCTCCACCCGCAGTTCACCGAGGCGACCCGCCATGACGCCGTCGCGGCCGGCAAGCGCCTGGTCGAGAAGGCCGTCAACGCCAGCCCCGGCGCCGCCGTCGGCCGCGCGGTCTTCGACGCCGACACCGCGGAGAAGTGGGCGGCGAACGGTGAGCCGGTCATCATGGTGCGGCCCGAGACGAAGCCCGACGACGTGCACGGCATGATCGCCTCCAAGGGCATCCTCACCTCGCGCGGCGGGGCCACCAGCCACGCGGCCGTGGTCGCGCGCCAGTTCGGCACGCCGGCCGTGTGCGGCGCCGAGACGCTGAAGATCGACGTCGAGCGCAAGGCGATGAGCATCGCCACGTCCGAGGGCCCGGTCTACGTCCGCGAGGGCGACTGGATCAGCCTCGACGGCGCCACCGGCGAGGTCTTCCTCGGCCAGCTGCCGACCCACGAGCCCGACGTCGCCAAGGAGGAGGCGCTCGCCACCCTGCTGAGCTGGGCCGACGCCCACCGCAAGCTCGGGGTGTGGGCCAACGCCGACTACCCCGCCGACGCCAAGCGCGCCCGCACGTTCGGCGCCGAGGGCATCGGCCTGTGCCGCACCGAGCACATGTTCTTCGAGGAGGCCCGCCTGCCGCTGGTCCAGTCGATGATCATGGCCGACACCGAGGAGCGCCGCGCGGCCGCGCTCGACTTCCTCCTGCCGCTGCAGCGCAGCGATTTCGAGGGCCTGTTCGAGGCGATGGAGGGCCGGCCGGTCATCATCCGCCTGCTCGATCCCCCGCTGCACGAGTTCCTCCCAGCCTACGACGACCTGCAGCAGGACCTGACCGACCTCAAGGTGCGCATCCAGCACGCTACGAGCCTCACGGAGATCGACGAGGCCCTCGCCGAGGTGCGGCGCAAGGAGGACCTGCTCGCGCGCGTCTCCGACCTGCGCGAGTCCAACCCGATGCTCGGCCTGCGCGGCGTCCGCCTGGGCGTCATCTACCCCGAGATCAGCGCGATGCAGGTGCGGGCCATCCTCGAGGCGGCCGCCAACGTCATCCGGCGCGGCACGCCGGCGCACCCCGAGATCATGATCCCGCTGACGAGCGACGTCGGCGAGCTCGCCGTCATGCGCGAGATCGTCGACGAGGTGGCGGCCAAGGTCAAGGACGAGATGGGCAACGGGGTCGACTTCAAGTTCGGCACGATGATCGAGATCCCGCGCGCGGCGCTCACCGCCGGCACGCTGGCCGAGACCGCCGAGTTCTTCAGCTTCGGGACCAACGACCTCACCCAGACGACCTACGGCATCAGCCGCGACGACGCCGAGGGCAAGTTCCTCATGCAGTACGTCGAAGAGGGCGTCATCGCCTCCAACCCCTTCCAGCACCTCGATCCCGACGGCGTCGGCCAGCTCGTGCGCCACGCGGTCGAGCACGGTCGCAGGACCCGGCCCGACCTGCACGTGGGCATCTGCGGTGAGCACGGCGGCGACCCCAAGTCGATCGCCCTGTGCCACGACATCGGCCTCGACTACGTCAGCTGCAGCCCCTTCCGCGTCCCGGTGGCGCGGCTCGCGGCCGCGCAGGCCGCCATCCAGTCGCCGGAGGCCTGAGACCCGGTCTTGACGATCGGCGCGGCGTCAGCCACGCCGGCCGCCGAGGTGCATGAACGAACGATGACGTGTTCGCTGCCCCCGCCGCCACGGCGGGGGCAGCTTCGTTCTACAATCGCCGGCATCGATGTCGCGCGCCTCCCGCCCGGCGTCGGTCCGTCCCACCGGCTGCCGCCAGCGCGCGGCGAACCCCAGCCCTCGGAGGTACCTGCATGCGTATCCGATTCGTCCTCGTGGCCCTCGCCACGCTCTCACTGCTGTTCGCCGGGATGTCGCTGGCGCAGACGCGGCTCATCGTCGGCGGTAGCGCCGAGGCCTCCGGCCTCGACCCCCGCCGCGTCAACGACGTGCCGTCCTTCCACCGCATCTACACGATGTTCGAGCCGCTGCTGGTGTGGGAGAAGGACCTCTCGTACCGGCCCCGCCTGGCGACCGACTGGTCGTTCAGCGAGGACGGCAGATCGATCACCTTCAACCTCCGCGAGGGCGTCAAGTTCCACCACGGCACCGAGTTCACCTCTGCCGACGTCAAGTACACGGTGGAGTGGATGACGAACCCCGACAACCCCGTCCTCAACCGCCAGTTGTGGAACAGCCTGGCGCGCGTCGACACGCCCGACCCGTACACCGTCGTCGTGCACATCGATCCGCCGAACGTCTGGGCCCTGAACGCGATGGCGCGCCTGCCGATCGTGCCGGCCGACATCGGCGACCTCGAGTCCTTCCCGAACGAACCCAGCGGCACCGGCCCGTTCGAGTTCGTCGAGTGGGTGCGCGACGACCGCCTGGTCGTGCGCAAGTTCGCCGACTACTGGGACCCCGAGGTCGGCAACGTCGACGAGGTCGTCATCCGTAACATCCCCGAGGACGCCGCCCGGCTGCTGGCCTTCGAGGCCGGCGAGGTCGATCTCTACCACGGCCAGGTCGTCCCGCTCGAGGTCAACCGGCTGGAGGAGGAAGGCGTCGTGACCCGCACGACGGGCCTCGGCTGGACCTACCTCGGCTTCAACACGCGCCTTCCGGAACTGGCCGACGCCCGCGTGCGCCAGGCCTTCTACCACCTGCTGCCCTCCGAGGCCATCGTCGAGCGCGTCTACAACGGCATCGGCACCGTGAGCGTCGGCCCGATCTCGCAGGACTCGATCTACTTCAGCCCGGACGTGCCCGAGTACCCCTACGATCCGGAGCGCGCCCGCGAGTTGCTGGCCGAAGCCGGCTTCGCCGACGGCTTCAGCCTGCGCCTGCACACGAACAGCAACAACGCGGTGCGCATGCAGATCGCCGAGATCCTCCAGTTCGAGGCCGCCCAGGTGGGCATCCAGATCGAGTTCACCGGCGAGGAGTTCGGCGCGTTCATCGACCGCATCCTCGGCGAGGACCGCGACTTCGACCTGTTCATCCTCGGCTGGGCCGGTAACGTCGATCCCGACTACGCCACCTACGGCCTGTTCCGCACCGAGGCGTCGAACAACTACACCGGCTACAGCAACCCGGCCGTCGACGAGCTGCTCGACCGCGGCCGCACGCTCGAGCCGGGCTCGCCGGAGTCGATCGCGAACTACCAGCAGATCCAGAACCTGCTGATGGCCGACGTCCCCTTCGCGTTCTTCAACAACAGCGAGGAGATCGGCCTGGTGCAGGACTGGATCGAGGGCTGGGGCGTGCATCCGTACTCCTCTAGCACCTACATGGACCTGCACAAGGTGACGAAGAGCCGCTGAGTCCTCGACCCGGTCCGCGGCGGCGGTCCGGCACGGTCAGGGATTGAGATGCGGGGCGCGCCACATGGCGCGCCCCGTTCTCGTGGTGCTCGTTACCAGCGCCAGGCGACGGGCACGTGCGTGCCCAGGCGCCAGCCGAGGACCCAGGTCCGGCTGCCGACGCCGTAGCCGAGGTCGAAGCCGACGCCCAGTGGCACGATCCCGAAGAGGGCCCCCTCGATGCCGGCGCCGACGCCCAGCGACCAGGCGGCGCGGGCCGCGCCGCCGTCGTCGAAGACGGCCGCGTCGACGAACGCCCAGGCCGATGGCGTCAGCAGCGCGGCGTCCAGCACCTGCAGGGTGTCGGTCAGCGAGCGCGCGACCTCGATCGAGGCGAGGCCGATGGCCGGCGTCACCCAGGCGTCGGGCGGCGTGCCGCGCAGGCCGATGGCCGGGCCGACGGAGAAGCGCTCCACCGCCGGCGTCGTGGCGCTCGCGTAGCCCACGAGGGCACGTCCCCGCACGGTCCAGACCGCGGCGGCCGGATCGGCGGGCGCGGCGGCCCCGCGCGCGTCGAGGTGCGCGCGCCACCAAGCGTCCGCCGGGGCGTGCGCGACCTGGGCCTCGAGCGCCACGCCCGTCGTCGACCAGGCCGCGTCCATCTCCACGATCGCCTCGGGCAGGCGCCACGCCAGGCCGAGGTCGAGCGCGGGTGCCGGCGACCAGGTCACCCCCGTGCGCGCCGTCCACGCGCCGTCGCCGAGTCCGACGTCGGCGCGCCCCGCGACCGCCCAACCGGCGTCCAGGCGGTACCCGGCGCGCAGCACCAGGGCGTCGTCGCCGCCGGTCACGCTGCGGGCGTAGCTCGCCCCCAGCGCCCCCCGGCCGAGGAAGCCGTCGCGCAGGTCGACGCCGAAGCGCAGGCGGCTGCCCAGCTGCGCCGGCGCGGGCGTCACCCGCTCGGACGCAACGGGGGAGAAGGCGAGGTCGAAGCCGAGGTTCCAGGGGCGATCGCGCACCGCGACGTCGCGGCGGGCCGCGGCCAGGCGCTCGCGCCAGCCCAGGTTGAGCGGGTCGCCGGCGTTCGGGTCGCCGCCCGGCCGCAGCGGGATGCCGCGCGCCTCGAGATCGGCGAGGATCCTGGGCAACTCCGCGAGCGCGACCCGCTCCCCGGCGCGCACGAAGTCGGCGGAGCGGCCGAAGTCCATGTAGGAGTCCTTCAGCAGCTGCGGGTCGAGCGTGACGTCGCTGCCGAGCTTGCTCTCGGCGGTGACCGCCCGCAGGAGGCTGACGTAGAGGCGCGAGAAGTTCGCCTGCACGTCGTCGGGCGCGTAGGGGACGTCGCGGTCGGCGGTGGACGTGATGACGTAGTCGGCGCCGAGCTCGCGGGCCAGCGCCACCGGGATCGGGAGCCAGATGGCGCCGTCGTAGTAGAACTTCCCCTCGTGCTCCACGGGCGCGAACAGCGCCGGGATGCCGGTCGACGCCTGGATCGCCGTGCCCAGGGACGCCATCGGCGCGATGCTCGGCTCGTTCGAGAGGATGTCGGTGACCATCGGGTAGAAGGCGACGGGCGTCGACGCCAGGGGCATGCCCCCGGTCAGGGCGTCGATCAGCATCGCCAACGGCGTCGCGTCGAGGAAGCCGCCGCGCGGCGGGATCAGGAGTTCCCCGGCGCCGCTCGGGTCGACCGCCTCCACGACGGCCGCCAGGGTCTCGGCGTCGAAGCCGGCGGCGTACAGGCCACCGATCAGCGACCCCATCGACGTCCCGACGATGAGGTCGATCGGCACCCCCGCGTCCACCAGGGTGCGGATCACGCCGACGTGGGCGGCGCCGCGGGCGGCGCCGCCGCTGAGGATCAGGGCGACGCGACCGCGGTCCGCCGAGGCGATCGGCGCGCTCGCGGGCGGCGGGGCTGCCGCCGGCGCTTGCGCCGCGGCCGTGCCGGCCAGCAGGAACGCGGCGAGCAGGACCGCGGCGAGGAGGGCGACGAGGAGCGGCCGCCGCCCTCGGTTGGGTGCGTCCGAGCGGGCGGGCGGTCGTCGCCGGGGGTGGGTCATGGGATCCCTTCGAGAAGCGGCGGGGGGGGTCCCGCGCGGGTCGAGCCGGGGCGCCAGGCGGACGTCGTCACGACACGCGCTCGTCGCATGCCACGCAGCGCGTTGCCGATCGCCACGGTACCCGCGAGCAGGTCCCGGGGCCACAGGGGTGCCTCGACGGCCCGCCCGCGTTCGATGAGCTCCGCGCGCAGGATCCCGGGCAGCGCGCCGTCCGCCACGGGCGGCGTGCGCCAACGACCGTCCGCGCCGAGGACGAAGACACTGGAGATCGCCCCCTCGGCGACGCGCCCGTGCTCGTTGAGGAAGAGGACGTCCGCCACGCCGACGCCGCTCGCCCAGAGACTCGCCTCGTCGTAGAGACCGCGGTCGAGGGTCTTGTGGCGACGCGCCGGATCGTCGGCCACGATCGGTACCCCGGACCAGACCACGATCGGCAGGGCCTCGCTCGGGGGCGTGAGGGCGTCCGTCGACGTGTCGTCCGCGTGCGGCCGGGCGTCCGCGCTCAGGGCGCCGTCCTCGCGCAACGTCAGGCGGACCCGCAGCACCCGCGGCGGGTCGGCGTCGCCCGCCTCCGCCCGCGCGCGTGCGACGCCGTCGGCGACGGCGGCCGCCGCCGCCGACGGGTCGAACGGCAGTTCCAGCGCCGCCGCGCTGGCCGCCATCCGCGCCCGGTGCCGCGGCCAACGGCACATCTCGCCGGCTTCCCAGCGCATCGTCTCGAAGAGCGCCAGCGGCGGCTTCGGATCCGAGAGGAAGCCCCCCTTGGTCAGCAGCTCGTCGTACTCCGCGGCGGCGTCCGAGTCGACGAGGATGCCGCCGCCGACGCCGAGGCGCCCCGCTGTGCCGCGCGCGACGAGCGTGCGGATGGCCACGCTCCAGGTGGAGGTCCCGAGGCCACCGCCGGAGGCCGGCAGCGCGAAGCCGATGGCGCCCGTGTAGGCGCCGCGCGGGGCGTCCTCGAGCGCGGCGATCAGCTCCATGGTGCGGCGCTTGGGCGCGCCGGTGATGGAGCCGCAGGGGAAGAGCGTGCCCAGGATGTCGGCGAGCGTCGTCGCGGCCGGCGCCTCGGCGACGATCGTCGAGGTCATCTGCCAGACGCTGCGGTAGGGCTCGACGTCGAGCAGCCGCTCGACGCGCACGCTGCCGGGCCGCGCGAGGCGCCCGAGGTCGTGGCGCAGCAGGTCGACGATCATCACGTTCTCGGCGCGGCTCTTGGGGTCGGCGCGCAGCGCGGCGGCCGCGGCGGCGTCCGCGTCGGGGTCGGCGCGCCGGGGCGCCGTGCCCTTCATGGGCCGCGTCGTCAGCCGGACGCGGTCACCGTCGCGTTCGGCGCGGACGAACAGCTCGGGGGAGCAGGAGGCGAGCCGCAAGCCGCCGGCGTCGATCAGCGCGCCGAACGCGACCGGCTGCGCGGCGGACAGCGCGCGGTAGGCCTCGCACACGTCGCCGACGCGGCAGCGGAACGCGGTGGTCAGGTTGACCTGGTAGCTGTCGCCCGCGGCCAACGCCTCGCGAACGGCCGCCACACGCTCGGCCCAGACGGCGGCATCGATCTCGAGATGCACGTCCGCGAGGGTGCCCGCCGGTTCGCGTGGCGCCCGCAGCGGGGCGCCGCCGGGACCGGGATCCACGACGTCGACGCGGTCGTACACGCCGAACCAGGCGAGCGGGTAGGGGGGCGGCGGCGGCGCGGGCACGCCCACGAGGTCCGCGCCGGCCTCGTAGGCGAGGTAGCCGGCGATCGCGCGGCCACCGCGGAGGGCCTCGTCGAGCGCGTCCAGTAGGGTGTGGACGTCGCCGCCCGGTGGCAGCGTCAGGACGCCTTCGGGGTCGCGGAAGCGGAGGCTGCGGCGCTCTCCGGGGGCGCCGCGGCGGGCGTGCAGCACCACGTCGCCGGGTCGCAGCCCGTCGACCCACGCCTCGACGTCGTCGACGCTCGCCGTCCGGACCGCGAATGCGTCCATCACGCGAGTCTACGTTGCCGCTTCGGTCGTGCGCGCGGGCATCGGGTCCCCGCGGGCATCGGGTCCGCACGGGGTGGACCGCCGCGGCCGCCGGGCCCGCCAGGGTGCGTTCGCGCTCCGGCGGGGCTCTGCGTCAACCCCGCTTGTCGACGGCCAACACGGCCCCCATGGCGGTCGCGCGGGCGCCGTCGGCCGGCACCACGAAGCGCGGTCGGTGGTAGAGGTCGGCCACCGCGTCGAAGACGGTGCGCACGGCCGCGAGTTGTGCCAGGCGGCCGGTGGCGACCACGTCCGCCAGGTCGTGGGCGCGGGCGGCGTTGATCGCCAGCAGGGCGATCACCTGCGCGACCATGGCGACGAGGCCGGCCGCCAGGTCGGCGGCAGCCGGCGGTTCGGTGAGGTCGGCCAGGCGGCCGAGGTTGACGGCGGTGGCCTCCGGCGGCAGGTCACCGACGCCGCCGCCGAGCACCTCGCCGAGGGTGGTGTCGACGCCGCCGGCGTCGCCGGTCGCGGCCAGGTCGGCCAGCGCCTGGGCGTCGCACTCGCCGAGGAGCGCCTGGCCGAGCCCCACCAGGGTGCCGCCACCGACCGCGGTGCCGCTGACGTGCCGGTAGGTTCCGAGGTCGCGGTCGGCCATGACCATGGCCGTGCCGGTGCCGCACGAGACGACCAGGGCGCGGCGCACGCCCGCCAGGGCGAGGCCGCCGCGCCCGATCGCCTCGGGCTCCGTCACCTTGGCCAGCGGGACCCCGGACCAGGCGTCGGGCAGCGTCCGGGAGCGCCCGCCGGTGACGGCGACGCGCGCGACGTCGTCGGGCTCGACGCCGAGTTCGCGCAGCGCGCGGGCCAGCACGACGGTGTCGGCCGGACCGGGGCGCTGCAGCGTCGCGTGCCCCAGCGGTTCGCCGAGCGGTGCGCCGGCGGGGCCTGCCCACGCCACGGCGTCGGTGGTCGTCAGGCCGAAGTCGAGGCCGACCCGCAGGCGCGACCCGCCGGCGTTCACGCCGCCCCGCGCAGCCGGTGGGCGAAGCGCTGGCGCAGCTTGCCGAGCTTGGGGGCGATCACGGCCATGCAGTAGCCCTGGTTCGGGTGCGCGCGGTAGTACCCCTGGTGGTAGGCCTCGGCCGGGTACCAGACCCCCGCGGGACCGGCGCCCTCGAGCTCGATGACCTCGGTGACGATGGGCGCGGCGAACACGCCCTCGCGGCCGAGCTCGGCGATGAGGTCGCGCGCCGTCTCCGCCTGAGCAGCGTCGTGGGCGAACACCGCCGAGCGGTACTGGCTGCCGACGTCGTGACCCTGGCGGTCGCGGGTGGTGGGGTCGTGGGTGCCGAAGAACACCTCGAGCAGCGCGCGGTAGGGGAGCACGGCGGGGTCGAAGGTGATGCGTACGGCCTCGGCGTGGCCGGTGTCGCCGTCGCACACGCGCTCGTAGCTGGGGTTCGGCAGGTGGCCGCCGATGTAACCGCTCTCGACCGCGGTCACGCCGGCGACGCGCTCGAACACGGCCTCGGTGCACCAGAAGCAGCCGCCGGCGACGGTGGCCTGGGCGAGCGTTGCGGGCGGGCGGAGGGCGTCGTGGTCCATGCGGGCATGCTACGTGCTGCGCTGCCGGCGCGCCGTCGGCGGGCCCACGGGCGGCGGCCGTGCGGCCGGCGAGGTGCTGCCGCCGGCGTCGCACCGGCAGCTTCGGGACGCCCCGCTCAGCCGAGCCAGCGCGCGACGATCGCGGCCGGCGACCAGAGCTGCCACACCCATCCCTGCAGCCAGGCGGCGGCGAACGCGAGGTTCGCCAGCGCGTGCCATGCCCAGCGCCAGCCGGCGTGGGGGTGCGTGACCGCGGCCAGCAGCGTGCGCAGCAGGGTGATGGCGAGCAGGAGCGCCAGCGGCACGGCCACGGCGTGGAGCCAGGGCAGCGCGTCCGCCAACGCCGGCGCCGCCCCCGGCGAACGCACCGTCGCCACGAGGGTCGCGACGCCGGCGGCGAGCGCGAGCATCAGAACGGCGTTGATGCGCGAGTGGACGCGCAGGTGCCGGAGGGTGCGACCCAGCGTGCCCTGCGCGCTGCGGTCCCACGCGCGCGGCTCGCGCCGCCGCCAGCGCAGGAGGGCGCCGAGCGGCCAGCTGACCAGGACGAGGATCGCGGCCGCGATCCCGGCCGCCCAGGACGCGAGCCCCACGTCGCGCCGCTCGAGCGGCGCGACGCGCTCCAGCGCGAGGGTGGACCCGAGGTGCAGCAGGAGGCGCGACCCGGCTGCGCCGTCGTGGCTGGAGACCAGCGGCGCGCCATCGCGCTCGCTGCGCCACACGCCGTCCGGAGCGCGCGCGAAGGTGATCGGCTCGGCGAACGCCGCAGGCGGGGTCAGGTGGACGGCGTCACCGGCGTCGGCGCCCTCGGCGTCGCCAGCGGCGGCGCGCAGCGCGAAGGTCGGCTGCAGCGCCGCGAGCGCGCGTTCGGGGTTGGTGGCGGGGTAGCGCGCGACGCGGTAGGCGCCGGGTGCCGGCGGGTTCGCCGCGGCGGTCACCGCCGGCCACGGGCGCTCCGGGGCCGACGGGTCGCGGGCGTCGCCGAGGAGGGCCAGGAGGATGGCCTCGAGCAGGGCGCCCGGTGCGTGGCGCACGCCCGAGGCCGCGGCCAGCGGATCGCCGTCCGGCGGCGCATCGGCATTGAGGTAGACGAAGAGCGCCAGCGCATGCTCCGGCAGCACGACGAGCGACGCCCGCGCCCCGGGGGGGTCGCCGTCGCGCCGCAGGACGGGTTCGCCGGCGAGGACGGAGGCCGCGAAGCCGGGCGTGCGCCCCGGCAGGGCGGGGTGGTCGCGCACGACGTCGGCGAGCAGGGCGTCGCGCACCCCGCCGGCGAGCACGGCCGGCGGTGCGGGGTCGGTCAGGGCCTGCGCCAAGGCCATGAGGTCGCGCGCGCTCGCGCGCAGCCGATCCGCCGCCGGCGACGCGTCGCCGACCACGGCCTTCGTGTCGGAGAGGGGTTCCAGCACCCCGTCGCGGAACCCGTGCGGCGGGAGCGTGGCGGCCTCGTAGGCGTCGCCGGCCTCGAGGCTGGCGCTCGCACTCGGCATCCCGAGCGGGTCGAAGACGGCCGCGCGGTAGGTGGCATCGTCGTCGGGCGCGGAGCCGGTGGCCAGCTCGCCGACTGCCGTGAGCGTTTGCCCCAGCGCGCCGAGCCACAGCGGGTCGTCGAGCGATGCCGGCGGACCGCCCGGCGTGCGGGAGCCGTAGGCCTCGAGGAAGATCGGCTGGCCCTGCAGCGCGACGCCGAGGATCAGGGTGGGCGCACGGGTCGCGCCGAGGACCTCGAGCGCGAGCTGGTCGAGTTGGAAGCGGAGCGCCATGCGGGCGAGCGTGGCCGGGTCGAGCTCGTCGGCCTCCAGCGCCCTCGGGGTGAGCTCGGGGGTGGCCGTCGGTGGCGGCAGCGAGCCCGGGGGTGCGCGGTCGGGCGCCGGCTGCGCCGCGGCAATGGCGATCAGGAACGCGGACGCCAGCGCCAGGAGGCGGTGTCGGGCGGTGCCGCCGACGGACGTGGGGGCCATGAAGGCGACGCTAGCACGCGGTCTGCCCGGCCCACGGCGCGCCCGCCGCCACCGCGCGGGCGTGCGCCTCGCAATCGGGGTCGTGGGCGCCGGGCAACCAGCCCGTAGAGACGAGGAACTCGCGGGTGATCTCACCCCCGGTGAACACGAACGTGCGCCGGAAGAGCTTCTGCCACGCCGCCAGCGGTTGCGGGTGATGCGTCGCGAGCCACGCCCGCAGGCTGCCGTGCTCGGCCTGCAGGGTGCGGATGCGGCGGGCGTTCTCGATGGCGGCGGCGATCTTGGCGCGGTTGCGCACGATGGCCGCGTCGCCCAGCAGCCGGGTGACGTCGGCGTCACCGTAGGCGGCCACCCGCGCCACGTCGAAGCCGTCGAAGGCGCGCTCGAAGGCCTCCGCCTTGCGCAGGATGGTGGCCCACGACAGCCCGGCCTGGAAGATCTCCAGGAGGAGCCGGCCGAACAGGGCGTCGTCCGTGTCGAGCGGGAAGCCGTACTGCTCGTCGTGGTAGGTGCGGTGCACCTCGGCAAGGCTGCGCCGCACCGCCTGGCAGTAACTGGTGGGGGTTGCGTCGGCCATGCCCGAGCCTACGCCGCGGTGGGTGCGCCGCCGTCCAGCCGGTAGGTCGTTCGCGCCAGGTCGTAGGCCAGGGCCCGGGCGAGCTCGGGCGCGACGTCCTCGTCGATCAGTCCGCGCCGCACCCGCCCGGCGAGCCAGTTGGCGCTGACGCGGCGCCACACGTCGTGGCGCGCGCGGATCGACGGGTAGGCGCGGGTGTCGTCGTTGAAGCCCGCCAGGTTGTACACGCCGGCGGTCTCGACGACGGCGTCGAGGAAGCGCTCCATCCCCAGCACCGAGTCGAAGAACCACCACGGTGGCCCGAGCCGCAGCGCCGGGTAGTGGCCGGCCAGCGGCGCGAGCTCGCGCCCGAGGGTGCTCTCGTCGAGCGTGAACAGCACCAGGCGGAAGTTCGGGTGCGCACCGAAGGCGTTCAGGAGCGGGCGCAGGGCTCGGGTCCACTCGCTGGCGACCGGGATGTCGCAGCCGACGTCGAGGCCGAAGCGGCGGTAGATCGCCTCGTGGTGGTTGCGCAGGGAGCCGACGTGCAGCTGCATGACCAGGCCGTCGTCGGCGCTCATGCGCGCCATCTCGAAGAGCATGTGCGAGGCGAAGCGGCGCCGCTCGTCGGTCGAACCCTCGCCGCGTCGCAGGCGGTCGTAGAGGCGCGCGGCCTCGCCCTCGCCGAGCCCCTCCACCTCTGCCGTCAGGGCGGCGTGGTCGGTCGCGGTGGCGCCGGCGGCGCGGAAGGCGTCGCGGCGGGCGCGCAAGGCGCGCAGGTAGCCGGCGTAGTCGTCGACGGCCTCGCCGCTGCGCTCGGCGAGCAGCGCGACCGACGGCGCCCAGTCGTCGCGGGCGGGGTCGATGACGGCGTCGGGGCGGAACGTCGGCCGCACGGGCAGGCCCTCGGCCTGCAGCCGCGCGTGGGTGTCGAGCGCGTCGGTGGCGGCGTCGGTGGTGGACAGCACCTCGATGCCGAGCCGCGCGAAGAGCGCGCGCGGTCGGTAGTCGGGCTGCGCGAGGCGCTCGACGAGGTGGTCGTACGTCCCGTCCGCGGTGGCGGCCGAGGGCCGCTCCTCGATCCCGAACAGCTCGATGAGCTCGTGCTTGAGCCACAGGCCCGTCGGGGTGCCGGCGAACAGGTGGAAGTGGGCGCAGAAGCGGCGCCAGATGGCCCGCGGGTCGGTCTCGCTGGGGCCGCCGTCGCGCCGCTCGAGGCCGAGGTCCTCCATCGCCACGCCCTGGCTGTAGAGCATCCGCACGACGTAGTGGTCGGGCACGACGAGCATGCTGGCGGGGTCGCCGAGCGGTGCGTCGTCGGCGATGAGCGACGGCGCCACGTGGCCGTGGGGGCACACCAGCGGCAGGTCGGCCACGCCCTGGTACAGCCGACGCGCGAGGTCGCGCTGGCGCGGCTCGGGGTCGAAGCAGCGGTCGGGATCGAGGGTCCAGCGGGGGGTCATGGGGCCTCCTCGGGGTGGGTCGCGGGTGCGACCGCGTCTAGAGCGTGTCCCTGGGCGCGCGGTAGAGCCGCTCGCCGGCCTTGCGCACCAGCAGCACGCCCTCGTCCTCGCGGTCGGCCCAGGCCTCGACGTCGACCGTGGCGGGGTCGAGGTAGCCGAGGTTCAGCCGGGCGCAGGTGTCGGCGTCGATCCGGCTCGCGAGCGTGACGCGCACGCGGGGCTCCTCGCGGCCGTCCACCCAGCGGCCGGCGCCGCGCACGTGCGTCGAGTGCGCCAGCACGCCGAGCGGCACGTGGGCGAAGCGCTCCCACTGGTGCAGGAAGTAGGGGAGGGAGTGGTAGCCGACCTCCTCGATCCAGCGGCCGTGCACGCGGCTGATCGTGTCGAGGTGGGGCGCGAAGATGATGAGCTCGGCGCCGGGGGCCAGCGCCGGCTCGAGCTTGTACATCGCCTTGCCGGCCGTCCACAGCTCGTCGTACATCGCGGGCGCGCAGGCGAGCACGCGCCGCATGGGCCGTTCGAGGTGGGTGACCTGGCGGGTTCGGGAGAGCTCGGCGGCCTCGCGCCAGGCGGCAACGACGTCGCCGACCGTGACCGCGGAGAGCTCGGTACCCTCGACGGTCAACGCGACCAGGGTCGTCGGCGTCGCGACGAGTTCGGCGGCGGCGTGGATCATCGCGCGCACCGGCGTGTCGGCCACGCCGATCGTGTCGATGACCCCCGTGAGGGCGCCGAGCCAGTGGGTGACGTTGATCATGTCGGCGCCGGAGACGCCGGGGAAGAAGTACTTGGCGCCGCCCGAGAAGCCCACCACCTCGTGCGGGAAGGTGGGCCCGAGGATGACGACGTGGTCCGCCTCGGGCACCGCCCGGTTGACGAGGACGTCGACGTCGCCGCCGAGGGTGGGGTGCCACACGTCGCCGGCGATCTCCCGGACGCGCGCCTGCGGCAGCCGTCCGAGCGAGACGAGCGTGCCGGGCTCGCCCCAGCCGTGGTTGACGATGCGCACCCGGCGGTAGCGGCCCGCGCGCTCCTCGGGCGTGATGCCGACGAGGCGCAGCAGCCGCGCCTCGTCGAGCGGCGGGTGGGTGCCGAGGGCGACCATGAAGGTGAGCTCGGCGGCGCCCTCGAGCAGCTCGACGACGTCGCGGAAGAGCGCCGGCAGCGGCAGGGTGCGGGTGTGGTCGGGGATGAGCACGAGCACCCGCTGGCCCGCCCAGTCGCCGGCGAGGCCGGCCTCCAGCGCGCGGCGCACGTCCGTCCAGGGGAGCGCCTGCCCCGCCGGGGCGACGGCGCGGGCGCGGACGTTCGGGCCCACACGCCCCCGAAGGTGCGCCTTCGGGGTCATACGCCCCCGAAGGCGGCGTACCCGCCGTCGACCGGTACCACGATGCCGGTGACGAAGCGCGAGGCGTCCGAGGCGAGCCACACGGCGGCGCCGACCAGGTCGTCGGGGTCGCCGAAGCGGCCCATCGGGGTGTGCTGCAGGATCGTGCGGCCGCGGTCGGTCGGCGTGCCGTCGGGCTGCAGGAGCAGGGCGCGGTTCTGCTCGCCCACGAAGAAGCCGGGGGCGAGCGCGTTGACGCGCAGACCCTCGCCGTAGGTCTGGGCGAGGTGCACGGCCAGCCACTGCGTCAGGTTGTCGACCGCGGCCTTGGCGGCGCCGTAGCCGAGCACCCGGGTGAGCGGCTTCTGCGCCGCCATCGAGCTGACCGTGATGATCGAGCCGCGACCGGCCGTCACCATCGCGGGTGCGAACGCCTGGATCGACAGCAGCGTGCCGTCGAGGTTGAGCTCGACGACCTTGCGGAACGCCTCGGGCGTGAGGCCGAAGAGGTCGCGGTCGCCGTACACGACGGCGTCGGGGCGGTTGCCGCCGGCGGCGGTCAGCAGCACGTCGCAGCGCCCCCAGGTGGCGTCGACGGTCGTCGCGGCGGCGGCCAGCGAGGCCGGATCGAGGACGTCCGCCGAGATGCCGATCGCTTCGAAGCCCTCGGCCCGCAGACCCTCGGCGGCGGCGCCGACGACCTCGCCGCGACGCGCCAGGAGCGCCACCGCCCCGCCCGCCCGCGCCAGGCCCCGTGCCATCGCCAGCCCCAGGACGCCGCCGCCGCCGGTGACGACGGCCACGCGGCCGCTCAGGTCGAATCCGCTCATGCCGTGCCCCCCTTCCCCGCGCCCACGAAGGGTGCGAGGTGGCGCTCGAAGTGGCGCCGCAGCGCGGCGCGGTAGTCGTCGGGGTGGTCCCGCAGCAGCGCCTTGAGCGACTCGCCGTAGCGCCGCAGCGCCGAGCCGAAGGTGACGTGCAGCACCTGGCGAGCGTCGACCTGCTCCAGCAGCGCGAGCGCCGCGGTGCCCGGCAGCGCCGCGAGGTCGGGTACGCCCTCGGGCCGGCCGCTGATGTGGTAGCTCTTCACGTCCTCGGCGAAGCGCTCGAGGCCGAGGCGCATGACCGCGTGCAGCAGTTCGGGGTCGCGCTGCCCGGCCACGCGCAGCGCCTCGAGGTAGCTGGTGCCCGCCGTCTTCAGATGGACCAGCCCGCCGGCCGCCGCCACCGCGATCGGGTAGACGGCGAACTTGTCGGAGCCGGAGTGGAGGCTGAGCTTGTAGGGCCCCAGGGCGGTGGCGACGCGCGCGTGGCCGTCCAGATCGCGGGCGAGCGAACCGAGGTCGCCGATGTAGTCGACGCCCTTCTCGAAGGCGCCCACGAAGCGCGGCGCCAGCGACACCCAGTCGACGCCCAGGCGCCGCAGCTCGATCGCCAGGTAGGCGTGCTCGGCGAGCGTGGTGGGGGTGTCGGTCTCGTCGACCGAGACCTCGAGCTCGGCCCGCTCCGGGCCGGCCTGGCCGCGCAGGTGGCGGGCGAGCCGCGCGACGTGCGCCAGCGCGCCGCCGTACTTGACGGCCGCGCGCTCGAGCTCGCCGGGGGCGAAGCGTAGGGGCCGGTCGCCGAGGTCGACCGTGGTGCCGGACAGCCGCCGCAGCAGGTCGGCCGGATCGGTGTCGAGCGCGGCCCACGGCGGCCGCTGCTCGAAGGCCTCGGTGAGCGCCGTGCCCTCCAGGGCGTCGGCCTCGGACACGACGTGGTCGCCCGGGTCGATCGTGAAGAAGGAGAAGCCGGCCACCAGGTGGGCGTCGACGTCGGCCTCGCTCTTGAGGTGATCGGCGTCGGCGCCGACCGGATCCGCCCAACCGGCGAGGAAGGCGCCGAGGGTGGCATCGTCGAGCACCTCCTGCGGCGTGCGGCCGGTACGGGTGTTCTCGCGCACGGACTGCTGGGCGAAGATCGGAGCGACCGCGTGGTCGCCGACGGCGCCGACGGCCAGGAGCGCGTCGACGTGGCCCGGGGTGGCGAGGCCGAGCCGGTCACCGAAGCCGGCGGAGGTGGCGAGGCCGAGCGGCGCAGGGCGGAGGTTGGGCAGCAGCGCGCGCAGGGCGGCCGCGTTGGCGATGTCGGCCGGCCCGCGGAGGACGACGTGCTCCCCCACGCGCTCGGCGGTGCCGACCAGGGGCGTGAGGTGGGCGGGGTCGGCGGCGGCCGCCAGCCGCCAGCCGTGGGCCGGGTCGCGTTCGGCCCAGAGGGCGAGACCGTCGGCCTGGCGAACGCTGGCCGCGATCGGTTGGCGGCCGAGGCCGAGGGCGAGATCGAGGGCTGCGGGCCGGGGTTCCATCGGGTACCTCCGAAGGTCGCTTGGCGAGCACGCTCGCCAAGCACACGGGTTCAGGGCGCGCTGGCGCGCACCACCAGTTCGGGCGTGACGACGACGCGCCGCGGGGGCCCGCCGCGCATCCGTTCGAAGAGCAGGTCGGCGGCCTGGCGGCCGAGTTGGTAGCCGTCGGTGCGCAGCGTCGTCAGGGCGGGGACCACCAGGCTGGCGAGGCGCACGTCGTCGCAGCCGATGATCGCGATGTCGTCCGGGACGCGCCGGCCGGCCTCGGCGAGCGCCTCGAGCGCGCCGATGGCGACCACGTCGTTGTAGGCGAGGACGGCGTCGAGGTCGGGCCGCCGCCGCAGCAGGGCGGCCATCGCTGCGCGCCCCGCCGCCTCGGTCGGCTCGCCCTCCTCGATGAGGTCGGGGCCGTGCTCGAGCTGGTGGAAGGCCAACGACTCCGCGGCGCCCCAGCGGCGCCGCTGGGCGCTGATCGAGCGCGCCGGCCCGGCGAGGAGACCGATGGTCCGGCGGCCGCCGTTGGCGAGGTGCGCGATCGCCAGGTGCGCCCCGCGGACGTCGTCGACCTCGAGGCTCGACGCGACCCCCTCGAGCGGCGCGCTGCGGTTGAGCAGGACGCAGGCCGGGTGCCGCTGCGCGAGCTGCGCCAGCTCGCGGTCGGGGAGCCGGGCGCTGCACACGATCAGCCCGTCGACCCGGTGCGCCTCGAAGTGCTCGAAGGCCGCGCGCTCGCGGGCGAGGTCCTCGACGGTGTTGGTGAGCGAGACGGCGTAGCCCTCGGACCAGGCGACGTCCTCCGCGCCGCGGACGATCGCGGGGAAGAACGGGTTGGTGATGTCCGGAACCAGCAGGCCGAGCGTGTGGCTGCGCCGGGTGGTGAGGCTGCGGGCCGCCTGGCTCGGTCGGTACTCGAGCCGGGCGATGGCCCGCTCCACCCGCTCGCGGGTGCTCGGTTTGACGTCGCCCTTGGCGTTGATCACCCGCGACACGGTCATGGTCGACACGCCCGCCAAGCGGGCGACGTCGGCGATGGTGACGCGGTTCGGCACGAGGCGACTCCTCGGCGCGGGCTCGACGCCCACGGGACGCGGAGCGACTGTCCGTGACCGCTCCCGTGAGCGCTAACAGTCTCTCCGATGGCCGAGTATAGGGGCGTGCGACCCCCGTCGTCAAGCCGCATCACGGGGCGAAGCACTGACGGACATGCCGTGAGGCACACGAGAAACGGATCATCGTTGACACCGCCCGCGCCCCGTGCTACCTTCGAGGCACATGCCCGCCGGGCCGCACTTGCGTTACCGCTAACGGTATCGATACCGGAGGTCGGACGCCGGCACGACGGGCCCGGGTCCTGCCCGCGGGTGGGACCACGGGGAGGGAGCAAGCATGCGCACGTTCCGGGTCCTCGCGTTCACGCTCGTCCTGGCCCTGGTGGCCGGCGGTCTCGCCCAGGAGATCGTCCTGCGCGCCGCCGACAACCAGCCGCCCAACTACCCCACCGTCCTCGGCCTCAACCACATGGCCGAGACCCTCGAGGCGCTCTCCGGCGGGCGCATCACGATGGAGGTCTTCCCCGGCGGGCAGCTCGGCGACGAGCGCTCCACCATCGAGCAGGTCCAGCTCGGCGTCATCGACGTCGTGCGTACGAGCACCAGCCCGGTGGGCGAGTTCTACGCGCCGATGGGCGTGTACAGCCTGCCCTTCATCTTCCGCTCCGAGGAGCACTTCTGGCGCGTCGTCCAGGGCCCGATCGGCTTCGAGCTGCTCGAGGGCCTGCGTGAGGCCGACATGGTCGGCCTGGCGTACTACGACTCCGGCAGCCGCAACTTCTACACCGCCGAGACGCCCATCCGCAGCGTCGCCGACCTCCAGGGCCTTCGCATCCGCACCCAGCAGAGCCAGGTCGTTCTGGACATGATGGAGGCGCTCGGCGCCGACCCCGTGCCGCTCGCCTTCGGTGAGGTGTACAGCTCGCTGCAGACCGGCGTCATCGACGGCGCCGAGAACAACTACCCGAGCTACGGCCCCAGCGGCGTGCGCCACTACGAGGTCGCGCCCTACTTCACCGAGAACGCCCACGCCCGCGTGCCCGAGATCGTCATGATCAGCGCCACCGTCTTCGACGTGCTCAGCGCCGAAGATCAGGCGCTCGTGCGGCAGGCGGCCCTGGCCAGCGTGCCGGTGCAGGCGGCCGCCTGGGCGGCCCTGGTCGCCGAGAGCAAGGAAGCCGTCGTCGAGGCCGGCTCCGAGATCATCACGGTCGACCTGGCCGAGTTCCAGGCCGCCATGGCCCCGGTGTACGAGAAGTACACGCCGATCTACGGCGAACTCCTGCAGCGCATCCTCGACACCCCGTAAGGCGCGCGCCGGGAGGCCATTGATGGACGAGCGCCGTCCCGAAACCGAATCGCCGCGTGAACAGGGGGCCCCGCCCGGGGCCCCCGTTCCGCCGCCAGCGCCCGCCGAGGGCACCGCGGCGCCCGCCGCGACCGTCCACTGGTACGACCGCCTCGAGAACGGGCTCACGAGCGTCATCCGTGTCGTCAGCGCGGCGCTGCTGCTCGCCATCGTCCTGACGATCTCCTGGCAGGTGACGGCGCGCTACATCCCCGACATGCGGGTGCCGCGCTGGACCGAGGAGGTCAGCCTCATCTTCATGGTGTGGCTGGCGATGCTCGGCTCCGGCCTGGCGGTTCGCGCGGGCGAGCACCTCTCCGTCGACATCTTCACGCGTCAACTGCCGAAGCGCGTTCAGCGCGGCCTCGAACGCGTCGTGTGGCTCGGTTTCGCGGCCTTCGGCGGGTACCTCATGTGGTTCGGCTGGGAACTCAGCCAGCGCACGATGACGCAGACCTTCGCGGCCACCCAGCTGCCGGTCGGCTGGATGTACCTGGGCCTGCCCTTCGGCGGCGCGCTCATGGCCCTCTATTCCCTGCGCAACGTGGTGCGCCTGCCGCACCCGGAACTCGACGAGGTGATCGAGAGCGCCAACGTCCGGGGCAACTGGACGGTGCGCATCGCGCTGGTGGCCATCCTGTTGCTGCTGGTCGCTGGCGCCTTCATGCTCTTCGGACCCGACGTGTTGCTCGGGCCGGTGGGGGTGCTGCTCGGCGGCATGGCCGTGCTCATGCTGCTCGGGGTACCGATCGCGGTCGCGCTCGGCCTGGCCAGCCTGATCACCGTCATGACGGTGCACCTGATCGAGCCCAGCATGCGCGCGCTGCCGCCCCTGATCGTCGCGCAGCGCATGGCCAACGGCGTCAGCTCGACGCCCCTGCTCGCCATTCCCTTCTTCATCCTCGCCGGCCTGATCATGGCCGAGGGGGGCATCGCCTCCCGGCTGGTCGAGTTCTCGCGCGTGCTCGTCGGCCCCATCCGCGGCGGCCTGGCGCACGTCAACATCGTCGCCTCCATGCTCTTCGGCGGCACCTCCGGCTCGGCGGTCGCCGACGTCAGCTCCAACGGCAGCATCCTCATCCCGATGATGAAGCGGAAGGGCTACGACGCCGACTTCAGCGTCGGGATCACCGTCGCCAGCTCGGTGCAGGGCATCATCATCCCGCCGAGCCACAACGCCGTGATCTACAGCCTCGCCGCCGGCGGCGTGTCGATCAGCGCCCTGTTCCTCGCCGGCTACCTGCCGGGCGCGATGATCGGCGTCTTCCTCATGCTCGCGAGCTACGTGCTGGCCCTCCGTCGCGGCTACCCCTCCGACAGCCGGCCGCCGTTTCGCGAGTCGCTGCGGGTGTCGGTCGTGGCGCTCCCCGGCCTGCTCGTCGGCCTGATCATCGTCGGCGGCATCGCGTTCGGCTGGTTCACGGCCACGGAGGCCGCCGCCATCGGCACCGTCGTCGCCTTCCTGGTGTCGACGCTGATCTACCGCGAGATGGGCGTCAGGAAGCTCTGGCGCGTCACCCTGCAGGCGGTGCGCACGATCTCCATCGTCATCTTCCTCATCGCCACCGCCAGCGCCTTCGCCTGGCTGATGGCCTACCTCCGGATTCCGGCGATCCTCGCGGGGGGCATCCTCGGCTTCAGCGACAACCCCATCGTCCTGCTCGCCCTGATCAACGTCCTGCTGCTACTCCTCGGGGCGATCATGGACATGGCGCCGCTCATCCTCATCCTCACGCCGATCCTGCTGCCGATCGTCACGGCCGACCCGATCAACATGAGCGCCGTGCACTTCGGCATCGTGTTGCTGATGAACCTCGGCCTCGGCCTGACGACCCCGCCGGTCGGGACGGCCCTGTTCGTCGGTTGCGCCATCGGCAGGATCCGCATCGAGCGCGCCAGCCGGGCCATGGTCTACCTGTGGCCGCCGATGTTGCTGGCGCTGATCCTCGTCACGTACTTCCCTTGGTTCGTCGAGGTGGTGCCGCGGGCGTTCGGCGTCCTGGACTGAGGTCGACCACCCTGGCCGCCGCGCGTCGGATCTCCGTCCGGCGCGCGGCGCCTTGAGGGACCGTCGGTCGCTGACTCGGGGCGAAGCGGTGCTCGTGGGCGCGACGGTCGTGTCCGCCGGCCGGACGACGGGTGGTCGGCGAAGGCGTACGGTGGAGAGGACCATGGACGTCGGCGTGCGTCTTCTCGGACCGCCCGAGGTGCGCGTCGCGGACGCGTGGGTGCCGTTGCGACCGACGAAGCCCCACGCGCTCTTCGCGTACCTCGCGGTCCGCGGCGTGCGCGTGCGGCGTGAGGAGGCGGCCGCCCTGCTCTGGCCGGACGCCGACGCGGAACACGCGCACGGGGACCTGCGCCAGGCGCTGCGGTCGCTCACGCGTGGACCGCTCGGCCCGCTGCTCGAGCGCGACCGCGGGGCGGTGTGGTCGACGATCGGTAGCGACGTCCACGCGTTCCGGCGCGCGGACGCGGAGCGTCGCTGGGCTGACGCCCTGGCCGTTCACCGCGGCCCGCTGCTCGAGGGCTTCGAGATCGACGACGCGGACGAGTTCACGTCGTGGCTCGAGATGGAGCGGGCGGCGTTGGCCGAGGCCTGGGGGCGGGCGTGCCGCGTGGTGTGCCGGGAGGCCGCCGCCGCCGGCCGCCACGACGAGGCGCTGGCGTTGGCGGACCAACGACTTCGGGCCGACCCGCTGGACGAGTCGGCGGTCCGCGACGCGATGCGCTCGGCCGCCGCTCTGGGCGACCGGCGCGGGGTGGCGAGGCGCTTCGAGGCGCTCGCCCGACGGCTCGACGACGAGCTCGGGATGACGCCCGAGCCGGAGACCGCGGACCTCCACGCCCGCCTGTCCCGCGCGGCCGCCACGCCCGTCGAGCCGCCGGTCGTTCCGCCTGACGCGACCCCAGCGGCCGCGCCGGCGGCCGCGCCGGCGGCCGCGCCGGCGGCGCTGGCTTCGCTGGCGCCCAGGGTCGGACGCCGGGCCGCCGTGGTCGGGCGCGAGGCCGAGATCGCCGGACTGGCCGAGCGGCTGGGCGATCCGGACGTGCGGCTCGTGACGCTGCTCGGTCCCGGGGGCATCGGCAAGACCCCCCTCGCCGCCGCCGTGTTGGCCGAGCTGATCCCCTGCTTCCCCGACGGCGTGTTCATCGTGCGGCTCGAGGACCGTTCGGGGACCGACGCGGTGGCCAGGGCGGCCGCGCGCGCCGCCGGCGTGGGCCTGCGCGGCGACACGCCCGTGTTGCCGCAGCTCCTCGAGGGCCTCGACGGCCGGCGGTCGCTGCTGCTGCTCGACGGGTTCGAGCGGCATCTGGGGCAGGCGGCCACCGTCGATGCGGTGCTCCGGGGGACCGTCGGCCCGCGCCTGCTCGTGACCTCGCGCCGCAGGCTGCAGCTGTCGACCGAGGTGGTGGTCGAGGTCGGGCCGCTCGCGACCGGCGGGACCCCGCCCAGCCCGGCCGCCAGGCTCTTCCGAAGGGCGGCCGCGTGGCGGCTGGCGCCGGCGGACGCCCGCGCCCTCGACGCCGCCGCGATCGAACGGGTGGCCGAGCAGCTGGGCGGGCACCCGCTGGCGCTGGAGTTGGCGGCGATGTCCCTCGACGTCCTCGGCCTCGAAGGGCTGGAGGCGCAACTGCGGGCGTCGTGGGCGCCGCTGCACAGCGACGAGCTGGACCGTTCGCCGCGCCGGCGCGACGTGCACGCGGTCATCGAGGAGACCTGGCGCCTGACGCCGCCGGCGGACCGCGTCGCCTGGGCGCGGCTCTCCGTCCTGCCCGGCAGCCTCGACCGCGCCGTGGCGGCGGAGGTGGCGGGCACCGGTTGGCGCGGGCTCCGGCACCTGCTCGATTGCGGCGTGCTGTGGCAGCGCGGCGACCGCCTCGCGTTGCACGCCCTGCTCGCCCGCTTCGGCCGCGAACGGGCCGAGGAGGACGCCGGTGTCGTGGACGCGGCCTGGTCCGCCGCGCTGGACGCGTGGCGGGCACGCATGGCGCGGGAGGTCGACCCGCGGACGGGCCGGCGGGTGGACCTGGACCCCCACGATCTCGAGCAGGCGCTGGGCGCCTGGCGCTGGGGGCTGGAGCACGGCAAGTGGGATGCGCTCGCGGACATGGCGATCGGCCTCTTCCGGGCGCTCGACCGGGACTGGAGGCCGGCCGAGGTCGCGTCCGCCGCACAGGAGGCGGTCGTCGCGCTGCGCGCCGCGGCTCGCCGCGCCGGCCGAGGCGGCTCGCGCGAGCGTGAGCGCGTGCTCACGCTCGCGCGTGTGCTCACATTCGCCCCGGGCGACGGCCCCGCGTGTGCCCGGCATGCGGCCCGCGCCTGGGCCCTGGCGCGGCGGCTGGGCGACGACCGGGCCCTCGCGCTGGCCGTCGCTGCGCTGACGTGGCATGATCCGACGGACCGCGTCGATGAGCGCATGGCGACGGCGCGCGCGGCCTTCGAGCGGGCGGGCGACCGCATCGGGCTGGCCGCGCTGCTCGAGGAGCGCGGGCGGCGCCTCGCCTTCATCGGACGCGGCGCGGAGGCCCAGGTCCTGCTCGGAGAGGCTCTCGGCCTCGCGCGCGAGCTCGACGACTTCGACTTGGCCTCGGTCGTACAACTGGACCTGTCGGTGACCCCCCTCATGCGCGGCCGATTCGAGGAGATGCAGGATCACATCGACGCCGCCCGCGCGGACGCACTCCGGTTCGGTAGGACGTCCCTGATGGACATCTGGACGGTCTGGGGCGCCATCGTGGCGGAGCCTCCCGAGGTGGCGGAGGGCCGCGTCGCGGAGGCCGAGCGCCTGTCGGCGAGGTTGGGTACCGGCCGATCGGTGGTCACGTTCCTGCGTTGTGCCCTCCTGGCCCGCCACGGGGCGCCGGACGACGTGCTCGCCCAGGCGCGCACGGCGCTGGAGGCCCTCGGGGCGCAGAACGTCGGCCACCCCATGGCGGCGCTGCTGCACGCCTACCGCGCGCAGGCGCACACACGATTGGGCGCGTGGGCGAAGGCCGCCGCGGACGTCGCCGCCCTCGTGCAGGCGGCCCGGGCGATCGGTGGGCCCCGCATCGTCGCGCGCGCCGCGCTCGCCGCGGGCGAGCTCGCGGCCGCCCGGGGCGACGCCGGCGCGGCGCGGCGCCTCGGCGCGCTGGCGTGGGCGAACCCGGCGCTCGAGGTCGAGGTGTGGCCGGACGCCCGGCGCCTGCTGGGGCTGGCGCCGACCGAGGTACCGGCAGCTTCGGACGAGCCGCCTGGCGATGAGGCGACGCTGGCCGAGGTGGAGCGGTTCTTGGCCTGACGGCCCCCGGCACCACGCCGCGATCGGTGTCGCCGCGCTCGCCGGCGAGCTGCACGTCGACGCGGCGGACCTGCTGCTGGACGACGGCTCGCTCCAGGAAGACGTGTGGGGCGCGAACGACGACCCTGGGCGCGGTCCCGACGACTGCATCGCGTACGTGTCGCTGATCGACGTCCGGCCCGCGCACGGGAACCGCAGCATGGAGGTCGAGGACCCGGCGACACGGGGGCGGGTCTGCGGCCTCACGAGAGCGCTGATCGGAACGGGAGAGCCACGCCCGTGACCCAGTACGCGGGTCTGTCGCTGGATCGCTGGCGGCGGTTCGACCGCGGTCAGCATGTCTCGATGATCGCCAACCGGGTGTTCCGCACGTCGCGACGCATGGGCCAGAACGATGCGGAGGCTCGCAGGCTCCGCTACGAGCGGGTGCCGAACCTCACCGACCTGACGATCGTCGCCACCGATCACCGCTCGTTCCGACGCGAGTCGTGGCGCTGCTCGCGGTCTGAGGAGGCCTTGGGGGTCAGCCGCCCGGCTTCCACCCCTCGATCGCGCCGTCCCCGGTCAGCCGCCAGAACGCCACCGTGTGCTGGCCGGCGTCGTACACGGCCCAGGAGGCCGGCACCTCGGCGTCGGCGGCCGGGTCGTAGCCCATCAGCGTGCCGGGGTTGACCGCCCACGCGTCGCCGCGGAGGAAGGCGCGGGCGCGGTGGTCGTGGCCGAAGGCGATGAGGTCGGCGGCGGTCGGGTCGATCAGCTCGGCGATCGTGGGGAAGTGCTGGGCCGCCACCCGACGGCCGCCGAGCACGCCGCGGTAGAGCTCACCGTGCATGCGCACGTGGGGGAAGCCGGCCGCGACGGCGCCGAGCAGGTGGCGGTCGCCGTCGTTGTTGCCGAACACCACGTGAACGGTGCCCTCGTACCCCTCCGCGATGCGGCGTAGGACGAAGGGCGCCACCAGGTCGCCCAGCACCAGCAGGACGTCGGTGTGCTGGGCGAGCCAGGGCAGGGCACGCCGCAGGGCGTGGACGTGGTCGTGGACGTCGGCCAGCAGGCCGACGCGCAGGGGGCGGCCCTGGGCGGGCGCCGGGGCGGACGCGGGGCGGACCTCGGGGACGGCCATGGTGCATCGTAGGACGCCGTGGAACGCGTCGTCGGTGGGGTACGCGACGCAGGTGCGCGCCTCGGTTGCTCCGGGCTTCGCCAACGCGTTCATGGCCGAAATGTGCCATCAGCGCGTACAGTGAGGTGACCATGGAGCTGGGCGTTCGTCTGCTGGGCACCCCAGAGGCGCGCGCCGGGGGCGCGTGGCTGCCGCTCGGGCCTTCGAGGCCGCACGCCGCGTTCGTGTACCTGGCGGCGAGGGGTGGTTTCGTGCGCCGTGCCGAGCTGGCGGAGCTGCTATGGCCGGGTCTCGACGACGCGCACGCCTTCGGGAACCTGCGTCAGGCGCTGCGGCGCCTGGTGAACGGCCCGTTGGGTGCCCTGCTGGGACGGGATCGCACGGGCGTGTGGCTCGCCGGAGATTGCGACGTCGCCGGCTTCCGGCGGGCGGTCACCGAGCGACGCTGGCGCGATGCCTTCGAGCTGCATCGGGCGCCGCTGCTCGAGGGGTTCGAGGTCGACGACGCGGACGAGTTCTCCGCCTGGCTCGCCAGCGAGCGTGCCGCGGTGGCGGCGGACTGGCGGCGGGCCTGCCGCGCGCTGCTGACGGAGGCCAACGCCGAGGGCCGCCACGGCGACGCGGTCGCATATGCCGATCGGATCGTCCGGGCGGATCCGCTGGACGAGCAGGCCGTCCGCGAGGCGATGCAGGCCGCGGCGGCGGACGGCGATGCCCACGGCGTCACGCGGCGCTACCGGGAGCTGGTGGAGCTGCTGTGGCGCGAGTGCAGCGTCGAGCCGGAGGAGGCGACGCGGGCGCTGTTCGAGCGGCTCGCGGAGCGCTCCGGGGCCGAGGGGGAGGCGCCGGGGTCGCAGCCGGTCGAACCGGTGCGCCTTCGGTACGCCGGTGACCGGCGTGGGCTCGTCGGGCGCGAGCGGGCGTTGTCGGAGCTGG
>CAZJUA010000049.1:0-13821 GCA_964549045.1 uncultured bacterium | reverse complement strand
GCGTCAGCACCGACGTCTTCATGTATGACACTGTATCACATATGGGCATGGGCGGCGACCTCCATGGCCATCCTCACGGACGGCGATCCAGTCGATCGCCCGCACCTGGGCAAGAACCCGGCCGCGGTGGGCTGGTGCCGCTGATCCGGCCTTCATACCGCGGCTCGGGGCCGACGACCGTCATCGCTCCCTCGCTGAACCGCTCCAGGCGCACGACCACGGTAAGGACGCGCGCGAGTTGCTCCGGCGTCGCCTCGCGCATCGCAGCGGGATCCTCCAGAAGGGCCCGTGCCTCGGGCGTCTCCATCCAGGTCGGCCAGCCGAGGCCGGAGCGAACTCAGTCGTCGGCGTACACGAGGCGATGGAGCTCCTCCAGCTCTTCGGCGTACCGCGGGTACGGCATCTGGCCATGCGGCGCCACCCTCAGGCGATCGCCCGCAGCCACGGTCGCACCCCTCGACACCGCCGCGTGCTACCCGCTGCTCGTGTCGGTGCCCGAGCGCGCGTGGCTCGAACTCCTCGCCGACGTCCCCCACCGCATCACCTTCGAGATGGCCGAAGCGATCGCCGACGGGCTGAGGACCCTGCACCCCGCCCTCCTGCAGCAGCTCCTCGAGACCGTGATGAGCGTCAAGGTCCGGCGTCTCGATGCGAGCGGCTGAGTTGCCCGCAGAGACCTCGCCCCGACCGCAATCCGGACCTCGCCCATCCAGCCGTCCCATCTGACTCAGATGAAGGCCCACGCCGTCGTATCCTGCGAAGCCATGACGGTAGCCGGCGACCTCCCCGACGCCGCACCGGACCGTTTCGACGTCTTCGCGCACCTGACCACCGACGGCGCCACCACGTACCGCCGCGTCCTGGCCGCCTTCATCACGGCCAAGGAACGCTTCCACGTCCATCTGCGCCCGGAGGACGTCGCCTCGAGCCTGCACGTCGACGGCGGCGCCCGCGTCGAACTCGACGAGCTCACCGCCAAGCTCGACAGCCTCGAGCGCTGGGGCAACCTCCGCTCGCACCCCGACACCAGCCGCGTGACCGCCGTCGAGGACTTCTACCGCCGGCGGTTGCTGTACGGGCTCACGCACGAGGGGGAGGCGGCAGAGCGAGCGCTGCGGGCGTTCGACGACGCGCTCGGGCGGCGCGGCGCGTTACAGGCCGTGGCCCTCGCGGACATCGAGCTCGGTCTGCGTGAGTTGCAGTTCCTGGCCGCGGACGACGACCCCGACCTCGGCAAGCTGCGCCAGACGCTGAGCGCCCTCACCGGCCGCTTCACCGACCTCGCTGAGAACGCCAGTGCCTTCATGGCGTCGCTGCAGCGCAGCATCGACCTCGAGGGCACGAGCGAGGACGCCTTCATCGCCTACAAGGACAAGCTCATCGGCTACCTGGAGCGTTTCATCCAGGACCTGGTCACGATCGGGGCCACGATCGCGGGCCTCCTCCGCGACGCCGACGGCGGCCGGATCGCGTCGCTCCTGGAACGGATCGCCGTCGACGAAGCAGCCGACGAGGCACCCGATCCGGACGACCCCACGGCGCAGCGCGCGCTCGAGCGCTCGCGCGAACGCTGGCACAACCGCTGGACGGGCCTGAAGAGTTGGTTCGTGTCGAGCGGTGGGCACGACAGCCAGGCGAAGCTGCTCCGGAGCCGCGCGCTGGCCGCGATCCCCGCCTTGCTCGACGTGGTCCGCGAGGCGAACGTGCGCCGCGCCGGCCGGTCGGATCGCTCGGCGGACTTCCTGACGCTCGCCCGCTGGTTCGCTGCCGCGCCGAGTGACGGTGATCGACACCGGCTCTGGCACGCGGCCTTCGGGCTCGACCCGGCCCGGCACCTGGCGGTCGACGTCGAGACGCTGCAGCGCTGGGCCGACGAGCCGAGGACCGTCGGTGGGCCGTGGGCCGACGCCGAGCCGATCGTCGTTTCACCCCAACTGCGCCGCACTGGCTCCTACGAGCGGCGCGGTCGACCGACCCAAGTGCTCGACCGGAGCGAAGACAAAGCGCGGCTCGCCGCACGCGCTGCCTTCGAGGCCGAGCAGATCGTCCGAGCCCGCGAGACGCTCGTCACCGACGGCCCGCTGCGACTCTCCGAGCTCGCCGAGCTCGACGCCCACGCCTTCGGGCTCTTCCTCGACCTGCTCGGCGACGCGCTCGCCGCCCGCCGCCCCGGCGCAGAACACGCCGAGGTGAGCGCGGGCGGCGGCAGCCTGCGCATCCGCCTGCGCGCGATCGCGGACGCGCCGGTCGTCGCGATCCGCTCCTCGCGCGGGATCCTCCGCGGACGCGACCACCTCGTCGAGATCTTCGAGCCCGGGGCGGGTCCTCGCGTCGCCCGGAAGCTGATCGCCTCCCAGCCGGCCACGCGGCGTGTCCCGTGAGTCAGGTCGACGCCCTCCACCGGGCCGCCCGCGCGCTGCTGAAGCGCCCCCTGCTCAGGGCGGCGGCCGAGGGGGAAGCGTTCCGACTGGTGCGCTCGCAACTTCCCGATCTCCGGAGCTGGTTCGACGCCAACACTGGCTGGCGACTGCACGCCGACTCCGACGTGATCCGGCTCCACAAGGAGCCCGCCACGACGGAAGACGCCACGCGCCCGGCGCGCGATCCGCGGAACCGCAACTCCTTCGGGCGGCGCCGCTACGTGCTCTTCTGCCTGGCCCTGGCGGCGCTCGAAAGGGCCGACGCCCAGATCCCGCTCGGCCGGCTCGCTGAGCAGGTCCTGCTCCTGGCCCGCGGTCCGGTGATGGCCGACAGCGGCGTCGAGTTCACGCTCAGTGGCCGCGACCAGAAGAGCGACCTGGTCGCTGTCGTCCACCTGCTGCTCCACTGGGGCGTGCTCACGCGGGTCGCCGGTGACGAGGAGGACTACCTGCGCGGCACGGGCGACGTGCTCTACGACGTGTCTCGGCGGGTGCTGTCGCAGTTGCTGGTCGCGCGCCGGGGACCGTCGACCGTTCCTGCCGAGGCGTTCGACGAGCGGATCGCCGCCCTGGGAGCGGTCGAGACCCCCGAGTCCGACGAGGCGACGAACCGGGGGATCCGTCACCGGCTCACCCGCCGCCTCCTCGACGACCCGGTCCTCTACTTCGAGGAGCTCGACGAAGCTGAACTCGAGTACCTCCGCCGGCAACGCCCCGCGATCGTCCGCCGCATCGCCGAGCTGACGGGTCTGGTCGCGGAGGTGCGCGCAGAGGGCATCGCCATGGTCGACCCCGAGGACGACCTCACCGACGTGCGGCTCCCGGAGCCCGGCACCGAGGGGCACCTCACGCTGCTGCTTGCCGAGCACCTGGTACAGGGCGGCGCGGAGCACCGGGTCGAGGAACTCCAGCGCATCACGCGCGACCTCGCCGAGCGGCACCGGAGCTACTGGCGCAGAGCGGCGACCGAGCCGGGCGCCGAGGTCGCGCTCACCGATGCGGCGCTCGAGCGCTTGGCGGCGATGCGGCTGATCGAGCGGCGCGGCGACCGCGTCCGCCCGCTGCCGGCCCTGGCGCGCTTCGCGGTGGCGGAATCCTTCCCCACCGGTCCGTCGCGGGCGCCCGAAGCGGTATCGCTCTTCGAGGATCGCCACGGTGCGTGACGCGCCCACACCGACGACGGGCCGCTGGCAGCTGCTCCGGCTCGGTCTTATCGACCTCTTCTACTACGACGAGGAGATCTTCCCCTTCGTCGACGGACGCCTCCTGCTGCGTGGGAACAACGGCACCGGCAAATCGAAGGTGCTGGCCCTGACGTTGCCGTTCCTGCTCGACGGCGACCTCTCGGCGCGCCGCGTGGAGCCCGACGCCGACCCGAACAAGCGCATGGAGTGGAACCTCCTGCTCGGTGGCACGCACCCGCACGCGGAGCGGCTCGGCTACACCTGGATCGAGTTCGGGCGGCTCGGCGACGACGGCGCACCCGTCTACCGCACGCTCGGCGCCGGCCTCAAGGCGGGGAGCGGCCGGATGCTGAGGAACTGGTTCTTCATCACCCGCCAGCGCGTCGGTGACGACCTCGAGCTGCTCGACGCGTCACGCACCGCGCTCGGCCGTGAGCGGCTCGCCGAGGCGCTCGGCGACCACGGCCGCATCTACGACACCAAGAGCGCCTACCGCCACGCCGTGGACGAGACGCTCTTCGGCCTCGGCGAGAAGCGCTACGACGCGCTCGTCGACCTGCTCGTACAGATCCGCCAGCCGCAGCTGTCACGGCGGCCGAACGAGGGGATGCTCTCCGACGCGCTGACGCGGTCGTTGAGCCCCGTCCCGAGCTCGCTCATCAACGTCGTGGCGGAGGGGTTCCGCGGCCTCGACGACGAGCGCGAGCAGCTCGCGGAGCTCGCGGACACGACGCGCGCCGTCGCGGCGTTCCTCGAGCACTACCGCGCCTACGCGCGCGTGATCGCCCGTCGCAAGGCCGAAGGGCCGAGGCTCGCGCAGTCGAAGTTCGAGCAGCTCGGTCGTGACCTCTTGCGCGTGCGCGAGGAACTCGAGGCGGCACGCGCCGAAGTACGCCGCACCGCGGAGGCCCTCGACGCCCTGCGCGGGCGCGCGGCCTCGCTCGAGGCGACGTTCACCGCGCTCATGGAGGGCGAGCACGCGGAGGGCGAGGCGCAGCTGGCCGCCGCCGAACGCGAGGCGACGGGGGCGCGCGAGCGGCTCACGGCCGCGGTGGCGTTCGCGGCGCGCACCGAGGCGGAGCTCGCCGACGCGCGTGAGCGCGTCGAGGGGGCCGAGGCGGACTCGGCGGCGCGCGGGGCGGCGCGCGCCGCCGCCCTCGCCGACGCCGGCGCTGCCGCCGTCCCGGCGGGCGTCCCGGCGGAGCACGCCACGCTCGTCGATGCCGCCGCGGCTACCGACGCCGAACGGGCCGATGCCAAGCGCCGAGCCGACGAACTCCTCGCCCGGCGCCGTCGCGCGCTCGCGCACGTTCGGGAGCTGATCGACGCCGCGGAGCGCGCCGCCGCAGCGCTGGCCACCGCGAACGGCCGCCTCGACGACGCCGCCGCGCAACTCGATCGTGCGCTCGAGCGCCAAGCCGCCATGGAGGCCGCGCTGCAACGCACGGGCGAGGTGCTCGTGCGCACGGTGCGCGCGTACCTCGAGACGCTCGTCGAGGTGCGCCTCGACGACCTCGCGGCCGTGACCGACGAGTTGCACGCCTGGGTCGCGACGCTCGACGGTCCGAACCCCGCGGCGGCGGCGCTGACGGCCGCTTCGGACGCGGCGCTCGAGGCGATCGGCGACGCGCGCACGCGAGCGCGTGCGCGCGCGGACGAGCTCGCCACCCACGCCGAGGAGCTCGACCGGGAGATCGCCGGGCTCGAGTCTGGCAAGTCGGAACCGCCACCCGCGCGTCACACGCGCGCCCAGGGTGACCTGCCGGGCCTGCCGCTGTGGCGCTCCGTCGACTTCAGCGAGGCGACGGGCGCACGGGAGCGCGCCGGCCTCGAGGCCGCGCTCGAAGCGGCGGGGCTGCTCGACGCGCACGTCCTGCCGGGCGGCGAGGTGCGTTCGGCCATCGACGGCGAGCTGCTCTTCACGCCACGGCCGGCGCCCGCGGGCCGGGAGACGCTCGCGAGCGTCCTGCGGCCGGCGACGCCACCGGACGACGCCGGCGTTCGTGCGGAGGACGTGGCCGCCGTCCTCGCGGCCGTGGCCCTCGTCCGTGCGGGCGACACCCGCGTGCCGGACGCGCACGCGTCATGGGCGTCGACTGACGGGCGCTTCGGGCTGGGGATCGCCACCGGCGCGTGGTCCAAGGCGGAGGCGAGCTACATCGGCGAGGGCGCCCGCGAGGCCGCCCGCCGGCGGCGGCTCGCCGAAGTGCGATCCGAGCGAGCGACGCTCCAGCTCGAGTGGGACGCCCTCACCACGACCATCGAGGAGCTCGACCTTCGCCGCTCGCGGGTGCGGGCCGATACCGCCGGGCTGCCGGCCGACGCAGTCCTCCGCGATGCGCACGCCGACGTGGCGGCCGCGCAACGGGCGGTGGGCGACGCGCGCGGCGCGCACGACGACGCCGCGGAGCGCGCCGAAGTGGCCCGAGCCGCCTGGGACGCGCACACCGCGGACCTGAGCGAGACCGCCGCGGCGCTCCATCTGCCGACGGCGCGCGACGAGCTCGAGACCGTCCGCGACGCCATGGAAACCTACGCAAGGGCATTGCAGAGCCTGTGGCACGCGTCCGACCTGGCCGCGACCGAGGAACGCAGGCTGCACGCCGCACTGGCCGAGCGCGGGCGCGCGGAGACGCGGCACGCCGAGGCCGACTCGGAGCGCCAGAGGCGGGCCGAGGAGCGCGCCGCGGCCGCGGCGCGCTTCGAGACGCTCGAGAGCACCCTCGGCGCGGACGTGCGGGAGTTCCAGCGACGACGCGCCGAGGTGACCCGCGAGCGCAAGGAGACCGCGGACGCGACCGATCGCACGCTCGAGGAGCGGAGCCGTGCCGAGCGGGCGGAGGCGGGCCGCGAAGAAGTCGAACGCTCGATCCTTGCCCAGCAAGGGGACGCCGCCGTGGCGCGCGACGAGGCGAGCGCGGCGCTGCGTCGGACCGCGAGGCTCGGGCTCCTCGCCGTCGCCGTACCGGAGGCGCCCATCCCAGGCGACGATCGCCCCTGGACGCTCACGCAAGCGATCGCGGTGGCGCGGACGCTTGACGCGGCGCTGGTCACGACGAATGCCGACGACGCCGCGTGGGGGCGCGTGCAGACGAGGCTCAGCCAGGAGTTCACGCAGCTTCAGACGGCGCTGAGCCGACACGGTCACACCGCCGTGGGCGAGCCGAGCGACGACGGCTACGCCGTCTCGATCGTCTTCGGCGGCAGGCCGATGCCGGCGACCGAGCTGATGACGTCGCTGCGCGCCGACACCGAGGCGAGGGAGCGGCTCCTGAGCGCGCGCGAGCGAGAGATCATCGAGAACCACCTGGTCACCGAGGTTGGCGCTAACCTGGCGGACCTCGTGACCGGCGCCGAGGCGCAGGTGCTCGCCATCAACGCGGAGCTCTCCGAGCGCCCGACCTCCACCGGCATGCGCCTGCGGGTGCGTTGGAGGCCGCGCCGTGACGGTCCGGCAGGGCTCGCCGAGGTCCGTGGCCGATTGCTGCAGGTCTCCGACGCCTGGAGCGAGGGCGATCGCCAGTCGATCGGGGCGTTCCTGCAGGCGCGCATCGCCGCCGTGCGCGAGGCCGACGAGACCGGCACCTGGTACGAGCATCTCGAGGTGGCACTCGACTACCGCGCCTGGCATCACTTCACGGTCGAACGCTTCCAGCACGGCGACTGGCGTCCGGCAACCGGCCCCGCTTCGGGGGGCGAGCGCGTGCTCGCCGTCAGCCTGCCGCTCTTCGCAGCGGCGGCCTCCCACTACCGGTCAGCATCCAAACCGCACGCGGCGCGGCTGGTCACCCTCGACGAGGCCTTCGCCGGCGTCGACGACGACTCGCGCGCGAAGTCGCTCGGCCTCCTGCGCGCGTTCGACCTCGACGTCGTCATGACGAGCGAGCGCGAATGGGGCTGCTACGCGGAGGTTCCCGGTCTGTCGATCGCCCAGCTGTCGCGCATCGAGGGCATCCCGGCGGTGCTGGTGAGCCTCTGGGCGTGGGACGGGCACGAGCGCAGGCGTGTCGACTCCGCGGTCGACCCCGTTCCCGCCGCGGACGGCCTGTGGGCGTGACGGGCGACGAGGAACGGCTCCGTCGCCTTCTCGGCGGCCCGGAGACGGCGTGGATCGTCGAGCGCGCCCGCACGCGGCTGAGCCGCGGCCACCCGCTGACCGGCGCGATCAGGCTCACGCCCGCAAGTGAGGCACAGCGCGCGGCGGTCGGCCGGCTGCTCGGTCGTGCGGTGGCGCCGGGGCGGTCGGTGTCGATCCCGCTCGAGCGGCTCGACGCGGTTCTGCGGTCGTCGGGTGCGTGGCCCGAGGGACTCGCGTCGGCCGTGGTCTTGCTCGCGGGCCCTGTCGCCGATCCCGAGCGGCTGCGGGCCGAAGAGGAGGCGTGGCGCGCCGTCAGCGACGAACTCGCCGCGCTCGCCGATCGCCACCCAGCGCTCACCGCCTGGACCGAGGGGCTGCGCGCCAGGGGGCACGTGCGGCGGGTGGCCGCCAGCGCGCCGGAGGCGTTGGCGCTCGTTCGGGACCTTGGGGCCGTGGTGGACGCCCTGCCGGCCGACGGCGAGTCCATCGCCCACTTCTCGGCTCGCGTCCTGCACCGCGCGCACGCGCTCGACGCCGGCACGGCGCTCGGAGGGCTCGCCGCCTCGGCCGCCGAAGCGGTCGGCAAGGCGGCTGCCACCGACCGCGATGCAACCGCGGCGGCGACATCACGGCCTGGGTCGGCCGCCCGGCGGCGGGGGGCGTGGGCCTCGGTCGGTGTCCTCGTCGACGATCTCTCGAGCACGGTGCTCGTCGTCGGCCTGCCGGGCGCGACGGCAGCGCTCGCCGCCGCCCCGGGCGGCACCGCACGCGCCCTGGCAGCGTTGGCTTCGAGCGGTGAGCCCGCGGTCTTGACCCTCCGGCAGGTCGTCGCCGACGACCTCGGTACCGTCCCATCGGTCGTCCACGTCTGCGAGAACCCCGCGGTGGTGTCGGCCGCGGCCGACCTCCTCGGCGTCCGCACCGCACCGCTCGTCTGCCTCCAGGGGCAGCCGGGCGCCGCCGCCGTGACGCTGCTACGGCGCCTCCATCATGGCGGCGCTACGCTGCGCTACCACGGCGACTTCGATTGGGGCGGCGTGACCATCGCGCGGACGCTCGGCTCGCAGGTGGCGTGGACCCCCTGGCGCTTCGGTACGGCCGATTACCTCGCAGCGCTCGAGCGACGCGGCCGATCCGGCGCGTTGGCGGCGCTGCTGGGGCGAGCGCAGGAGACACCCTGGGATCCGGCGCTGCGGGAGGCGATGATCGAACACGGGGTCGGGGTCGAGGAGGAGTTGGTGCTCGAGGAGATGCTGGAGGACCTGGCGGGAACGTAAGCGCATGCCGATGTCTCACACCACCCGCCACCAAGGCACCGCCAGGACGTCGGGCGCAAGCCATTCCGTGTGCTGACCGGTGTGGAGCAACAACCCTGACCGAGCGACCTCGCCGTACTCGGCACGAAAGCTGCGCAACGCCCTGGCATCCCCCAACCTGGGCTTCTCGGTGCTCTTGATCTCGATCGGCAGCAGCCGACCGGCCACCTCGACGACCAGATCGACCTCATCGCCCGTCGTCGTGCGCCAGTGGTGGAGCTCGGCCGGACCGCTGCGCGCGTCGCGCCAGGCTAGGAGGTCGTGGAGCACGAGGTTCTCGAGATGGCCGCCTAGGGGCGCGTCGAGCCCCGCCAGGTGCAGCGCCACCCCGGTATCGCCCCAATACAGCTTGGGGGCCTTGATGAGTCGCTTCGTCCGGTTGACCGCGTACGCCGGCAGGCGCACGATGAGGTACGACGCCTCCAAGAGGTTGAGCCACCGGTGCACGGTCGGTTGGGCCACCGCGACGTCCCGTGCGAGGTCGGACTGGTTGAGCACCTGGCCGAGACGCAACGCGGCCGCCCGCATGACGCGCCGGAAGTCGGGGAGCGCCGTGATCGACGCCAGCGCCTGGAGGTCGCGCTCGAGGTACGTCCGGACGTACGCGTCGAACCAGATGCGCCTCGCGGACGCGTCGGGCAAGTCGAGCGCCGGTGTCGGGAAACCGCCCCGGAGCGCGAGGGACCGCCAGTCCTCGGGCGAATCGGCTTCGCTCGTGAGGAGGTCGACCCAGTCGGCCTCGTCCGCGCCGAGGAGGTCGTCCCACCGGCCCGGTCGAGCCTCCCCGAGCTGCTCTCGGCGCGTCATCGGCCACAGGGTCAGGTAGCTCGCGCGGCCGGCGAGCGATTCGGAGACGCGGTGCATCAGAAGGAGGTTGGCGGAACCCGTCAACAAGAACCGGCCCGGCGTGCGCTTCCGGTCGATCGCGCGCTTGACGGCGTGCAGGAGCTCCGGCTCGCGCTGGACCTCGTCGATCGTCACGGGATCCGTCCCCCCGACGATCGCTTCCGGATCGCTGCCGGCAGCAGCTTGAACGTCGAGGTCGTCGAGGGTCACGTACCGGCGCGACGGATGCCGAGCCTGAACCAGCGTGCTCTTGCCGGTCTGCCTCGCCCCGGTGAGGACGACCGCCGGCATCGTGCGGAGGTGCTCGTCGAGGCTGCGACCGACGAGCCGAGGAAGCGACCGTTCATCCATGCCATGAATGATAGCCATTCACGGCGTGGATGATGCGCAGATCGAGGACGGCCATGGGTCCCGCCCATGGGCGACCCCTCCACCCGACCACCGTTCGCGGTTCGCGAATCGCGGATGCTCAACCCTCCTGCCCCACGCCGAGCACGGCGGCGACCGCGGCCAACCGGCGGTCGAGCGTCCAAAGCGACACGCCGGCCAGCAGCGCCGAGGCGAGCAACTGCACGTCGACCCAGCCGATGCCACGGCCCATGAGGGCGCGGCGCTCGATGAGCTCCAGCGCCTCGTCGACGCTGGCGACCGGCGCCGACGGCAGCGCCCGTAGCAGACCGAGCACGGTGGCGCGATCCGAGAGCCTGCCGCACGCCAACTCCCCGATCACCCACGGGTGCGTCCACACCTCGGCCCGCTCCAGGGCGGCCGCGAGGCGGGCATCGCCCTCGCGCAGATGGCGGACCCAGACCGAGGTGTCGACCAGCGTCACGCGGCGTCTGCGCGCCTGCGAGGCACGGGCTCGAGGTCGGGCTGGGAGCCGCCCAGGCGCGCGAGGCGACGCGCGCTCTCGCGTTCGATCAGGGCCCGCAGCCCGGCGTGGAGCAGCGCCGTGCGCTCGGTCAGGCCCGTCAGGCGCGCGGCCTCCGCGAGCAGGTCGGTATCCAGGTTCACGGTCGTGCGCATCACTTGACCTCCGATGCATCATCCTACGCATCATATGATGCTTCATCAAGTGCCCCGACCCTGGCGTCGGCCGCCAGGCCGGCCGCGCGTCGAAACTCCTGCACGTTGCCGGTGACGACGACGCGGCCCTCGGCTTGCGTGGATGGGGCGCACCGGATCCATGGCAACCATCGTCCCCCACCATGTTCGTCGTGCGTCGACGAAGCGGGCAGGAACCCAGGCGGTCTCGGCCGTGAACACGCCCTTCCTGCCGCGCCACGAGTACGCGTCGGGCATCGATCTCGATACCCACCCCTTCGGCCACTGCCTGCGTGAACCGGTCCTCGGCCTGCTAGTCGCCTTCGCCTGGCACCGCATGTCGACCAGGAAACCCATGCCCGACGGCATCACCGGCGGGCGACCTGCCATGATGGTGGAAGTACTCCAGGGCTTGCACGGGCTGCGGCGTTCGCCGTGTCCGACACGGGCACGGGTGGAAGGGGCGAGGGCGATGTGGAGCCGGTGCTCTTCGCAGCGCTCGATGCGGTCGACCGCCGCACGCGATCGGTCGACCGCCGCAGGCGATCGTTCGAAGGCTGGACGCGACCCGAGGCGGGCTCGACCGTGAGCCCAGGGCGTCGCTCGATCTGGGCGCGCGCGGCCATCGTCTTGGCGTACGTCGCCGTGTTCTGGATCGCCCTGCCGTTCGCGCTGTGGCGGCTGGGCACGTGGTTCGACGGGCGCCTGCCGGTCGCGCTGCAGCCGTGGCCCGGCGGCTGGATCGTGGTGGCGTGCGGCAGCGCCCTGATGCTCTGGAGCATCCTGGCGTTGGGTCTGCGGGGACGCGGCCTGCCCGTAAGCGCGCTGCCACCGCCGCGCTTGGTCGTATCGGGTCCCTACCGTTGGGTGCGGCATCCGGTGTACGTCGGCTTTCACCTGGTCGTCGTCGGCGCCGGGCTCGTCATCGGCTCCGCCGGCCTGGCGCTCGGCGTGGGCGCCGCCCTCCTGCCCGCCTGGATCGCCTACGCCCTCGTCGAGGAGCGCGGCCTGCGCAGGCGGTTCGGCGCGGCGTACCTCAGCTACCAGCGCCAGGTCGGGCTGCTGCCGCGGTTGGACGTCTACCGCGTCACGCAGGTGCTGGCGCGCATCGCGCTGCCGGTCCGGGTCGAGGGGCGGGCACACGTTCCACGCACCGGCGCCGCCGTCCTGGTGGCCAACCACGCCTGCTACGCCGACCCCGTATTCCTGCAGTGCGTGACCTGGCGACGCATCCACTTCCTGGCGACGGCCGAAGCGTTCCGCAGCGGCCCGCTCGCCTGGGCCCTGCGCCGCACCACGGCGGTGCCCCTGCGCCGCTACCGCGTCGACCCGGCGGCGACCCTCGAGCTGCTGCGGCGCCTCGACCAGGGCGCGCTCGTCGGCGTCTTCGTCGAGGGCGAGCGCTCGCCGCTGGGCAGCTACCAAGGGGCGCTGCCGCAAGTGGCCCGGATGCTCGGCCAGCTCGGCGTGCCCGTCATCCCGGTGGGCATCAGCGGGAACTACGACGCCGGCCCGCGGTGGGCCGAGCGCCTGCGCGTGCGCCCCGTGCGGGTACGGATCGGCGCGCCCGTCGCGTTCGATGCGGCGACCCCCGCTCGCGCTCTGGACCGCGCCATCGGCGAGTTGCTCGACGAGGACCCCCAGCGCGTGCACCTGGAGGGGCTCGACCGCGCCAAGCTCGGCCGCGTGCTGTGGCGCTGCCCTGCGTGCCTCGACGAGGCGCAGTGGCGACCCATCGAGCTGCGCTGCGCGGCCTGCGGGGCGGCGTGGCAACCCACCCCAGGCGGCAGGTTCCGCGGCGTCGAAGCCCCGGCGGCCGAAGTCACCCTGGCGGAGCTCGCGCGGCCCGTGTGGCGGGCGGAGGAGCCCGCCGCGCTCGGAGGCTGGGCGCGGGGCGCCCACGAGCGCTCCGTGTTCGGGCCGGTCGCGCCGCTGTCACCCCTCGGCGAGGACCGGCTCGAGATCACGCCGCGCGCGCTGCGCTTCGGCGAGCTGGCGATCCCGCTCACCTCGCTGCGCACGACCTCGACCGAGCGGACGGACACGCTGCAGGTGGCGACGGCGGACGAGATGTGGCAGTTCCGCCTGCGCGAGGGGTCGGTGTTCCGCCTGCAGCGGTCCCTCGACCACTGGCGCGGGGCGCGCGGGTTCGGCGGCGACCCCTTTCTGGCCGAGGCGCCGGCGCGCACCGCGACCGGGGGGTGAGACCCCCAACGTACCGATGCGCTCAGGGCTGGTTCCCCACCCCAGGCTTCCTAACCGAGGGTTCGGGCTCGGCCGCCGCCACGGCCGCGCCCAACCCTGGCGCGAACGCCTGGAACCCGACCGCATCGGCCTCGGAACCGGCAACCGCACGCTCGCTCCGAAGGGGCGGCTCGATGCGACCTACCGCACCACCAATCCGCTGGGCCTCGATGCGACCGGCTGAGCGGTGTCCGGTCGGCGACGCATCGGATCACGAGAGGGCGTAGCGAGCCAACGTACATGGCCGATGCCTCTTGCGGCACCGAAACGCTGCATTCCGCGGTACGGCTGCTCCGGGCGACGGCCCGTCGTCGGGCTCGTGAGGCTCACCGCTCGCCCGCCTCCTACCTCGCGCCGACCGCCACTTCGTCGGCCTGCAACCCGACGCCATCTGACGCGGGAACGACGTGCGTACGCTCAGGGCGCACCACTTGGATCAGCTGGTCCCCCACCTTGAACGCCATGAGCAACTCCGCGCCGACGGCGTGCAGGTATGCGGCCAGCGAGTCGAGCCTGCGGTCGTAGTGAACATTCTCGAGCCGCGACACACGACCCTGGCTGATGCCCATGCGCTCCGCCAGCTCGACCTGGGTGAGCCCCCGCGCCTGCCGCGCCTGCTGCATGCCGTCCGTCACACGGACCCGGAGCCGCTCCTGGGCGAGCAGCAGAGCGACCTCGGGGTCGTCGCC
>CAZJUA010000048.1:0-36802 GCA_964549045.1 uncultured bacterium | reverse complement strand
GCGTCGCCGACGTCACCGGACCACCACCCCTACCGCACCCCACCACGATCGACGCCACCCCCACCACGACCAACACCCACCAAAGCCCCCATTTCCTCTCACGCACCGAAGAACCCATCATGTAGCACCTCTTCCCGGCAAGTCGCAGACCGTAGGCCGCAGTGGCAGTGCTCACCCTTCGTCGCAGAACACAGGTAACCAAGCGGTCCCATACCGTTCGCAGCACTCCTCGACCGAGACCTGGGTCCTATGCTTCGGACGGTGAACCGCCCTTGCTCAGATGCGCCCAGGCTGCAGCCCTCGGGGCGAGGACGCCTGAGCTTCGAACGTGACGGGTAGAAGGCACTTTCGCCTTGCCCTTCGTCAGTTTACACGCTGTCGGGCGTGCGACGTCCGAGGCTGGAGTTCCGTTGTCGGGGCTGATGTACGTGTCCACAGGCGATGCATTCCTACGCCCCGCGCCACGACCTCACACACGGCAGCCAAGCCGCTCCGCGGTCCTGAACTGCTTGGCATCTTCGAGGAGTCGTGCTCACGCGCCCCTCGCCACAACAGCGCACGGCAGTTCTGGGGGCGCGGCGCGGCCCCCAGAACTGCTTGGCGCTTCTTTGGCGAGGGGCTAGGCCCCTCGCCAAAGAAGCGCACGCTTGACTTCCTCGATCGCCCGCGTGATGGGGATGTCGCGCGGGCACGCCTCGGTGCAGTTGTACGCGGTGCGGCAGCGCCACAGGCCGTTGGCCTGGTTGAGGACCCCGAGGCGCTCGGCGGCGCCCTGGTCGCGCGAGTCGAAGATGAAGCGGTGGGCGTTGACGATGGCGGCGGGCCCCAGGTAGCGGCCGTTGGTCCAGAAGACCGGGCAGCTGGTCGTGCAGGCGGCACACAGGATGCACTTGGTGGTCTCGTCGAAGATCGCCCGGTCCTCGGCGCTCTGGTAGCGCTCGCCGGGGGGTGGCGGATCGTCGTTGATGAAGAACGGCAGCACGGCCTTGTAGGAGTCGAAGAACGGCTCCATGTCGACGATCAGGTCCTTGAGGACCGGCAGCCCGCGGATGGGCTCGATCGTGATGCGTTCGCCGAGGTCCTTGACCAGCACCTTGCACGCGAGGCGGTTGACGCCGTTGATCAGCATCGCGTCGGAGCCACAGATGCCGTGGGCGCAGGAGCGGCGGAAGGCCAGCGAGCCGTCCACCTCCCACTTCAGGTGGTTGATGACGTCGAGCACCCGATCGGAGCCGCGCGCCTCGAGCTTGTACTCGGCCCAGTAGGGCCGCGCGTCGGCCTCCGGGTTGTAGCGCTTGATCTTGACGTTGATCTGCATGGCCCCCGCCTCAGTAGGTCCGCGGCTTGGGCTCGTACTTGCCCAGCGTGACCGGCTTGTAGTCGATGCGGACGCCGTCCCCATCCTTGTAGATCAGCGTGTGCTTCAGCCAGGTGGCGTCGTCGCGCTCCTTGAAGTCCTCCCTCGAGTGCGCCCCGCGCGACTCCTCGCGGTTCAGCGCGGCGTGCACCAGTTGCTCCGCGTTGTCGAGCAGGAAGCCGAGCTCGATCGCCTCGAGCAGCTCGGTGTTGAACTTGTGCCCCTCGTCCTCGACGCCGACGCACTCGTAGCGCTCCTGCAGGTCGCGCAGGATGTCCACCTGCTTGGCGAGGAACTCCTGGGTGCGGAACACCGACGCATGGTCCTGCATCGTGTCCTGCAGCTCGCGGCGCAGGTGCGAGACGCGCTCCTTGCGCTTCCCCTTGCGGACCGTGTCGACGAGCTCGCGCGTGCGGTCCTGCACGCCGGCCGGCAGGTCGGTGAAGCTCTCGGAGGCGGCGAACTTGGCGGCCTCGATGCCGGCGCGGCGGCCGAAGACGATGAGATCGCCGAGCGAGTTGGTGCCGAGCCGGTTGGCGCCGTGGATGCTGGCGCAGGCGACCTCGCCGGCGGCGTAGAGGCCGGGGACGATCGTGTTCTGGCCGTCGGCGATCACCTGCGTGTCGATCGTGGTGGGGATGCCGCCCATCGCGTAGTGCGCGGTCGGCTGGATGGGCACCAGCTCCTTGATGGGATCGACGCCGAGGTAGATGCGCGAGAACTCGGTGATGTCGGGCAGGCGCGTCTCGATGATGTGCGCGTCGATGTGCGTCAGGTCGAGGTGGATGTAGTCCTTGTCGGGGCCCGCCCCGCGGCCGTCGCGGATCTCGAGGTACATCGCGCGGCTGACCATGTCGCGCGGCGCCAGGTCCTTGATGGTGGGCGCGTAGCGCTCCATGAAGCGCTCGCCGTCGCCGTTGCGCAAGATGGCGCCCTCGCCGCGGGCGCCCTCGGTGAGCAGCACGCCGAGCTTGTACAGGCCGGTGGGGTGGAACTGGTAGAACTCCGGGTCCTCGATCGGCAGGCCGCGCCGGTAGGCGATCGACATGAGGTCGCCGGTGAGCGCGTGGGCGTTGCTGGTGACGCGGAACATGCGCCCGTTGCCGCCCGTGGCGATGATCGTCGCCTTGGCGTGGAAGGTGTGGATGTCGCCGGTGGCGAGCTCGTAGGCGACGACGCCGTGGCAGGCGCCGTCCTCCATGATCATGTCGAGAACGTGGAACTCGTTGAAGAAGTTGACGCGGTCCTTGATCGACTGCTGGTAGAGCGTCTGCAGGATCATGTGGCCGGTGCGGTCGGCGGCGTAGCAGGCGCGTTCGACGGCGCTCTTGCCGAACTCGCGGGTGTGGCCGCCGAACTTGCGCTGGGCGATCTTGCCCTCGGGGGTGCGGTTGAACGGCAGCCCCATGTGCTCGAGCTCGTACACCGCCTCGATGACCTCGACGGCGAAGCGCTCGGCGACGTCCTGGTCGGTGAGGTAGTCGCCGCCCTTGATCGTGTCGAAGGCGTGCCACTCAGGGTGGTCCTCGGAGACGTTGCCGAGGGCTGCGCCGACGCCGCCCTGGGCCGCGCCCGTGTGCGACCGGGTCGGGTAGAGCTTGGAGATGACCGCGACCGACACCCCGGGGTGCTGCGCCGCGTAGCGGGCGGCCATCAGCCCGGCACCGCCGGCGCCGACGACGATGACGTCGAACTTGTGGGCTCTGTTCATCAGCGGGCTCGTCCCGTCCTCACTCGTTGAGGGCGCGCACCGCGTCGCCCATTTCGGAGAAGCTGAAGGTCCACAGCGCCATGACGCCGAGCACGAACACGATCCCGGCGACGGTGAAGAGGGCGACCTTCGCCGCGACGCGGCGCTGGGGCCGCTGGATGTAGTCCTCGATCGAGTAGCGCAGCCCGTTGACGCCGTGGAGCAGCGCGAACAGCAGCAGGAAGGAATCGAAGACCTTGACGCTCGGCTGCGCCAGGCGGCTGGCGACGTAGTCGAAGTCGATCTCGCCTGCGTTGAAGGCCATGTTGTTGGCCCACAGGTGCCCGAAGGTCAGGAACACCAGCAGGAAGCCGGAGACGCGCATGAACACCCACCACGCCAACTCGGAGTTGGTCTGGTAGGTGGCCTTGGCGTCGCGGAAGGTGCGGGGCGCGGCGGCGCGGGCCATCAGGCGATCCCCAGGATCTCGGGCACGATCTTCCACAGCACCGGGATGCCGATGAGGGTGGTCAGCCCGAGCACCCCGTACCAGAGGGCCGCCTGGTACCGCACGCCCCACTCGGTGAAGTCCATCATGATGATCCGCAGCCCGTTGAGCGCGTGGTAGACGACGCCCGCGATGACCACGATGAGGCCGACGCGGAACGGCCACTGGTGGTAGAAGGCCAGGAAGGCGTTGAACGGCCCGTCCGGGCCCCACATCACCAGGCTGATGTCGATCACGTGCAGGAGCAGGAACAGCGCGAGCGCCACACCGGACATGCGGTGCAACACGAACGCCCACTGACCCTCGCGACCTCGGTACATGCGCACGACCTCCTCGATCGACGGCGGGCGCCGGAGAAGCGCCCCGCCAGCTTCACCCCCCGCACGGGCCGCGCGGGCGGGCTGCTGCACCCCCTCGGACCGGCCGGACGACACGACGATCGCGTTCGCGAGGCGAATCGCCGTCGGCGTCATGGCCGAACGTCGGCTGGCGCAGTCTAACAAAGGGCGCCCGCCCGGTTCGGTGGGCGCGCTCGGCATCCGTCCAAGGTTGTGAACGCCCTCGTCGGCGCGCGAGCGGCCGCGTTGGCGCGAGCGGCCTGGTTCGCGCGAGCGGGCTCGTTCGCCAGCGGACGGACGTGGGCGGCCCGGAGCGCGTACCGTCGCCGGGTGACCGACGCCGACGCCCCCGCGCTGCCGACCATCACGGCGTCGCCACCGCCCGGACGCCGGCGATCGCCGGCCCGCGCTCTGCGCTGGTTCGCGGCGGCGTCATGGGTCGCGCTGCTCGCCGGCTACGCCGCGACCGTCGCCGCCACCGGTCGCACGCCACTCGACGTGCTGACCGCGCTCGTGACCTTCCTCGTCGAGCACCCGGTCGGGCCCGCGCTGTTCGTGCTCGCCTACGTCCTGCGCCCGCTGGTGGCGTTCTCGGCCGCCGTGCTCACCATCGGGGCGGGCCACCTGTACGGACCCGGGTGGGGCCTCCTGGTCGTGGTGCTCGGGGCCAACGGCGGCGCGCTGCTCGCCTACGGTCTGGCGCGCTGGCTGGGCGCGGGCATCGCGGGGGCGGCGCTGGGCCACCCGCGCCTGCGGGGCGTCACCGCCCGCCTGCGGACGCGCACCTTCGAGACCGTGCTGACCCTCCGCTTCGTCTTCGCGCCCTACGACGCCGTCAACTACCTGGCGGGCGCCCTGCGCCTCCGGCCGCTGCCGTTCGTGCTGGCGACCGTGATCGGGTCCCTGCCGGGCACGCTCACCTTCCTCCTGTTCGGTGCCTCGATCGGCGACCTCACGGCGCTGGGCGAGGGCCGTTGGCCGAGCCTGGAGCCGTGGACGCTGGCGGCCTCGGCGGCCCTGTTCGTCGCCTCGCTGGGCGTCGCGCGGGCGCTGCGCCGCTGAGGCGGCCGCCGCGCCGGCGCCCGGCACGGGCGGACGGGCGCTTGCCGGCGCCCGGATCCCGGGGCGCCGGAGTGTCTGACAGCGAACGGTGCGGCGATCGGCCGGACGCGTAACGTCGTGGCGTGGTCGACCGCTACCTGCGCCCTTGGAAGGCGCGTACCTACGCCCCGCTGCTGCGCCCGCTGGCCGGCGTCCCCGCAGACGTCGTCACCGCCGTCGGCATGGTGGTCGGCCTGGCGGCCGCCGCGGCGGCCGCCACGGGCCGCTTCGAGTGGGCGCTCGTCGGCTGGTGGGCCAACCGCTGGCTCGACGGGCTCGACGGCGAGTTGGCGCGGGCGCCGGCGCGCGGGGGCGGGTCCGCGCTGGCACGCGGGTCCGCGCTGGCACGCGGGCCCGCGCTGGCGCCCGGGGCCGCCCGGGTCCGCGGGGCCTACCTGGACCTCATGGCCGACCTGCTCGTGTACGCGGCCGTCGCCCTGGGCCTGGCGGCCGGCGCGGCGGGCAGCCTGACGGGCGCGCCCCTGGCCGATCCGCCGTGGGTCTGGGCGGCGGCCGCCTTCGCACTGGCGTCCTTCTACCTCAACCTCGGCTCGTGGGCGCTGCTCGCGCCGGCACTGTCGGCGGTCGAGGCCGCGCCCGCGGCCTCGGCGGCGCCCGCGGCCGCGGCGGCGCCCGCGGCCTCGGCCGCGGACCTGATCGACGTCCCGGGCGCCCCCGCGACGGCCGACCCCACCGCTCCCGGCCTGCGCATGCCGGCCGGGCTGATGGAGGGGGCCGAGACGTTCGTCGTGTTCACGGTCGCGCTCGCCTGGCCGTCGTGGGCGGCGGTGACGCTGGCGACGATCGGCGCCTTGACCCTCGCCGGCGCGCTGCAGCGCACCCTGTGGGGCCTGCGGCGCCTGGGTAGCCCGGGCACGTGACCCGACCCCCGCCACGCCACGCGCTGCGGTGGATCGCCGGCGCCGGCTGGGCCGCGCTGCTCGGCGCGTACCTGTGGACCGTCGCCGCCACCGGGCGCACGCCGATCGACGTGCTGGGCGAGATCGTCGGCTTCCTCGTCGACCATCCGCTGGGACCGGTCCTCTACGTGATGGTGTGCGCGGTTCGCCCGCTCTTCGTGTTCTCCTCCTCCGTGCTCACGATGGGCGCCGGGCACCTCTACGGGCCCGCCCTGGGGCTGCTGGTGGTCACCGTGGGCCAGAACGCGGGGGCGCTGCTCGCCTACGCCCTGGCCGCCACCCTCGGCGCGGAGTTGGCGGGCCGCGCGCTGGCCCACCCGCGCCTGCGCGACGCCGCGGGCCGGCTGCGGCGCAACGCCTTCGCGACGGTGCTGACGCTGCGCCTCGTGTTCACCCCCTACGACGCGGTGAACTACGCGGCGGGCGCGCTGCGGCTGCCGCCGCGCGCGTTCCTCACCGCCACGCTGCTCGGCTCCTTGCCGGGGGCGCTGACCTTCCTGCTCTTCGGCGCCTCGATCGGCGACCTGTCCGTCCTCGCCGACGGCCGCTGGCCGAGCGTCGACCCGTGGACGCTGGCGGCCTCCGCCGCGCTCCTCGCCGTCACGCTGACCGTGTCGCGCACGATCCGGCGACGCTCGTCGCTCCCGGGGGCCACGCCGTGAGCCGCGGGGACCCGGTAGCGACGGGCGGCGAGGCCGAACGCTTCGACGCCGTGGTGATCGGCGCGGGCGCCGGCGGCCTGACCGTGGCGTTCGGCCTGGCGCGCATCGGCCGTCGGGTGGCGCTCGTCGAGGGCGGCGCGATCGGCGGCGATTGCACCAACGTCGGCTGCATCCCGTCGAAGACGCTGCTCGACCTCGCCGCGCGGCTGCGGGCGAGCGGCCTCGAACCGGGCGGCGACGCGTGGGCTTCGGCCGCGGCGGACGCCCTGGCGGAGGTGCGTCGCCGCCGCGACGCCCTGCGCGAGCACGAGACGGCGCAACTGGAGCGGGAGCCCAACCTCACGCTCCTGCGCGGCCGCGCCCGGCTGGCCGGCGACGGTCACGTCGACGTCGCCAGCGACGGCGGCGCCCGGCGCCTGCGCTCGCCGCGGGTGGTGCTCGCGACGGGCGCGCGCCCGCTGCGGATCGACCTGCCCGGCCTGCCGCCCGAGCGGGTGTGGACGAACCACGAGGTGTTCGAGGCGGCGGCCCCGCCCGCCCACCTCGCCGTGCTGGGCGGCGGTCCCATCGGCGTCGAGATGACCACCGCGTTCGCGCGGCTGGGGAGCCGCGTGACGCTGGTCGAGGCGCTGCCGTGGCTCCTGCCCGGCAGCGAGCCGGAGGCCTCCGCCGCCGTCGAGGCCGCGCTGCGGCGCCTCGGCGTCGACGTGCGCGTGGGGGTGCGGGCGGTCGGGTTCGAGGCGGACGGGGGCAGGCTGCTGCTGGCGCCGACGGCGCCGGGCGGCGACGCGGACGCCGCAGCCGGCGCGGTCGACGCCGGCGCCGTGACCGGCATCGACCGGGTGCTGATGGCCCTCGGGCGGCGGCCCGCGATCGACGACCTGACCGACGTCCCGGGCGGCCTCGAGGCGCTCGGCATCCGCGCCGGGCGGCAGGGCATCGTCACCGACGCCGCGCACCGTACCGGCCGGCCCGGGGTGTACGCGATCGGCGACGTCGGCGAGCGCGCCAAGTTCACCCACGCCGCCAACGCGCAGGGGCGCCGCCTGGTGCGCCACCTGACGGCCCCGTGGCTGCCGCTGGCGCGGGAGGGCGACTACCCTGCCGTGACCTTCGCCGAGCCGGAGGTCGCCCAGATCGGCCCGCCGCTGGCGGCGCTGCGCCGGCGGGTGCACCCGGACGCGATCGTCAGCCAGCGCGTCGAGCTCGCCGACCTCGATCGCGGCCTCACCAGCGGCCTGAGCGAGGGCTTCGTGCTGCTGCACGCCCGCCGCCTGAGCGGCCGCCTGCTGTCGGCCACGGTCGTCGGGCCGCAGGCCGGCGAGCTCGTCCAGCTGCTGACCTGGGCCCAGCGCCGGCGCGTGTCGCTGTGGCAACTGTCCCGCCACGTGGTCGCCTACCCGACGCTCTCCGAGGGCATCAAGCGCGCGGCCGACGCGTTCGTGTTCGCCACGCTGCCCGCGCTGCCGCGCGAGCTCGCCGCCTACCTGCGCACCCGTTGGCGGCGCCCGCCGGCAGACGCCCCCACGACGGTCGCCGGCGGCGGCGCCCGGTAAGCTGCGGCGTGCTGTTCGCCTTCGACCTCGACAAGACCCTCGTCACCGACGACTACCGCCTCCTCGAGCCGACGATCGCCGCCGTGAGAAGGCTGCGCGACGCCGGGCACCAGGTCACGGTGCTCACCGGCCGACCGATGGCCTCAGCCCGCCGCTTCCTCGAGGCGCTCGAGATCGACGGCCCCTACAGCGTCAACCACGGCGCCCAGGTCATGGGACCGGGCGGGCGCGACCTGCGCCGCACCCGCCTCCTCGCGGCCGACGTCCGCCTGCTGCTCGACCCCTGGCGCAGCCACCCGCAGGTGGAGTTCAGCTGCGTGATCGACGACACCCTGTTGGTCAAGGATCCGCTCGACCAGCGCTGGCACTGGGCCCACACGGAGAGCCGGACGGTCACCCGCTTCGATCCCGAGAACGGGCTGGACGCCGACAAGGTGGTCTTCGCCTCCTCGACGACGAGCGCGACGATCGCCGAACACGTCGCCGCGAGCCTGCCGCACGTGGAGCGCTACCTGTGGGGGGACGGCTTCCTGGAGGTCATCGGCGCCGGGGCCGACAAGGGGACGGCCCTGGCCTACATCGCCGAGACGCTGGGCGTGCCGCGCCACCAGACGGTGGCCTTCGGTGACGGTCTGAACGACGTCAGCATGCTGCGCTGGGCCGGGCACGCCGTGGCCGTGGGCCACGACGCCCAGCCCGAGGCCCTGGCCGAGGCCGACGAGCACGTGGCGTCGCCCGAAGAGGGTGGCGTGGCCGACTGGATCGAGCGCAACGTGCGCGTCCCCGTCAGCTAGGCGGGGTCGCGACGCGCTTCCCGCCGCTTGACCGAAGCCATTCGCGGCCCTACGCGCCCCGTGATCGCGGCCATTCGCGGCGCTACGCGCCCCGAATGGCTTCCAGGAACTCCTGCCGCGTGCGGGCGTCGTCCCGGAAGACGCCGCGCATCGCGGTGGTGCGGGTCGACGAGCCCTGCTTCTCGACCCCGCGCATCATCATGCACAGGTGGCTGGCCTCGGTGACGACCGCCAGACCGACCGGTTCGAGCGCCTTCTCGAGCGCGTCGGCGATCTGGATCGTCATGCGCTCCTGGACCTGCATGCGGCGCGCGAAGACGTCGACGACGCGGGCGAACTTCGACAGGCCGAGGATCTTCTTGCCGGGGATGTAGGCGATGTGCGCCTTGCCGAAGAACGGCAGCATGTGGTGCTCGCACATCGAGTAGAACTCGATGCCCTTGACCACCACCATCTCCGAGCCCTCGGCCGCGAAGAGGGCGCCGTTCAGGACGGTGTCGACGTCGGCCTGGTAGCCCGAGGTGAGGAAGCGCAACGAGCGCTCGACGCGGTCGGGGGTCTTGAGCAGGCCCTCGCGGGTGACGTCCTCGCCGAGCCCGGTGATCAGGTCGGCGATGAGGTCGGTCATTTCGACGTCGCCGACCTCGTCGAACTCGGGGTCGAACGGCCGGATGAGGTGGGCATGGTCGCGCACGGGGGCCTCCTGGTCCATCGTAGCGCCGCGCAGCGCCCCGGCGTCGACGCCTGCGGGATGCGACGCGCGGATCGGGGTGTAGGCAGGGTCCGACATCGGGGTCTCCTTCCCGAGGGCGCGGGACACCGGGTTGAGCCCGGGCGCGGCGAGGACGGACACGCTGCGAGCGCGGCCCGCCTTCGGGGTGGGCGCACGATAGGGGACGGCGGTCGCTTCCGACCGTATCCGGCCATGCGTTTCGTGGCTGCGTGGGCTCGGACGGCCCCGAATGTGCGCACGGTAGTTCGAACGTGCGTTCGCACGTTCGAACTGCTGGGCACCCCTGTTCGAGCGCGCGAATGCACGCTCGAACAGGCATGCACATCCCGCCGTCCTCCCAGTACGCTCGACGCATGACCCGCCTGGATCAGCTCGACGCGTATGCGTTGACCTTCGGCGCCCCCGTGGTCGCCACCCGGGTCGTGGACGACGACCCACAGCAGGCCTGGGTGCGCCTCGCGGCCAGCGCCTTCTACCCCACCAGCGGCGGCCAACCGAACGATCTCGGCCGGCTCGACGGCATCGACGTGGTCGACGTGACGATCGACGACGCCGGCGTCTGGCACCGGGTCGCGGCCCCCGTCGGCGCCTGGCCGGTCGGGCAACTGGCCCGCGGCGAGGTCGACGACCGCCGGCGCGCCCGCCACCGCCAACGCCACTCCGCCCAGCACCTGCTCTCCCAGGCCTTCGTGCGCACCGACCCCGCGTTCGCGACGCGGGCGGTGTCGCTCGCGTCGGCCGACTGCACGGTCGACCTCGCAGGCGACCCGGACGATGCGGCGGTCGCCGCCGCGGAGCTGCTCGCGAACGAGGCCGCCTACGCCGGCTGGCCGGTGGTCGCGATGGAGATCGACGAGACGGAACTCGCGCGCTACCCACTGCGCCGACCCCCGAAGGTCACCGGCCGGGTGCGGCTCGTTGCGATGGGTCCCGACGTCCAGGACGACCCCGCCTCGGCCTGGGAGCTCAGCGCCTGCGGCGGCACCCATGTCCGCATCACCGCCGAGGTCGCGCCGATCACCGTGCTGCGCAGCGAGCGCGTGCGTGGCGGCCTGACCCGCATCACCTTCCGGGCGGGCTGGGAGGCGTGGGAGGACCACCGCTTCAAGCACGCCGTCGCGAGCCGCACCGCCGCCTCGCTGTCGACCGGCGTCCCCGAACTCGGGGCCAAGGTGGCCGCGCTGGCCGAGGGGGCCGCCGGCCTCCGGCGCGCGCTGGCCGAGGCGCGCGGCCTGCTTGCGGAGCACCTGGCCGACGACCTGCTGGGCGACGACCCGGCCCCTGGCGCGCTGCTGGTCGCGGAGCTCGACGAACGCGAGGCCGAGCTGCTCACGCCCCTGGCCGACGCCCTGGCCGCCCGCGGCGCCACCGTCGCGCTGGCCGTCGTGCGGGGCGGCAAGGCGGAGATCTTGCTGGCCTCGGGTTCCGGGGTCGACGTGCGGCCGGCGCTGGCCGCGGCGCTGCCGCACCTGTCGGGCCGCGGCGGGGGTCGACCGGAGCGCGCCCAGGGGGCGGGCCCGGCCACGGACGGGATCGCGGCCGCGTTGGCGGCGGCGCACGACGCGCTGGCGGGGTGAGCGCGCAAGCCGGCCCACGTCGGACGTATGTCGGAATGATTCCGATTCTTGTGCTATACTTGGCGGTGGAGGTACGACCATGCCCGAAACGCTGCATCCCATCGTGCACGACATCCCCGAAGCCGAACGCGCCGACCTGGTGGCGCTGCTGAACACCCGCCTGGCGGCCACGGCCGACCTCTACAGCCAGGTCAAGATGGCCCACTGGAACGTCAAGGGCATCCACTTCCAGACGCTGCACGAACTGTTCGACAAGGTCGCGGAGGCCATCGAGCCGTTCGTCGACGAGCTCGCCGAGCGCGTCACCGGTCTCGGCGGGACCGCGCGCGGCACGGTGCGCATGGCCGGCTCTGCCAGCCCCCTCGACGGGTACCCCGAGGACGCCGTCGACGGTGACACCCACCTGGCGCTCGTGCGCGACCGGCTCGCCGCGTACGCCGCCGGCAACCGCGCGGCGATCGACACGGCCGGCGACCTGGGCGACGCCGCCTCCGAGGACCTGCTCACCGAGATCCAGCGCGTGGTCGACCTCCACCTCTACTTCGTGCAGTCGCACCTGCCCGGCTGAACCACCCGAGCGAGGACCCGTCACGCCGGCCGCCGCTGACCACGGCGGCCGGCGTCGTTCGACCGCGCGCGGTCACGCGCCCCGCCGGGCCGCGGGCCTGACGGCCCGCCCAGCCTGGGCGCGCCTACGCCTCGAAGCCGCCCGAGCCGCCGACGTCGTCGCTCAGGCCCGAGGCCTCGAGCACGTGCTCGGCGACGAAGATCGGGCACTTCGCGCGCACCGCCAGCGCGAGCGCGTCCGACGGGCGGGCGTCGACGTCGAAACGCACGCCGTGCCGCTCGAGGACGACCATCGCGTAGTAGGTCCCGTCGACGAGGTCGGTGACCTCGACCTTGGCGACCGTGGCGTCGAGCATGCCCAGCATCGACAGCAGCAGATCGTGCGTCAGCGGCCGCTCCGGCGGCTCCGCCTGCCGCCCGGTGGCGATCGACACGGCCTGCAGCGCGTCGATGACGATGGGCAGCAACTCGCCCTTGGGTGCCTTGAGGAGCACCAGGAAGCGGGCGCCGTCCTCGCCGGAGACGGCGATGTCCTCGAGCGTGACCTCGACCATGCTCCGAGTGTAAACCCCGGCGCGGTAGACTCCCGCGCATGAGCCGACCCGCGGCCCCTCCGGGCCCCGCCGCGCGCCGCTCGGGCTACGAGGTCGTCGTCGGCCTCGAGGTGCACCTCGCGCTGCGCACCCGCACGAAGCTCTTCTGCGCCTGCCGTGCCGGCGGCGAAGCGGACGGCGACCCGGATGGACCGCAGCCCAACCGCCACGTCTGCCCCGTCTGTCTGGGTCTCCCCGGCGCGCTCCCCGTGCCGAACGCCCGAGCGGTCGAGCTCGCCGTGCGCTTCGCGGCCGCGCTCGGCTGCGCCGTCCCGGAGGTCACCGCGTTCGCCCGCAAGCACTACGGCTACCCTGACGCGCCCAAGAACTACCAGATCAGCCAGCACGACCGCCCCGTCGGGCTCGGCGGCGCCCTGGAACTGCCGGACGGCCGGCGGATCGGGCTCGTGCGTTGCCACCTCGAGGAGGACGCGGGCCGGCTGATCCACCCGACCTACGCCGATCACAGCCTGGTCGACCTCGACCGCGCCGGCGCGCCCCTGATCGAGCTCGTCACCGCGCCGGACCTGCGCTCCGGCGACGAAGCCCGCGCCTTCCTCGAGGAGGTTCGCGCCCTCGCCCGCGCGCTCGACGTCTCCGACGCCACGCCGGAGGAGGGTCGCATGCGTGCGGACGTCAACGTCTCGCTGCGGCACCCTGGGGAGCCGCTCGGCACCAAGGTGGAGGTGAAGAACCTCAACTCGTTCAAGAGCGTGCAGGCCGCCATCGAGAGCGAGGCCACGCGGCAGGAGCGGCGGCTGCAGGCCGGGCGCGAGGTGGTGCAGGAGACGCGCGGCTGGAACGAGGGGGGCCAGAAGAGCTACGTCATGCGCACGAAGGAGGAGGCGGCCGACTACCGCTACCTCGACGACCCCGACCTCCCGCCCATCCGCCTGACGCCCGCGTGGCTCGCCGCCGTCCGCGCCGCCACCCCCGAGACGCCGGCCGCGCTGCGCCGCCGCTACGCGGCTGCCGGCCTCAAGCCGGACGACGCGGATCGGCTCGCGACCGACGCCGACCTCTCGCGCGCCTTCGACGCCCTGGTCGACGCGGCCGGCCGCGTCGCGGGGGCGACGGCGCCCACGCCTGCCGCGCAGGCGTTGGCCAACTGGCTGCTGGTGGAGGTGGTCGGCTGGGCCCACGCGGCCGGGACCGACGCGGCCGCCCTGCGCCTCACCGAACCCGACGCCGCGGGCCGGCTCGCCGCGCTCGTCGCCCTCGTCGATGCGCGAGAGATCACGGGTCCGACCGCCAAGGCGCTGCTCGGTGAGGTGTTGGCGGGCGCCGACCCGCGGGCGCTCGTCGAGGCCCGCGGCCTGCGGCAGGTGACGGACGCGGACGAGCTGGCCGGCTGGGTCGACGCGGCGCTCGCGGCCCACCCCGACGTCGTCGCAGGCGCACGCGCGCAGCCCAAGGCGGTCAACTTCCTCATGGGCCAGGTGATGCAGGCCAGCCGCGGCCAGGCGCGGCCCGACGCGGTGCGGGCGCTGCTGCTCGAGCGACTGGGGATGGCGGACGCATGAGCGTGCGGCTCGCGGCCCCCGCCCGCACCGGAGCGGCACTCGCCCGCATCGGGGCGGCCATCGCGCTCCTCGCGCTGGGCGCCGCGCAGGCGGACGGCGGCCCGCCCCCGGCGCCCGCGAGCGCGGGCGGCCAGGCCGCAACCTCGCCGGTCGACGACCCGGCGCTCGCCGCCGTGGTCGCCGCCCACCCGGTCGTGGGCCCCACGCTCGCCTACCGCAGCGTCGCCCGGGAGATCGCCGAGCGCGCCCTGCGCGACGCCGAGGCCGACCTCGCGCGTGTCGGCAGCGGTCTGTCGGCCAGCCTCACCTGGCGCCCGGGCGTCGCCTGGCGCGGCGCCGCCGGCGATCCCTTCGACGCGGCCGCCGGCGCCTGGCGCGGCGACCTGACGGCCTCCTTCGGCTGGCGCGCCGACGCCCAGGTGCTGATGGGCGCGCGCACGGCGGCCCATCGCGCGCTCGTGGCCCACGTCGACCGCGTCAACCGCGACCTGCGCGAGGCGCTCTCGCGCCACATCGACCTGCGGCGGGCCCACGTCGCCCTGACGATCGCGGAGGACACCGCGGCCGCGCGCGCCGCCACCCTGGCGACGGCCGAGCGGGTCGACCTCGACGCCCTCGCGCAGGCGCCAGAGGCGCACGCGCCCGGGGCGCCCGAGCCGCGCACCCTGCTCGCCTCGCGGCTCGCCGCCGAGCGCGCGGCCGCGGACGTCGAGCGCGCCGCGCGGGACGTCGCCTCGGCGGCGCGACGCGCGGCGGAGGCCGGCTTCGATCCGCGGCTCGCAGAGGCCGACCACCGCGACCGCCTGGCGCCGCTCCGGTTGGAGGGGTGGCGGCTGTGGTTGCCGGCCGCCGACCCGCTGACCGCGCCGGAGGTCGTGCGCGCCGCCCTCGACCTGGCCGCGGCCGAGGCGGACGCCGAGCGCGTGCGGGTGGGCGGGCTGCTCGACGACGTCCGGCTCGAGGCAAGCCGCATCGAAGAGGACGCCCGGCTGAGCGCCAGCGTGGGCCTCGATGAGGGACGCCCGACGGCGGACCTGGATCTCAGCCTGCGGTCCGCACCACGGCCCTCTTGGACGGTGGAGTTGAGCGCCGTGCTGCGCATCGAGGATGGCTTCGCGCGGGAGCTCGCGCGCGCGGAGGCCGCCGTCGGCGACGCGGCCGCGGCCTGGGCGGAGGCCGCCGATGCCGCCGAGTGGCGGCTCGCCGAGGCCCGCTTCGCGGCGCTCGACGCCGAGGCGGACGTCGCGTTCGCCGAGCGCGGCCTGGCGCTGGCGCGGCTGGCGCTGCGCGAGGCGATCGACGCCTGGCGCGGCCCGGACGGCGAGGGGCCCGACCGCGACGGCGACCCGGCCGCCGCGGATCGCGCCGACGCCGCCCTCGCGCGCGCCGCGATCGCCCTCGAGCGCGAACGCGACGCCTTCTACCGCGCCTGGAACGGCTACCTGCTGGCGGCCGAGCGCCACTGGTCCGCGGGCGGCGTGCTCGGCGGGGTGTTGGCGCCGCCTTGAGCGCACGCGCCGCCCGCGGGCGGCGCTCGGGTCCTCAGGCCCTCGCCTCGCCCACGCGCCCGGCGGGGAGGTAGATCCCGTCGACGTCGCCCAGGTGGATGAAGCGGTCGACGAGGTCGATGAGCGACTGCGCGGCCGCCTCGCGGAAGGCGAGCACCTCGACGCGCTTCCCGCGCTCCTGCGCGAGCTGCAGGATGGGCACGAAGTCGCCGTCGCCCGAGGCCAGCACGATGACGTCGAGGTGGTCCCAGGCGCGCACCACGTCGGCGGCGATCCCCATGTCCCAATCGCCCTCGAGGACCGTGCGCCCCTGGTCGTCGGCGCGGTGGACGCGCACGTCGCGTCGGCGCACGCGGTAGCCGAGGGCCGACAGTCGGGTGATGAAACCGTGCGCGCTCGACTCGCCCGCACGCTCGACGACGTAGGCCGTCGCCGCGTGCAGGTCGCGCCCGCGCACGGCGAAGCGCAGCAGCCGCTCGTAGTCGAGGTTGCGCCCGGCGGCGTCGCGCGCCGCGTAGTAGAGGTTCTGGGTGTCGACGAAGAGCCCGACCCGCTGGCCGGCGCGCTCGCCCCAGGCGTCGGGGGGCGCGTCCGGTGACGCGCCGCCAGACGCGCCGCCCGGTGCGCCTCCAGGCGCGCCCGCCCTCACGGCCGCTCCTCGGTCAGGTACAGCGCCATGATCCACTCGTCCTCGTACGCCTGGCCGCCGCCGCGCGGGGCGACCGCGACCTGGTCGCGCAGCACCCCCTCCACCGCATAGCCGAGGCGGCGGTACAGCGCGACCGCGCCCGTGTTGCCGGCCCGCACGTGGAGCTGCAGCTTGCGCAGGCGACACGACACCGCCCACCGCCGGGCCGCGTCCATCAGGGCGGTCCCCACGCCGCGCCCGCGCCAGCCGGCCGCCACGGCCACGGTGAGGACCGCAAGGTGCGCGAGGCGGCGCGACCCCCCGCGGTGCGCCTCGACCCAGCCGATCGGTTCGCCGCGGGCGATCGCCAGCGAGACGTGCCCCTCCCGGGGATCGAGCCCGCGCAGCCTGGCGGCGAGGGAGGCGGCGGACGCCGCCCCGTCGCCGACGAAGGCCGTTCCCTCGGCGTAGATGCCGCGCTGCAGCGCGTGCCAGGCCTCGGCATCGTTGGGCCGCGCGGCGCGCACGACCCACGGCGCGCCCTCCACGCTGGCAGGGACGTCGATCCGCGTCGCTCGGAACATGGCGCGAGTATAGCGAGGGACGCCTTCTCGGCGCGCTCCGCCTGCTATCCTCGGGCGTTCGGGGAGGCGACGCGCAGCGTGCAGTGCCGGCCGCGCCCGCGACACCGGCGCCATCGGCGAGCCCATCGCGTGGCGCGCGCCCGGCCCCGCCAGGAGGACCCGTGCTCAAGCTCGTCACGGCCGAGTCGGTGACCGAGGGTCACCCGGACAAGCTGGCCGACCGCATCTCGGATGGCGTCCTCGACGCGATCCTGTCCCTCGACCCGCAAGCCCGCGTCGCCGCGGAGACGATGGTGACGATGGGGCTGGTGCTGGTGGCCGGCGAGATCACCTGCCGCGGCTACGTCGACCTGCAGGCGATCGTGCGCGACACGATCCGCGAGGTCGGCTACACCGACACGGCCTACGGCATCGACGCCGACCACTCCGCCGTGCTCATCGCCATCAAGGAGCAGTCGCCGGACATCGCCATGGGCGTCGACCGTTCGGCCGACGTCGCCGGCGACGCCGCCGACCGGCTCGGCGCCGGCGACCAGGGCCTGATGGTCGGGTTCGCGGTCGACGAGACCGAGTCGCTCATGCCGCTGCCGATCACGCTGGCGCACGCCCTCACGAAGCGGCTCGCCCAGGTGCGCAAGGACGGCCTGCTGACCTCCCTGCGGCCCGACGGCAAGTCGCAGGTCACGGTGGCCTACGACGGCGACCGCCCGGTGCGCATCGACACCGTGGTGCTCTCGGCCCAGCACCATGCCGACGTCGACCTCGAGGCGCTGCGCGCCGACCTGCGGGCCCACGTCCTGCATCCGGTCCTGCCGCCCGACCTGGTCGACGACGACACGAAGACCTACATCAACCCGACCGGCCGCTTCGTCATCGGCGGCCCGCAGGGCGACGTCGGCCTGACCGGCCGCAAGATCGTCGTCGACACCTACGGCGGCGCGGCCCCGCACGGCGGCGGCGCCTTCTCGGGCAAGGACCCGACGAAGGTCGACCGCAGCGCCAGCTACTACGCCCGCTACATGGCCAAGCAGGTGGTGGCCGCCGGGCTCGCGCGCCGCTGCCTCGTGCAGGTCGCCTACGCCATCGGCGTCGCCCGCCCGGTCGGCACCTACGTCGACACCTTCGGGACCGGCACGGTGCCCGACGCGGTGCTGGCGAAGGCCCTCGACAGGGTCTTCGACCCGCGGCCCGCGGCGATCATCGAGCAGCTCGACCTGCAGCGGCCGATCTACGAGGTGACGTCGGCGTACGGCCACTTCGGACGTCCCGGGTTCGCCTGGGAGGCCGTCGATCGCGTCGAGGCGCTGCGCCAGGCCGTCGGCGTCTGATACAACTGCCCTCATGGCACGCATCGTGTTGGGCCACCGCGACGGGGCCCTGGCCACCCGCCAAGCGCGCACCGTCCTGACCGAGCTCTCCGCCGAGTGGCCCGACGTCCAGTTCGTCCTGCGGCAGGTCCCCGGCAAGGCGCAGCAGGACGCCCTCCTGGGGGCGCTGGCCGACGGCGCCACGGCCGTCGCCATCGCCGCCGTCGACACCCTGCCCGCGACCCTGCCGGAGGGCCTCGCGCTCGCCGCCGTCGGCCGCCGGCTGGAACCCCGCGTCGCGCTGGTCGCCCGTGGCCGCCTCGCGCTCGGCGACCTCGCCGCGGCCGCGCGCGTCCGGGTGCGCGCGGAGCGCGACCTCGGCTTCGTCCGCGCGGCGTTGCCGGGCGCCGACGCGGCCATCTGGCGGGGCACCGTCGACGAGGCCCTCGCGGGCCTGGTGGCCGACGAGCACGACGCGCTGCTGTTCCCCGGCGCGCTGCTCATCGCGCTCGACCGCCGCGATCGGATCGACGCGTTGCTGGAGCCCGAGGCGTTCCCGCCCGCGCCCGGCCAGGGCGCGATGGGCCTGGTGGTGCGCGCCGAGGACGACGCCGCCGCCGAGTTGGCCTACACCCTCCAGCACCGCCCCAGCTTCGATCGCGTGCGGGCCGAGCGCGCTTTCGCGGCGGGCCTGGCCGGCCACACGGTGGGCGCGCTGGCGACGATCGACGACGACGGCGACCTGCAGCTCTTCGGCGCGGTCATCGGCGCGGGCGGCGCCGTGCTCCAGGCCACGACCTCGGGCGACCCCAAGGACGCCGAGGAGGTCGGCGGCGAGCTGGCGAAGGACGTGCTGGAGCAGCTGGCGGCGATGGGCTGACGAGCCGCCGCGCGCCTTGCCGCCGCGGCACGCCCACGCGATCGCCCGCTCTCGGACACCCCGGCCCTCACCGCCGCGCCCGTCGACGGCTGCGGGGCGTTCGTCCCTTGACGCCGAAGGCGCAGCCGCCACTGGCCGCCGGGAACGCGCTTCACCCCCTCTCGCGCTGGCGGTCATCATGGGGTTGGTGGGCGGTACGACCGCGACGGATCCCCCACAGCTTCTGCTTCGCGGCCGCACCCGATCGCGGGCCGGGAGAGGGGAGCGTCGCATGTTGCCCCGTGGCTCGTTCGCCGGAGGCTGGATCCTGCCGGCGGTTCTGTCTGCGGCGGTCGTCTTGGGCGCGTCCAGCGCTTCGGCGCAGGGGTTCGCACCTCGCAGCGAGGCCCGCTACGCGGGTCCCGCAACGCTGGTGGTCCACCACCTGGACGACACGGGCGCCCACCTCGAGACGCGCACCTACCGCTACGACGCCGTCGTCTTGCTGGGCCCCCCAAGCCGCTATGGACGCGAGGAGGAGGACAACCCCGTCCATCTGGAGATCACGGCACCCTCGGCGAGCGCGCGCATCGAGGAGGGGCGGCTGGGCATGACGTCGGCCTCGACGACCGGCAGCCTGCGCCGGCACTGGACGCTGACCCTCGAGGGCAACCGCATCGAGGGCCGCCTCACCGACGAGGAGCAGGGAACGCTGACGCTCATCCTCGACGAGGAGAACCACCTCAACACCCGCCGCACGATGGGGTACACGGGTTTCGCCACCACGGACACCGGGTACGACACCCTGGCTTTCGGCAGCACGCTGGACGGCACCGTCGGCGAGGAGCGGGTGACGCTTCGTTTCGAGGGCAACGTCACCAACGGCGACCGGGTCTTCGCCTTCGAGGTCGATGCCGGCCGCGTCGATGCGTTGGGTCGACCGCCGCAGCCCGAGCCCGAGGCGGCACCAGAGGCCGAGCCGGCGCCAGAGGCGCCCGAACCCGAGGCGGCGCCCGAACCCGAGGCGGCGCCCGAGCCCGAGGCGGCCCAGCAGCCCGCGCCGGCGCCCGAGGCGGCCGAGCCCGACGCCGCGGCGCCCGAGCAGCCTGCGCCGGCCGCGGGCAACCCTCTGGCCACCGCCGGCCCCTTCGTCGGGCGCTTCGAGGGCGACGGGCTGGTGCTGAAGCTGGAGCTGCACGACGGCCGACACGTCGGCGAAATCGAGTACGGCGCGCAACGCTTCCCCGTCGCTGCCACCAGCGACGGCGCCACCCTCCGCGGCGCCTTCGAGAGCGCTGGCCAACGCTTCGCGTTCGAGGCGACGCGGGACGGTGAGATCCTGCTGTTCACGACCGATGGTGCCGTGTACCGGCTCGTGCGCGAGGCGCCGCGCAACCCGTTGGGCCAGTGAGGCAGGGTCGCGGGATCGCCGCGGGGTCGGCGTGGCTGCTGACCGCCACACTGCTTGCGGGGCCGGTCGCGGCCCACGGGCCTGGCGACGCCGGCGTCGCCGCGACCGGTTGGCCGTCCGTGCGCGACGTCGGCTGGGCGCTGGTGGGCACCTGCGTCGGCCCGGGGCAGATCGCCCCGGTTCCGGACGAGGCTCTGCGTCAGGCGCTGGCCGAGGAACTCGCCCACGCCGGCGGAATCGTGACCTGCGGCGACCTCGCCGCGCTCACCGAACTGCACGCCGCATCCCGCGGCATCCGCTCGCTGGCCGGCTTGCAGCACGCCCGCGACCTGCGGCTGCTGGACGTGGGCGACAACACGATCACCGACCTCACGCCGGTCGCGGGCCTGACGCAGCTCACGCGCCTGGCCGCCGGCGGGAACCGCATCAGCGACCTCGAGGCGCTGGCGGGGCTGACCGGGCTGGTCGAACTCCACCTGAACCTCAACCGCGTCGCGGACCTCGAGCCGCTCGCGCACCTGCCCGCGCTCGGCATCCTGATGCTGGGCGACAACCGCCTGACCGACGGCCAACTGGCGTGGCTCGCGGGCCTCGTCGAGCTGCGGGTGCTCGAGCTCGAACACAACGACGTGACCGACCTCGGACCGCTCGCGGGCCTCGCCCGCCTGCGGCATCTCGACCTCAGCCACAACCGCGTCGTCGACCTCGAACCGCTGGCCGGGCTGACGCAACTCACCGAGTTGCACGCGAGCCACAACCCGCTTCGCGGCATCGAGCCGATCGCCGGCTTGATCCGCCTGCAAGCCCTGTCGCTGGCGGGAGCCGGCATCGACGATGCGGGCCTCGCGCATCTCGCGGGCCTCACCCGGCTGGAGCGCGTCGATCTGAGCGACAACGGCCTGCGGGACCTCGCCCCGTTGGCGGGCATGGTGCGACTGAGACAGCTCGCGGCAGCGAGCAACGCCGTGCGCGACCCGTGGCCGCTGGCCGGCTTGCGCGAACTCCGCTCGCTCGACCTCGAGGACAACCTGGTCGATGACGAGGCGTTGGCGTCGCTGGCCAGCTCCCATGTGCTGCGCGTGCTGCGCCTCAGCGGCAACGGCGTCGCCGACCTGCATCCCTTGGCCACGCTGACGAGCCTGACGGCGATCACGCTGGCCCGCACGGCGGTGCGCGACGTGACCCCACTCGCTGGGCTGGAAGACCTCACGTACGTCGACCTCGCCGCGGCGCCGGCAACCGACCTCGCGCCCCTCCTCGGGCTGCCGCGGCTGGCCGACCTCATCGTGGCCGAGCCCTGTGGGCCCAAGGACGCGATCGACGCGTTCGCGGCGACGCTGGCCGCGTTCCGGGCCCGCGGGGTGACCGTGACGGTCCTCCCCGACCCTGCCTGCCACGAGCCGCCCTGAAACCCGGTCAGCGACCGCAAGGGCCGTCCTCGGCGGGCGCCGAGGGCGCGCGGGTCAGCCCTCGCCGTTCGCCGCTTCCTCCTCGGCCTTCGCCTCGGCGAGCACGCGGTCGACCAGCTGGTGCGGCACCGGCTCGTAGCGGTCGATCCTGAGCGAGTAGGCGCCGCGCCCGCCGGTCTTGGAGCGCAGGTCGGCCGAGTAGTTGCGGATCTCGCTCATCGGCACGTGGGCGCTGATCACGCTGACCGAGCCCTCGGTGTCCATGCCGAGCACGCGTCCGCGGCGGCCGTTGAAGTCGCTGATGACGTCGCCCGTGAAGCGGTCGGGCACGCGCACCTTGAGCAGCGCGAGCGGCTCGAGAAGCTGCGGCTTGGCGCTGGCGCAGGCCTCCTTGAAGGCCTCGGCGGCGGCGGCTTGGAAGGCGATGTCCTTGCTGTCGACGGGGTGGTCCTTGCCGTCGTAGACCTCGACGCGCACGTCGACCAGCGGGAAGCCGAGCGGCCCCTTGTCGGAGGCGGCGCGCACGCCCTTCTCGCACGAGCTCTGGAACTGCGTGGGGATGGTGCCGCCGACGACGGCCCAGTGGAACTCGATGCCGCTGCCGCGCTCCAGGGGCGCGACGCGCAGCGCGACCTCGGCGAACTGCCCCGCACCGCCCGTCTGCTTCTTGTGGCGGTAGCGGGCGTCGCCGTTGCCGAGGATGGTCTCGCGGTAGCTGACGCGCGGCAGGCGCGTGTCGACGTTGACGCCGTAGCGCTCGGCCAACTCGGCGACGGCGACCTCGAGGTGCACGTGGCCCATGCCCCAGAGCACCGTCTCCTTGGTCTCGGGGTCGCGGATGAGCCGCAGCGTGGGGTCGGCGTCGAGCAACTTCTGCAGGCCCTCGGAGAGGCGGTCGTCGTCGGCGCGGGTCTTGGGCGACAGCGCCAGCGCCATGACCGGGCTGGGTACGCGGATGGGCGACAGCACGACGTCGACGCCCGGGGCCGCCAGCGTGTCGCCCGTGCGCACGCCGTCGGCCTTGGTGATCGCCCCGATCATGCCCGCCTCCAGCGCCGGCACCTCCTCGAGCTGCGCGCCCTTGGGCACGTAGAGGTGCGCCGTGCGCAGGTCGAGGTCCTGGGTGTTGTCGCGCAGCGGCTGCCCCGCCTTGAGCTCGCCGGAGAGGACGCGCATGAGCGACACCTTGCCGAGGTACGGGTCGATGACCGTCTTGATGACGCGGGCCACGAACGGACCGTCCGGGCCGAGCTCCGGCATCGTGCCGCGCTCGACGCGCAGCGGCTTGTGGTGCTCGACGCCGCGCACGCCCTGCGCCACGAAGTCGAGCAGCAGCGTGATGCCCATCGCCTCGGTCGCCGAGGTCAGCAGCACCGGCTGCAGGTCGTTGGCGCGCACCGCGCGGTAGAACGCGGCCTTGAGGGTGAGCGGGTCGAGTTCCTCGCCCTCGAGGTACTGCATCATCAGGTCGTCGTCGGTCTCGACGATCGCCTCCACGAGCTTCTCGCGGTAGCTCTGCGCCACCCCGGCGACCTCGTCGGGGATGGGGCCCTGGCTGCGTTCGCCGCCCTGCCAGGTGTACGCCACCATGTCGAGCAGGTCGACGATGCCGCGGAAGTCCGCGGCCTGACCGATCGGCACCTGGATGGCCGCCAGGTTGCCCTCGAGGCTCGCCTCCAGGTCGCTCATCGTGCGGAAGAAGTCCGCGTTCTCGCGGTCCATCTTGTTGACCACGACGATCTGGTTCAGCTCGCGCTCCGCGGCGCTCGACCACACGCGCTCGGTACCGACCGCGACGCCGGAGACCGCCGACACGACGACCAGCGCGCCGTCGGCCGCGGCCATCGCGCCGCGGATGTCGCCGACGAAGTCCGCGTACCCGGGGGCGTCGATGACGTTGAACAGGTGGCCGCCCCAGGTGAGCGGGTGGACGCTGGAGTGGATCGAGATCTTGCGCCGCTTCTCCTCGGACGAGGTGTCGGAGGCGGTGTTGGCGTCCTCCACCTTCCCCATCTTGCCGATGACACCGGCGCGCATGAGCATGGCCTCGAGCAGCGAGGTCTTGCCCGCGCCGCTGTGGGAGAGGAGGGCGACGTTCCGGATCTGGGCCATGCGGCGGGCTCCTTGGGGCGGGGCTCCCCCGCGGGGAACGGGGGGCGAGGGTGGGGATCGTGGTGGTCTCGGCACGGGCCGAGCGGGTCCCGAACGATACCACGGGGCCTCCGGCCGGCTTGGGACGGCTGGCCCCGGACCCGTCCTGCTGCTACCCTCGATCCATGGCGTCCCCGGGCCCCGTCGAGCGCGAGCTGAAGTACTCCCTGGTGGACCCACCGCCCCCGCCGGCCGTGGTGGTGGCGCTCGGGCGGCGGGGCCCGTACGACTTCGTCGAGGCGGGCACGGCCGTCCACCGCGACCGCTACTACGACGGCGACGCGGGCCAACTGCAGCGCGCGGGCTGGGCGCTGCGGCAGCGGCGCGCGCTGGAGGGCGACCCCGCGACGGTGATCGCGACGCTGAAGGGGGCGGGCCGCGTCGACGGGGCGATGCACGAGCGCGAGGAGATCGAGGCCGCGATGGAGGGGCGGGTCTGGCCCGTGCCGATCGCTCGGCTGGTGGCGGCGCACCTGCCGCTGCGCGACCTGCGCCCGCGGCTCACCCTCGAGACCGAGCGGGCGGCCTATCGGGTCACCTTCGAGGGCCGTCCGGTGGCCGTGTTGGCGTTCGACCAGGTGAGCGTGCGCATCCCGGGCGGAGAACGCAGCGCGCACTTCGACGAGGTCGAGATCGAGGCCCTCGGCGGGGCGACCGGCCCCGTCCTGCAGGGGATCGTGGACCTGCTGGACGGGCTGCTGCGGCTGACGCCCTCGTCCGCGAGCAAGCTGGAGCGCGCCGCGGCGCTCCTCGAGTTGGGGGCGAGCCTATGAGTTCGCCCCGGGGAGGTGCGATGGACGCGACGACGACGGGCGAGACGGAGCGGACGCTGTGGCTGGTGCGGCACGCCCAGGCGGCGACGGTGTCGCCGACGGGCAGCGACGCCGACCGGCCGCTCATCGACAAGGGCCACGACCAGGCGCGGCGGCTGGCGGCGGCGCTCGCGGGGTGGGGCGTGCGGCCCGACCGGGTGCTGTCCAGCCCGTGGCTGCGCGCCGCGGCGACCGCCGAGGGCCTGCGCGGGAAGGCGCCCGTCACGTACCTCGACGCCCTGGCGTCGCCGGGGGCGGCGGAGACCTCGGCGGCGATCGTCGAGGCGCTGGCGCCCAAGGAACGCAGCGCGATCGTCGTGGGGCACGAGCCGTGGGTGTCGGCGCTGGCGTCGTGGTGGCTGTGCGGGAGCGAGTCCGGCCTCTACGTTGCCTATCGCAAGGCCGCGGTCATGTCGCTGGTGGGCGTCCCCGGCGCGGGCCGCATGACCCTGACGGGCTTCGTTCCCATGCGCTGGGTGAAGGCGCTGCAGGGCGACGCGCGGCTGGTCGATCGGGAGGACTGACGCGCGGCTTCAGCCCTCCCACGGGTTGCGCACCGGCACGCCCAGCCCGTCGACGTCGGTGACATTGCGCGTCACCAGCGTGAGCGCGTGCCGGCGGGCGGTGGCGACGAGCAGGCCGTCGATCGTCGGCACCTTGCGCCCGCGGCGGGCGGCCTCGCCCGCCGTCCGACCCCAGATGGCCGCGACGTCGGCATCGACCGGCAACACGCGTTCCCCGAAGCGTGGGCGCAGTTCGTCCTCGAGCCACGCCTGCAGCCACCGGCGCTGGACGGGATCGCCCAGGCGCGCGATCCCGCGCTCGATCTCGCCGAGCGTGAGAACGCTGACCGCCAGGTCCGCCTCGGGCGTCGCGCGCAGCCAGGCGACGACCGTCGGGTCGGGCTCGCGCCGGCGGGCCTCCGACAGCACCATCGTGTCGACGAGGAACCTCACGCGCCCGCCTCCGACCGACCGCCCTCGTCGCCGAGGTCGAGCTCCCGCGCCGCGTCGCGCGAACGCTCGAGGTCGAGGTCGACCTCCGCCCACGGCGACGCGCGCAGGAAGCCGACGAGGTCGTCGGCGTCGGTGCGCGTGAGGCGCCGGTACGCCTCGAGCGAGAGCACGACGGCGCGCTCCTCGCCGCGCACCGAGATGACCTGCGGGCCCTCACGGGTCTGGCGCAGGAGCTGACTGAGGCGGTTCTTCGCGTCGTGCAGCGACCAGGTCACGGCGTCCTCCCTTCGATCAATCTAGCTCATCTAGCCATGTCGGGGGGTACGGAGACGACCCGAGACGCAGCGGGCCATCGGAAGGTCGGACGGCACGGTCCGTCGGGGCGGGCAGCCGACCTCCGTGGCCCGCAACGACCGGGTCCGCGAGCACGCGGGGCCGCGAGCACGCGGGGCCGCGAGCCCGAGGGCCCGCGGCGCCGGAAACTGCGGTCGAGAGGCGAGCTACACGAAGAACTGCAGCAGCTGCTGCTGGAAGAACATGACCACGACGCCGAAGGCGGTGTGGCCGATGAGGAAGGAGCGCACCAGCCCGAAGGGGTCGCGCATCTCCTCGATCGGGTGGAAGTCGGTGACGATGAAGGTGGCGATCAGCGCGGCGAACATGCCGTGGCCGAAGCCGCCCACCAGGCCGAGGATCGGGAAGAAGAGGTCGACCGTGGTGGGGAAGTCGCGCAGCACGACGTAATCGGGCCCCTGGAAGGTGCCGGTGACGAACATCAGCGCCACCCAGCCGTAAGCGACCGCGAAGCCGATCCCGCCGAGCGTGAGGAAGATGCCGCCGATCACGCGCGAGCGCGCGTCGACGCGGCGGGTGAAGATGGCCCCCAGCGCGCCGAGGGTGTCGTACACCTGACCGCCCCAGATGACCGGGACGTTGAGCACGGCGACCATGACCGCGGTCCCGAGCAGGCCCGTGAGGACCGACGTCAGCAGGAGTTCGAGGATCATCGGCGCGCCCCCCTCACCACAGCTTGTAGCCGGGCACCGGCTGCAGGTTCGCGAGCATGGTGATCAGCGAGGGCAGGTAGGCGATGACCACCAGGAAGATCGCCAGGCCCATCCAGACCGCGAGGCTGTCCATGAAGCGCAGGACGCCCTCGCTCTTGTAGCTGCGGGCGCTCGCCCAGGGGATTTCGGGCACGTCGGCCGCGGCCAGCCGCCTCTTCGAGAAGATCGTGCCGAACACGACCGTGAAGTAGAAGATCAGGGCGAACATGAGGATGACGCCCGACACCGCGGTGACCGCCATCGGCACGCTGGCGTTGGCGTACGCCTCCGAGAGCGCGGCCGGCAGGTTGCTGATGTACGCGCGCCGGGGCACCGCGAGCAGGCCCTGCCAGTGCATGCCGATCGCGAAGACCATCATGCCGGCGAACCAGGTCCAGTTGGCCCAGGTCGCCATCGCCGCCGAGTAGAGCGGCCTCCCCGTCAGGTGCGGCAGCAGCCAGTAGGTGACGCCCATGAAGGTCAGCGTCACGGCCGTGCCGACCGTCAGGTGGAAGTGGCCGGGGATCCAGGCGGTGTTGTGCACCAGCATGTTGAGGTTGAAGCTGGCGTTGACGATGCCGCCGGCGCCGCCGAAGATGAACGCGATCGCCGCGAGCAGCTGCGCGCTGACGGCGGCGTTGCCCCACGGGAGCTTGGCGATCCAGCCGAGGATGCCCCTGCCGCCGTTGCGGCGCCCGGCGATCTCGAGCGAGGCCGCAATCGTGAAGGCGGTCAGCAGGCTCGGCACCCCGACGAACATCGTCAGCATGCTGTGCACCATCTTCCAGCCCGCCGGGATGCCCGGGTCGGTGAACTGGTGGTGGAAGCCGACCGGCACGCTGAACAGCAGGAACATGAGGAACGCGAGGCGCGCCAGGGGGTCGCTGACCAGCTCGCCGCCCGCCTGCTTGGGGAGCAGCGCGTACCAGCTGATGTACGCCGGCAGCAGCCAGAAGTAGACGATCGGGTGGCCCGTGTACCAGAAGAGCGTGCGCGCCAGCAGCGGGTCGACGCCGCCGATCCAGCCGAAGGACCAGGGGATGAGGAAGCCGACCACCGAGACCACGATGCCCACCGAGGCGAGCATCCACATCATCCAGGTGACGACGCTCATGTAGGTGACGAGCGGGGTGGCGCGGCCGGGGTTCTGCCGGCGCCAGACGGCCCGCAGCCGGATGACCTCGGCACCGACCATGAGGCTCGACACGACGACCAGCGCGAGGCCGACGTAGAACGTCCAGTGGCCGTAGAGCGGCGGGTAGAAGGTGTAGAGCACGCTGCTGGTGTTGCTGAGGATGCCGATGGCGGCGATGACGAGGCCGGCGATCGCGACCCCGAACGAGCCCCACATCCAGGTCATCGCCGGCTTCACGCCGAGCTCGCGCACCGGCAGGTAGAACATCAGGCCGGCGTTGAAGAAGGTGGTGAACACCAGCGCGTTCAACACGCCGTGCAGCGTGAGGCCCTGGTAGTACGACTTGAGGAAGGGGAGCAGGGCGTAGAGGTCGATGCCGCCGTAGTTCCAGGCCTGGAAGGGCCCGAGCGCCGCGCCGATCAGCAGCGCGAGCAGGGCGGTGGCGATGTACGCGAACGAGACGCGCTTGGCGCCGGCCAACGCGCTGGCGTCGACGCGCGAGACGGGGACGGTGGTCACAGCCATGCGAGGCCTCCGGGGCGGGGGGCGAGGGGCGCGATCACGGGAGCACCTGCTGCCGGATCGCGAGCACGTCGGCGGCGGCGAGGCCGCGGCCGCGCTGCGCGGCGACCTCGTCGGCGGTGAAGGGCTCGGCCGCCGGGCCGCCCAAGCCCACGATGTGGTCGAGCACCGCGGCGATGTCGGCGTCCGAGAGCTGGCCCCAGGCCGGCATCACGCCGTTGTAGCTGACGCCGTCCACGACGATCGGGCCCATCAGGCCGTAGAGCATGGTGTCGATCAGGTAGTCGCGGCCGCCGTCGATCGCGGCGATGTCGGCGGCGTGGCCCGCCAGCGGCGGGAACGCGCCCGCGATGCCGGCGCCTTCGGGGCCGTGGCACGAGGCGCAGTTGGCGGCGTACACGGCGGCGCCGTCCACGGCGCCGGAAGCATCCGCCATGACCTCGCCGACCGCAGCGCCGCCTCCGACGGCGGTGTCGATCGCCCACTGCGAGGCGGGCACGACCTCGATCCAGCCGAGCATGTTCTGGTGCCCGATGCCGCAGTACTCGTTGCAGGTGACGCGGTAGGTGCCGACCTCGTCGAAGCTGGTCCGCAGGCGCGAGACCTCGCCGGGGATGACCTCGACGTTGAGGTTGGTGTTCTCCACCTGCCAGCCGTGGATGACGTCGCGGGCGGTGAGGTAGAACTCCACCTCGGCGCCCTGCGGCACGCGGATGGTCTCCGGGACCCAGACGAACGCCTGTCCGACGAGCGAGACCTGCAGCTGGTTGGGACCGACGACGCGCACGCCGGGGTCGGTGAACATCGCCTGCTGCAGCAGCGTCTGCGGGTTGCCGCGGGCGGCGGACTGCGCGATGTGGGCGCCCTCCGTGGCGAGCGAGTACGCGATCAGGATGACGAACGAGAGCGTCATCAGGCCGGAGAACGCGATCCAGCGGCGTTCCCACTTGGCGACCTCGTGGTGGTGGCGGTCGTCCATGCTCAGTTCCTCACGACGTTGAGCGCGTACATGCCGAACCAGAACACCATGATCGTCAGGGTCAGGAATCCGACGACCGCCAGCGCGCCCAGGGGGCGGTGCTCGGTGTCCGGCTGCGGGCCGCCGGCCTCGTCCGGTGGGCGAGCGGCGGCGCGCGCCGGCTCCTCGGGGCGTCGTTCATCCACGGGGTCCTCCTCGTGCGGGGCTTCATGAGGTCGTCCGGCGACGACGCCGGACCGTGCTGCGCGCCATGGTAATGGAAGGGCCGACGCGGTATCACAAGAGAATGGCGGACCACGAAGTCATCATCGCGGGCGCCGGGGGCATCATCGGGCAGCGGCTCATCGAGGCGTTGCGGGAGCGCCGCGCCGATGCGCCACCCATCACCGTGCTCACCCGCCGCGGCGACGGCCGCTGGCCCGCCGGCGTCACGCCCTTCGTGTGGCACCCGGCCGCCGCCCGCGAGGGCGACGACGCCGCCCTCGCCGCCCTCGCCGAGCGCCTCGACGGCGCGGCCGCGCTCGTCAACCTCGCCGGCTCGTCGATCGCCGCGGGCCGCCTCGACGCCGCGCACCTCTCGCGCGTCAAGGGGAGCCGGGTCGACGCGGGGACGACCCTCCTCGCCGCCGCCCGCCGCGCCGAGAGGCCCCCCGCCGTGTGGCTGCAGGCGTCGGGCGTCGGCCTCTACGGCGACCGCGGCGACGAGCTCCTGACGGAGGCCTCGGCGCCCGGCGACCCGGCGCGCGACGTGCTCGTTCCCGCCGGCCTGGCCTGGGAGGCCGCCGCCGCCCCCGCGGCCGACCTGACGCGGCTCGTCACCGCCCGCTTCGGGGTCGTGTTCGACCGCGAGGCCGAGGCATGGCGCAAGCTGCTCCTGCCCGTGCGCCTCTTCGCCGGCGGGCCGCTCGGCTCCGGCCGCCAGTGGATGCCCTGGATCAGCGGCCGCGACGTCGCCCGCGCGCTGGTGTGGCTGATCGAGACGCCCTCCGTGAACGGCACCTACAACCTCACCGCCCCCGAGCCGGCGCGCCAGATCGACGTCACCCGGGCCGCGGCGCGCGCGCTGCGCCGGCCCGTGTGGCTCCCCGCGCCCGCCTTCGCCCTGCGCCTGGTGCTCGGCAACGTGGCGGACGCGCTGCTGCTCTCGTCGCAGCGCGTCATCCCGGAGCGGCTGCTGGACGCCGGCTTCACGTTCGAGGACCGGACGATCGAGGGGGCGGTTCCGGGCCTGCTGTAGGGCGCCGCGGTAGATTGCCCCCATGAGCCCCCCCCCCGCCGCACCGGAACACCCCTGCCTCCAGGACCTCCGCGCCGCCGACCCCGCCATCCACGACCTCGTGGTACGCGAGGGCGAACGGCAGCGCGACGGCCTGGAGCTGATCGCCTCCGAGAACTTCACCTCGGCCGCGGTGCGGGCCGCGCTCGGCACGGTGCTGACGAACAAGTACGCCGAGGGCTACCCCGGCAAGCGCTACTACGGCGGCTGCGAGGTCGTCGACGAGGTCGAGACGCTGGCGATCGAGCGCCTCAAGCGGCTGTTCGGCGCCGCCTGGGCGAACGTGCAGCCGCACTCGGGGAGCTCCGCGAACCTGGCGGTCTTCCACGCGCTGCTCGAGCCCGGCGACCTGATCATGGGGATGGACCTGTCGCACGGCGGGCACCTGACGCACGGCTCGCCGGTCAACTTCTCGGGCCGGCAGTACCGGGTGGTGGCCTACCCCGTCGATCGCGAAAGCGAGCGCATCGACATCGACGAGGTGCGGCGCCTGGCGCTCGAGCACCGGCCCAAGCTGATCATCTCCGGCGCCTCGGCCTACAGCCGGCCGATCGACTTCGCCGCCTTCCGGGCCGTCGCCGACGAGATCGGCGCCTACCTGCTGGCCGACGTCGCCCACATCGCCGGCCTCATCGCGGCCGGCCTGCACCCCGACCCGGTGCCCTACGCCCACGTCGTCACCAGCACCACCCACAAGACGCTCCGCGGCCCGCGCTCGGGCATCGCCTTCGGCACGGACCCCGAGATCGGCGCCATGGTCGACCGCGCGGTCTTCCCCGGCAGCCAGGGCGGGCCGCTCATGCACGCCATCGCCGCCAAGGCCGTCGCGTTCGAGGAGGCGCTGCAGCCGTCGTTCCGCGGCTACCAGGAAGCCGTGATCGCCAACGCGCGGGCGTTGTCCGCCGCGCTGCAGGCGCGCGGCTGGCGCATCGTCTCGGGCGGCACCGACAACCACCTGCTGCTCGTCGACCTGCGGCCCAAGGGGCTCACCGGCAAGAAGGCGGTCGACCTGCTCGACCCCGTCCACATCACCGTCTCGAAGAGCATGGTGCCGTTCGACGAGCGCAAGCCGTGGATCACCTCGGGCATCCGCCTGGGCACCCCGGCGCTGACGACCCGCGGCTTCACGACGGACGACATGGCGACGGTGGCCGACCTCATCGACCGCACGCTCGAGGGCGGCGACCCCGACGCGATTCGCGACGAGGTGCATGCGCTGGCACGTCGGCACTTCATGCCGTGAGCAGCGGCTTCGCCGCTTCACCGGCGCGGTTCACCGACGCCGCTGCCGCAGGCGCTCCATGCCCTCCTGCAGGCTGAGTCGCATGCGCTCGAGCGAGCCGGCGATCTCGCCGAGCTCGTCGTCGCGGTTGCTCGCGACCGGCGCGGTCAGATCGCCCATCGCCACGCGGCGAGCCTCGTCGCGCAGGCGCACGACGTCCCGCGCCAGACCCATCGTGCCCAAGGCAGCGATCAACGACCCCGTCAGCGCCGCCAGTGCGCTGGCCGCCGCCAACACGACGAAGAGCTCGGCCCGGTCGGACCCGAGGAACCACCACAACGCGACGGCCGTCAGCGACCAAGTCAGCAGGCCCGGGAGGGCGACCTGGGCCGCCAGGTGCCGGCCGAGGCGGCCGCGGCTGCGGCCGCTGCCCAGCTCGGCTTCGGGGACCCCGCTGCGCTTCAGCACCTCCTCTGGGGGGGCGGAGAGCGTCAGGGCGGGCTCCGCGGAAGAGCGCGTCTGGCGGTACTTCGGCGCGACGCCGCTCCCGTCGGGCCTCGGGGTCGCGGTGGCGGCAGCGGGCGCGTCGTCCCCAGCCCGCGCGTCGTCACGCCCGAGCTCCAGCACGGGCGACACGGGCGTCAGCGGGCGCTCCGGCGGCTCGCCGTCCAGCGCCTCGGGGGGCGACGCGTCGGGGTGCGGCGTGGGGACCTCGGTGGCCGCGCGGACCATCGTCTGCGCCGGGTCGTCGTCGTCCGGCGAGGGGACCGCCGTCGACCCGGCCTCCACGAACGTGGCCCGCGGCCGCGGCCGCTCCGGGGTGGTCTGGGTGGTCTGGGTGGGCAGCACGATGTCGGCCGCGCCGAAGCCGGCCTCGCTCATCGGCGTCAGCTTCGGGTCGGGCTCGATGTCGTGGTGGGTGGCGTCCAGCGAGGGGATGCCCCTCGGCGACGGCTCAGCGTCGGGGGCCTCGGCCTCGAAGGGCGCCGCGTCGGCCGGACCCGGCTCCGGGACCTCGGCCTCGAGGGGCGCGGCCGCCTCGGCCGCTGCCACGTCGGGCGCCACCTCGTCGGGCGCCACCTCGGGTACCGGCGCGCCGTCGGCGGGCCGGGGATCGATCGCGTGGCCCTGATCGATCGCCGGCGGCGGCGCGACGTCGGGCGCGAGCTTGGGGCGCCCCGGCACGACCTCAGCCGGACGCTCCCGTGCGCGGAACGGGTCCTCGCCCTCCGCCAGCGGTCGGTGCAGGGCCGTCAGCCCGGCCTCCTGCAGGCGCATCGCGATCTTCATCGCGCGGTCCTCGCCGGCGGGCCGGGTGATGATGCCGGGCATGCGGGCGACCAGCGCCGCGGCGCGCGCCTCGTCGAGCCCCAGGGCGTCGCAGACGCGCGACACCGTGACCTCACGGGTCTCCTGGAGTTGCCCGACGATCTCGACCACGAAGCGGTTGCCCTCGTTCATGCTGTCACTCCTCCACCCGTCCGTACCCATGATGGGCCAGGACGGCCTCCGCGCGCGTCAAGAAGTCCTCACGCACCATGCGCGAGCGGAAGCGGCGCGCGATCTCCTGAACGAGCGCCCCCACCTGGTCCTCCGGGATCAGCCGCGGGTGGTGGCCGATGGCATCGCAGGCCTCTTCGACGAAGATCTCGCCGATCGGGCCGCCGACGCTCACGGCAGCCCACGCCAGCCCCGGCACCACACCGGGATCGATGAGCTCGGTCGCGTCCAACGCGCCGTTCTGCCCGAACCCCGTCGACTTGACGGACTCGCCGCGGGTGTCGCGCTCGATCGCCAGCGACAGCAGCACCTCCTGCACCGGCTGATCGACGGTGGCCAGCGGCGCGGTCAGACCTACCTGGAAGGCGAAGCGCCCGTTCTCCCAGCCCATCATCTCGTCGAGCGCCGCGATCCCCTGCAGGCCGGCGACCTCGATGTGGGTGATGCGCGTGCCCATGAGGAACACGTGCCCCGGCAGGTGACCGTTGCTGCTCACGCTGAGGCGGCCGACGGCGTGCTGCATGGCGAGGTACTGCAACAGGTGCGACAGGATCCCCGGACCCAGGTTGCCTTGCAGGGCATTCACCTCACCAGCATGCCACGCGCTGCCAAGCCGGGCGCGCATCGTGGGCATCCGCGCGTGCCGGCCGCCGCGCTCGCCGGCACCGACGGCGCGCCCGATGGCGCGGTCGCCGCCGCGCTCGCCGGCGCGGGCACGGGCCGGCATCGCCGGTCGCTGCTCATCGGCACCTGGTGTAACCTCGAACGCGTGGAACACGGTCGCCCAGCCGCCGCCCAGGCCGCCCGGTGCCGCGGGGGTGGGACGCCTTGAGTTACGCCCTCTCGCAGGCGCTGCGGGCCGTGCGCGGCAACTGGGTCGCCAGCGTCGCCACCATCACGACGATGACCCTGTCGCTGACCATCCTGGCCGGCTTCAGCCTCGTCAGCCTCAACCTCAACCAGGTGCTCGCCGCGCTGCAGAGCGAGCTCGAGGTCACCGCCTACCTGAACGAGGGCGCCGACCGTTCGCGCCTGCTCGACACGGTGCGCGGCTGGCCGGAGGTCGTGCGCGCCGAGTTCATCGGCAAGGACCGCGCGTTGGCCGAGCTCGTCGCCGACCTGCCCAGCCTCTCGGTCGCCGCGGGCCTGGTCGACAACCCGCTCCCCGACACGCTGCGGATGCAACTGGCCGACCCGGCCCAGACCAGCGTCGTGCGCGTGCGGCTGGAGCAGCTGCCCGGCGTCGACGGCGTCGAGGACGGCTCGGACGCCGTCAACACCTTCCTCGCGGTCTCCGAGGCGTTGCGCGTCGTGGGCGTCATCCTCATCGTCGTGCTGCTCAGTTCGGCGCTGTTCGCGATCGTCAACTCCATCCGCGCGGCGATCACGGCCCGCGAGGACGAGATCGAGGTGCAGCGGCTCGTCGGGGCCACGCGCGGCTTCATCCGCGCCCCCTTCCTCATCGAGGGCTTCCTGCTGGGGCTGATCAGCGCCACCGTCACGCTCGGGCTGGTCATCCCCGGCTACCAGCTGGTCATCGCGCGGCTGACGCCGCAGCTACCGTTCGTCCCCTTCGTGCGCGACCCCGCCCTGCTCGGGCAGGTGGCCGGCCTGCTCGGGCTGCTGGCCGTCCTCGTCGGCCTGGTCGGCAGCGCGATCTCGGTCTCCCAGCACCTGCGCGAACGGAACTGAGGCCATGGCGCGCCGTCCCGCCCTCGTCGTCGCCATCCTCGCGGTCCTCGCCATCCTGTCGACGGCGGCTCCGGTCGCCGCCCAGGTCGACCGCAGCGAGCAGCAGCGGCTCGAGGCGGAGATCGCCACCGGCCAGCGCACCCTCGAGGCGCGCCGCGCCGAGATCGACGCCATCACCCGCGAGCTCGGCGCCACCGAGGCGACGCTGCGCGCCCGCATCGACGAGCGCGACCGCGTCAGCGGCCAACTGCGCGAGCTCGAACTGCAACGCGACGACCTGCAGGCGGGCATCACCACGCTGCGCGGCGAGGTCGCCGACACCGAGGCGCGGGTGGCGGCGCTCGAGGCCGACCTCGAGGCCGTGAAGGTACGGGTGCAGGGCCTGCTGCTCAACCTCCACCGGCAGCGCGCCGCGGGCTACGGCACGAACCTCGCGCGCACCGAGAGCTTCCACGACCTGGCCGTGCGGAGCCGCTTCGTCGGCCTCATGGCCGCCCAGGACGTCGCCATCGTCACCGAGCTCGACGCGCTCATCGGCGAGCTCGACGCGGCCCGCGTGCAGCTGGCCGGGCAGATCGCCGAGCTCGAGGCGCGCCGCGAGGCGTTGGCCGCCAACGCGCTCGAGCTCGACGACGCGCGCGTCCGGCTCGAGAGCCTGATCGCCGAGCTGCGCGCCACCGAGGCCGGCCAGCGGGCCCAGCAACGCTCGCTGCTCGAGGCCCAGGAGGCGCTCGCATCCCAGCTCGACGCGCTCGACCGGGCGCTGGCACAGGAGATCGCCCGACTCGAGGCCGAGGAGCGCCGGCTGCGGCAGCAGGCTCAGACGTTCGTCGACGACCGCGAGCGCCAGGCCGAGCTCGAGGCGCAGGCGGACGCCACCCGCGCGCGCATCGACAACCTGACCGCGCCCGCGCCGAGCCCCGCCGCCGGCTACGTGTCGCCGCTCGACACCAGCGTCGTGCTCAGCCGCTTCGGCGACGGCAACAGCAGCTTCGTCAGCCTGCGCGCCGACGCCGAGGGCGCCGCCGTGCGCTCGGTGCGCGCCGGCGTCGTCTTCACCGTCGCACCGATCGGCGCCAACGACGGCTACCTCGTCGCCGTCCGCCACGACGCCACGACGACGACCGTGTACACCAACCTGCGGCCGCCGGTCGTCGTCACCGGCGACGCGGTCGACGCCGGCACCGTGCTCGGTTACCTGGGGGGTGGCACCCTCATCCCGCCCGACGTGCTGCGCTTCTACGTGCGCCGCACCGACGCGGCCGGCAACGCCGTCTTCGTCGACCCGGGACCGGTGCTCGGGCTCTGAACGCCGGGGCAACGACGACCGGCACCCGCGCCGCTGTGACGAGCGTCACATCGGCGTCAGGACCCCGTGACATTCGTCCCTTATGCTCGAGGCGTGCAGTGCTCTGCTTGCGGAACGGCCAACCCGATCGGCATGCGCTTCTGCGGCATGTGCGGCGCGTCGCTGTCGGGTCCCGTCGAGCGCGAGCGGCGGCGCGTCAGCGTCGTGTTCGTCGACCTCATGGGCTTCAGCACGCTGACCCACGACCTCGACCCCGAGGACCTGCGCGACCTCGCGGACCACGTGCTCACCAGCGTGGCGGCCGTCGTCGAGGACTACGACGGCTACGTCGACGCGTTCCGCGGCGACGGCCTCATCGCCGTGTTCGGCGCGCCCCACTCGCACCCGGACGACCCCTACCGGGCGATCGTCGCCGCGGAGGCGGGCCTGCAGGCGATCGAGCGCGTCGGCCGCGACCGCGGCGTCGACCTGCGCGGCCGCGCCGGCGTCACGACCGGCGTGGTCATCGCGGGCGCCGTCGGCTCCGGGCGCATCCGCGAGTACACGGTGATGGGCAGCGTCGTCAACCTCGCCAGCC
>CAZJUA010000047.1:0-20253 GCA_964549045.1 uncultured bacterium | reverse complement strand
CGCGACGAAGCCGACCACGAAGCCAGCCGAGGACCATGCGGTGGGCGCGAGGAACGATATCCATACCAGCGCCGGGGCCAGGATCGCCACGCTCAGTGCCGTGCCGACGGCCACGGTCAAACGCCAGCGAAGCGACAGAACTCAGCCCTCCCCCGTACTCAGCACCGCCAAGAACGCCTCTTGCGGCACCTCCACCGTCCCCAACTGCTTCATCCGCGCCTTGCCCTTCTTCTGCTTCTCGAGCAGCTTCTTCTTGCGGGTGATGTCGCCACCGTAGCACTTGCTGAGGACGTCCTTGCGGAAGGCCTTCACAGTGGAGCGCGCGAGGATCTTGCCGCCGATGGCGGCCTGCACGGGGATGGTGAACATCTGGCGGGGGATGACCTCGGCCATGCGGTCGACGATGCGGCGGCCGATCTCGTAGGCCTTGTCGCGGTGCGCGATGATCGACAGCGCGTCGACCTTCTCCTCGTTGACGAGGACGTCGACCTTGACCAGGTCGCCGGGCCGGTAGGCGAGCGGCTGGTAGTCCATGCTGGCGTACCCGCGCGTAAGCGACTTGAGGCGGTCGTGGAAGTCGTAGAGGATCTCGCCGAAGGGGACCTCGTAGTGCAGCTCGACGCGGCGGCCGTGGTAGACCATGTCCTGGAAGGCCCCACGCTTCTCCTGCACGAGCCCCATGACGTTGCCGACGTAGGTCTCGGGCACGAAGACGCTGAGCCGCACCCAGGGCTCGGCGATCTCAAGGGTGCGGTCGGGGCTGGGCAACTGGCTCGGGTTCTGGACCTCGATGAACGTGCCGTCCGTCGTACGCACGTGGTAGACGACGCCGGGCGCGGTGGCGATGAGCGCCTGGTCGAACTCGCGCTCGAGCCGCGCCTGCACGATGTCGGCGTGCAGCAGCCCGAGGAAGCCACAGCGGAAGCCGAAGCCGAGCGCCTCGCTGGTCTCGGGCTCGAAGCTGAAGGCGGCGTCGTTGAGCCGCAGCTTCTCGAGCGCCTCGCGCAGCTTGGGGTACTCCTCGTTGTCGGTCGGGTAGAGGCCGGAGAACACGACCGGCATGGCCGGCTTGAAGCCGGGGATCGGCGCACCGGCGGGCCGGTCGGCGGAGGTGACGGTGTCGCCGATCTGGGTGTCCGCGATGTCCTTGATGCCGGCGGTGAACCAGCCGACCTCGCCCACCCCGAGCGACTCGCAGACGGTGGGCTCGGGTCGGAAGAAGCCGACCTTGTCGACCTCGATCGTCTTGCCGGTGGAGGCGATCTTCACGCGGTCCCCGTGGGCGATGCGGCCGTCGAAGACGCGGATGAACGCGATGACGCCCTGGTAGGAGTCGTAGACGGCGTCGAAGATCAGGGCCCGCAGGCCGGCGTCGGGGTCGCCCTGGGGCGGCGGCAGGTGCGCGACGATGCCCTCGAGCACGGCGCGGGTGTTCTCGCCGGTCTTGGCCGAGGTGGGGACCGCGTGGTCGCCGGGGATGCCGATGACCTCCTCGAGCTCCTCGATGGCGCCGGCCACGTCGGCCGACGGCAGGTCGATCTTGTTGATGACCGGCAGCACCTCGAGGCCGTTGTCGACGGCGAGGTAGGCGTTCTGGATCGTCTGCGCCTCGACGCCCTGGGCGGCGTCGATCACCAGCAGCACGCCCTCGCAGGCGCGCAGGGCGCGCGAGACCTCGTAGTTGAAGTCGACGTGGCCGGGGGTGTCGATGAGGTTGAAGAGGTAGGTCTCGCCGTCGTCGGCCTGGTAGTACAGGCGCATGGGCGTGGCCTTGATCGTGATGCCACGCTCGCGCTCGAGTTCCAGCGTGTCGAGCATCTGATCCCGCTTCTCGCGTTCCGACACGCTCTGGGTGAGGTCCAGGATGCGGTCGGCGAGGGTCGACTTGCCGTGGTCGACGTGGGCGATGATCGAGAAGTTGCGGATCTTCATCGCGCCCATCGTACATGGGCCCCCGTCGCGGCGGGGGCGGCGGTGGACGCTCCGGGCGCCGTCGGACACGGTGCTCACGGCCCGCGTGCGGATGCCGGCCGCGGGCCGGCCTTCCCTACCCCCGCCGCTCCGCGAAGAACGACGCCAGTAGCGCCGCCGACTCGCGCGCGCGCACGCCGCCGCGCACCTCGATGCGGCGCTTCCAGCGTTCGCCGCCGAGGTCGGCGACGCCACCGAGCGCGCCCTCGCGCAGGTTGGGCGCGCCGTAGACCACGCGTGCGACGTGCGCGGTGAGGGCCGCGCCGAAGCACATCGGGCAGGGCTCGAGCGTCACGACCAGCGTCGCATCGGTCAGGCGCCAGTCGCCGGTGGCCGCCGCGGCGGCCCGCAGCGCGAGCACCTCGGCGTGGGCGGTCGGGTCGTGGTCCGCGCGGGTGCGGTTGGCGCCGCGGCCCAGCACCTCCCCGTCGCGCAGCACCAGCGCTCCGACGGGGAGCTCGCCGGCCTCGCCGGCGGCGCGCGCCAGGCTCAGCGCCTCGCGCATCGCGCGCTCGTCGTCGTCCTCGACCAGCACGGCACCGCCGCCGGCGGGCCGCACGAGCCCCTCGACCCACACGACCTCGTCGCCGCGGGCGAGCAGCCGCAGACCATCGCGCGCCTCGCGCGGGACGCGGGCGTCGATGAGCACGTCGGCGAGCGAGCGGTGGCCGCCGGGCAGGCGCACGACGTCCCCGGGCCTGCGCGCACGCAGCTCGAGGGGGCCGCGCGCCAGCGCCTCGGGACCGACGCCATCGGGCAGCTCCTCGGGGCGCGCGATGCGCCGCTCGGCGGGGCGTGGCGACGACCGCACCACCGCGACCCGGCCGTAGGCGATCCGCCACCAGGCCCCAGCGCCCACGGAGGCGCGCCACGGGTCGCCGTCGTTGAGGTGGGCGCGCGCGGTCTCGATGCGGTGGAGGTCGACCTCCACGCCCCCGACGGCCAGCAGCGCCGCCAGCACCTCGCGTTGCACCGCGACCGGTTGCCGGGCGAGCGCCCGGGCATCGACGCCGTCCGCGGCAGCCGCGGCGACCCATGCCGCCCCGCCGGAGGTGGCGACCGGTCCCGGGCCGCCCGTGGAGGCGCCCTCGTCCTCGCCGAACGACCGCTGCGGCCCCAGCAGAGCGGCCGCACCGCGCACGCGCCGCCGCGCCTCCTCGCGCACGAAATCCGCCGCATCGCGCTGCACCGCCGCCAGTCGCGCCAGCCGATGCGTGACCCCCGGGGCGTACGACTCGAGCCGCGGCAGGACGGCATGCCGCACCCAGGCCCGGGCGCGCTCCAGATCGGCGTTCGTCGGGTCGTCGCGCCACGGTCGACCGTGGCGATCGAGCCACGCGCGCAGCTCGCCGCGGCCGATCGTCAGGAGCGGGCGCACCAGGCGGCCGCGACGCGCGGCCATGCCACGCAGGTAGGCGGAGCCGCGCAGCGCCTGGAGCACGACCGTCTCCGCCTGATCGTCGACCGTGTGGGCGAGCAGCAGGACGTCGGCGCCGGCCGCGCGCGCCATCCGGTGCAGCGACGACCGCCGCAGCCGGCGGGCGGCCTCCTCCAGGTTCCAGCCGCGGCGGTCCGCCGCGGCCCGCACCTCCACCCGCGCCGCACGGAACGGCGCGTCGACGGCCGCGGCGAGGTCGCGCACGAAGTCGGCGTCGTCCTCGGCCTCGGGGCGCAGCGCGTGGTCCACGTGGAGCAGGACGAGGTCGACGCCGCGCTCCGCGAGCATCCACGCCAACGCGACCGAGTCGCCGCCGCCGGAGACACCGATCGCGCATCGCCGCGCCTCGGGCGCCAACTCGCGCAGCCGCCCGCCGACGACGTCGACGAGCTCGCGGCCGTCGGCCGGGACCGGCATCCTTGCGTGGGGGTCGTGCTCGGGCACGGCGTCATCATCCCACGCGACGCCGGGGCGACTGGCCCGCGAGCCGACGACCGACCCCTGGACCAGGCCGCACGAAGACGAACCGCCCCGCACACCACCTGGTACGCTCGCCGCATGCAGCGCCGCCGCACCGTCGCGCTCGTGGTCCTCGATTCCGTGGGGCTCGGCGCCCTGCCGGACGCCGCCGAGTTCGGCGTGACGCCGGAGGCGCCCCTGGGCGACGCGGGTGCCCACACGCTCGACCACGCCCTGGCGGCCGCCGACGTCGACCTGCCGAACCTGACGCGCCTCGGCCTCGGGATGGTGCCCGGGGTGACGAGCCTGCCGACCCACGACGCGCCGGAGGGCGCCTTCGGCCGCATGCGCGAGCGCTCCAAGGCGAAGGACACGACCACGGGCCACTGGGAGTTCGTCGGCGTGGAGCTGGAGCGTCCGTTCCGCACCTACGAGCGCTTCCCCGACGAGGTGATGGCCGCCTTCGACGCCGTCACCGGCCGCGCCCACCTGGGCAACCGGCCGGCGTCGGGCACCGTCGTCCTCGACGACCTCGGCGAGGAACACCTGGCGACCGGCGCGCCGATCGTCTACACCAGCGCCGACAGCGTGTTCCAGGTGGCCACCCACACGGACGTCGTGCCGCTGGAGACGCTCTACGCCTGGTGCGAGGCGGCGCGCGAGATCCTCACGGGCGACCACCTCGTCGCCAGGGTCATCGCGCGGCCGTTCGACGGCGTCCCGGGCGCATGGCGGCGGCTGCACGAGCACCGCCACGACTACGCGATCGAGCCGCCCGTCCCCACGGTGCTCGACGCGCTCGAGGACGCCGGGCGCGAGGTGGTGGGGATCGGCAAGATCCCCGACATCTACGCGCGCCGCGGCATCACCCGTGCGGTGCCGACCCGCGACGACATGGACGGCGTCGACCGCACGCTCGAGGCCCTGCGCACGGGCGTCGACGGGTTGGCGTTCGCGAACCTCGTCGGCTTCGACGCGATCTACGGGCACCGCCGCGACGCGCCGGGCTACGCGCGCGCGCTGGCGGACTTCGACGCGCGCCTACCGGAGCTGCTCGCCGCGCTCGGCCCCGAGGACCTGCTCATGCTCGTGAGCGACCACGGCAACGACCCCACCTGGCACGGCACGGACCACACCCGGGAGCACGGCCTCCTGCTGGTGGCCGGCCCGGGCGTGGTCCCGCGGCCGATCCCCACGCGCGAGACCTTCGCCGACGTGGGCGCCACCGTGGCGGAGCTGCTGGCCGTCCCCTGGCACGGCGCCGGCGCCTCGTTCGCGAGGCTGCTCTTCCAGCGACCCTACTGACCCGACGAGCCACCGCCCGTCACGGAGCGGGGTCCGGCCCCGCGTCGGAGGCCGTTGGCAGTCTCACCGCCTCCAGGCCTCGGACGCGGGGCCGGACCCCGCGTTCTACGACGAAGACTTACTCGTCCGCGACGAGCTCGATGTACGCCTCCTGCGTCGCGTCCCCGCGCCGCGAACCGAGGCGGTAGATCCGCGTGTACCCGCCGGGCCGCTCCGCGAAGCGCGGCGCGATCTCGTTCATGAGCTTGCGCTGCACCTCGACGTCGTGGATGTCGCGGGAGATGAGGCGGCGGGCGTGAAGGTCGCCGCCGCGGGCGGTGGTGATGAGCTTCTCGACGAAGGGCTGCAGGTTCTTGGCCTTCGTGAGGGTGGTCTTGATGCGGCCGTGGCGGAACAGCGCGGTCGCCTGCGAGCGCGCGAGCGCGACGCGGTGGCTGCTGTTCATGTTGAGCTTGCGGCCGGCGGACAGGTGGCGCATCGGTTACTCCTTGAGCCTCAGGCCGCTGGCCGCGAGGCGCTCCTTGATCTCCTCGAGGCTCTTCTCGCCGACGCCGCCGACCTTCTTGAGGTCGCGTTCGCTGAGCGCGAGGAGGGCGTCGACGGAGTCGATCCCCTCTTCCTGCAGCGAGTGCAGCACGCGCGAGGAGAGCTGCAGGCTCTCGAGGCTCATGCGCACCGGCTCGGGGGCGGCGGCCACGGCCTCGGGGGCCTTCGTGGGGATGGTCATGACCGGCACCTGGTCGGGCTCGAGCTCCGCCATCTCGCCGTTGAAGACGTTGAGCTGGGTGCGCAGCGTCTCGACGGCGTGGTCGAGCGCCGTGCGCGGGTCGACGCTGCCGTCGGTCCACACGCGCAGCACCAGGCGGTCGAGGTCGGTCTTCTGGCCGACGCGGGTGTCCTCGACCCGGTAGGCGACGCGGCGCACGGGGGTGAAGAGGGCGTCGACGGGGATCGAGTTGATGCGGTCCTTGGTGCCGTGGATGTCGGCGGGGACGTAACCGACGCCGGGCTCGACGCGCACCTCCATGACCAGCTCGCCGCCCTTGCCGAGCGTGGCGATGTGCAGCTCGGGGTTGACGACCTCCGCGCCGACCGGCACGTCGAAGTCGGCGGCGGTCACGGCGCCGGGGGTCTCCTTGCGCAGCGTCAGGGTGACCGGGTCGTCGTCGTACAGCTTCACCACCAGCTCCTTGAGGTGGAGGATGATCTGCATGACGTCCTCGGTGACGCCTTCGATGGTCGAGAACTCGTGCAGCACGTCCTCGATGTACACGCTGGTGACGGCCGTGCCGGGCACCGACGAGAGGAGGATGCGCCGCAGCGGGTTGCCGAGGGTGACGCCATAGCCGCGCGCCAGCGGTTCGACGACGAACTCGCCGTAGTCGTCCGTGGTCTTGGCCTTGAACTCCGGGATGATCTGCACCGTGATCTCCGTCCCCCTCAGCGCGAGTAGTACTCGATGACCTGGAGTTCGTTGACCGGCACCACGATGTCCTCGCGCGAGGGCCGATGCTTGAACGTCCCCTTCATCGTCTCCGCGTCGAACTCGAGCCACGGGAGCTGCTTGCCGCGGCGCCGCGCCTCGAGGTTCTCACGGATGAAGTCGATCTTGCGGGCGCGGGCGTGGACCTCGATGGTGTCGCCGGGGTCGACCCGGTACGACGGCACGTCGACCCGGTGCCCGTTGACCATGATGTGGCCGTGGGCCACGAACTGGCGCGCCTGGCGGCGGGTGCTGGCGATGCCCATGCGGTACACGACGTTGTCGAGCCGCGACTCGAGCAGCTGCAGGAACACGGCCCCGGTGGCGCCGGTCTTCTTGGACGCCTCCTCGAACAGGTTCGCGAACTGCTTCTCGCTCATGTTGTAGTAGAAGCGGAGCTTCTGCTTCTCGCGCAGTCGGACGGCGTAGTCCGACGGCTTGCGGCGCCGCCGCTGGCCGTGCTGGCCGGGCGGGTAGGGGTGCCGTTCCATGTACTTCTGGACCTTCGGCGACTCGACCAGGTTCACGCCTTCGCGCCGGCTGATCTTGACGATCGGACCTCGGTATCGACCCATGCTGTCTCCTTCCGTCCGATCAGCGCAGCTTGCGCTTGCGCGGGCGGCACCCGTTGTGCGGGGTGGGGGTGTCGTCGACGATGCTGCGCACGTTCACGCCGGTGCCCTGGATCGACCGGATCGCCTGCTCGCGGCCCGAACCGGTGCCGCGGATGACGATGTCGAGCTGGCTCAGGCCCATGTTCTGCGCCTTGCGGGTGGCGTCGGCGGCGGCGAGCTGCGCGGCATACGGGGTCCCCTTCTTGGAGCCCTTGTAGCCGATCGAGCCCGACGAGGACCAGGCGACGGTGTTCCCGTCGGTGTCCGTGATCGTGACGATGGTGTTGTTGTAGCTCGCGTGGATGAAGGCCTTGCCCTCCGCGATGCTGCGCTTGACGCGCTTCTTGGTGGTCTTGGCGGTCTTGGTGCTCTTGGCCATGGGTCAGCGTCCCCTTACTTCTTCGGCGCCCGCTTCTTGCCGGCGACGGTGCGGCGCGGACCCTTGCGGGTGCGTGCGTTGGTCTTGGTGGACTGGCCGCGCACGGGCAGGCCGCGGCGGTGGCGCAGGCCGCGGTAGCAGCCGATGTCCATGAGGCGCTTGATGTTGAGCTGCACCTCGCGGCGCAGGTCGCCCTCGACCTTGAAGCTGCGGTCGATGACCTCGCGGATCTTGGCGACCTCGGTCTCGGCGAGGTCCTTGACGCGGACGTCGGGGTCGACGCCGGCCTCGGTGAGGATCTGGCGCGAGCGCGAGATGCCCACCCCGTAGATGTACGGCAGGGCGTGTTCGATGCGCTTCTCGCGCGGGAGGTCGATGCCGGAGATTCGGGCCATGCGTTATCCCTGCCTCTGCTTGTGCTTGGGGTTGACCGAGCAGATCACGTAGACCCGCCCGTGGCGACGGATCACCTTGCACTTGTCGCACATGGGTTTGACGGACGCGCGGACCTTCATGGTCGGTCTCCTACTTGCGGTAGACGATGCGACCCTTCTCGGGGTCGTACGTGCTGATCTCGATGACGACCCGGTCGCCCGGGAGGATGCGGATGTAGTGCCGGCGCATCTTGCCGCCCACGTGGGCGAGGATCTCCGGCCCGGCGTCCAACTGGACCAAGAAGGTCGTGTTGGGTCGCGCCTCGAGGACGACACCCTCCGTGCGGATGGTGTCCTGGGTGGTCTCCTCGTCGCGGCGCGGCTTGGGTGGGCCGGTGAACCTTCTTCGCGCCATGCCTACCTCCTGGGGGCCGCGGCCGACGCCGGGACCCGATGGTTCTCGGTGAGCACCCAGGGGCCGTCATCGGTGATGGCCACGGTGTGCTCGACGTGCGCGGCGAGCGATCCGTCCGCGGTGGGAGCCGTCCAGCCGTCGTCCAGCACGATCACCCGGGTGGAGCGGGTGGTCACCATCGGCTCGATGGCGAGGACGAGGCCGGGGCGTAGGACGGGGCCGGTGCCGGCGCGGCCGAGGTTGGGGACCTCGGGGTCCTCGTGGAATGCCCGACCGATGCCGTGCCCGACGAACTCGCGCACGACCCAGAAACCCTCCGCCTCGACGACGCCCTGGATGGCCGCGGAAACGTCGCCCAGACGGTTGCCTGCTTGCGCCGCCGCGATGCCGGCCGCGAGCGAGCGCTCGGTGGCGGCGATGAGGCGACGCGCCTCCTCGGGGACGTCGCCGATGGCGAAGGTGCGCGCCTGGTCGGCGGCGAAGCCCCGGTAGAAGGTTCCGATGTCGATGGACACGATGTCGCCGTCGCAGAGCGGTCGGTCGTCCGGGATGCCGTGGACGACCACTTCGTTGACCGACGTGCAGAGCGTGCCCGGGAACGGCGTGGCGGAGGCGCCCTGGTAGCCCTTGAAGGCCGGGCGGCCGCCGCGCGAGAGGATAGCATCCTCGGCTACCCTGTTCAACTCGGCGGTCGTGACCCCTGGGGCCACGGCCGCGGCCACGGCGTCGAGCGCCTCGCGGTTGACCCGCGCGGCCTCGGCCATGACCTCGAGCTCGGCGCGACGCTTGAGGTGGATCACCCTGGACCCCGCGTCATGGCAGCGCCTGCAGGATGCGCTCGGTGACCGCGTCCACGCTGCCCATGCCGTCGACGAGGCGCAGCTTGCCCTGGCCGCGGTAGTAGTCGAGCAGCGGCTTGGTCTGCCGGTGGTAGACGGCCATGCGGTTGCGGATCGTCTCCTCGTTGTCGTCGGAGCGACCCTCCTCCTGGGCGCGGTTGAGCATGCGCCGCACCAGCTCGTCGTCGTCCGCCTCGATGGCGACCGCGGCGGTCACGGAGGTGCCGAGTTCGGCCAGCAGCGCGTCGAGCGACGCCGCCTGGGCCGAGGTCCGCGGGAAGCCGTCGAGCAGGAAGCGGATGGCGTCGGCCGCCTCGAGCTCGGAGCGCACCATGCCGATGATGACGTCGTCGGGAACGAGGTCGCCGGCGTCCATGATCGCCTTCGCGCGGCGGCCGAGCTCGGTGCCGGCGCCGACGTGGGCGCGCAGCATGTCGCCGGTCGAGAGCTTGGTCAGGTCGCGGGCGGCCGCCACGCGGACGGCCTGGGTGCCCTTGCCGGCCCCGGGGGGGCCCATGAGGAGCACGACTTCGTTGCCGCTGGTGGCCATCAGAACCTCCGTCCGCGGCCGCGGATGCGGCCCTTGGAGACGAAGCCCTCGTAGTGGCGCATCATCAGCTGCGACTCGAGCTGGCGCAGGGTGTCGAGCGCCACGCCGACCATGATGAGCAGGCCGATGCCGGAGAAGACGAAGCTGAGCTGGCCGGCGCCGGTGATCCAGGCGAGGGTCTGCGGCATCGCGTTGACCGCGCCGAGGAAGAGGGCGCCCCAGAGCGTGATGCGGCCGGTGATGCGGGCCAGGTGTTCGGTGGTCGGCTGGCCGGGGCGGACGCCCGGGACGAAGCCGCCGTACTCGCGCAGGTTCTCGGAGATGCGCCGCGGGTCGAAGCTGATCTGGGTGTAGAAGTAGGTGAAGGCGACGATCAGCATCGTCGACACCAGCAGCCCCTGCCACTGGGCGGGGTTGAACCAGGCGCCGATCGCCTGCAGCCACAGCACGTCGGGGAACGAGCCGATGAGCGTCTGCGGCAGGATCATGATCGAGACCGCGAAGATGATCGGGATGACGCCGGCGGCGTTGAGGCGCAGCGGGATGTAGGTCGATTGGCCGCCCATCACCTTGCGCCCGACGACCTTGCGCGCGTACTGCACAGGGATGCGGCGTTCGGCCTGCTGCACCAGCACCATGCCGGAGATCGCCACGATCAGGAGCGCGAAGAAGATGATGAGGCCGAAGACGTTGGCCTCGCCCCGGCCGATGAGGGAGAACTGCTGCCCGAGCGCGGCCGGGAAGGCGGCGACGATGCCGGCGTAGATGACCAGCGAGATGCCGTTGCCGATCCCGTGCTCGGTGATCTTCTCGCCCAGCCAGATGACCAGCGACACGCCGGCGACCTGGGTGACGAGCACGATGAACCAGAAGAAGGGGCCGTTGGCCCAGCCCACCTTCAGCACGCCCGACGGTCCGAGCAGCGCGATGGCCAGGAAGACCGACTGCACGGCGGCCAGCGCGATCGCGCCGTAGCGCGTGAACTGGGTGATCTTCTTGCGGCCCTCCTCGCCCTCCTTCGCCAGCTTCTCGAGCGGCGGGTAGGTGCTGGTGAGGAGCTGGATGATGATGCTCGCCGTGATGTAGGGGATGACGCCCAGCGCGGCGATCGAGAAGGTCTCGAAGTTGCCTCCGGAGATGAAGTTCAGCAGCGTGAAGACGTCGCCCTGGCCGAACGCCCCGGCGCGCAGGCGGTCGATGTCGATGCCCGGCGTGGGGATGAATACCATGAGCCGGTAGATCGACAGCAGGCCGATCGTCACGAGCAGCTTCGCCCGCAAGTCCGGAATGACCATGGCATTCCGAAACGCTGCGAGCATCAGGCGTTCTCCGTGGTCCCTGGGGCGTCGTCCCCGTCAGAGGACGCGTCCTCTTCGGAGGACGCGGCCTCGGAAGACGCAGCCTCGCTGGCGTCGGCTCCCTCGGTTTCGGCGACTTCCGCCTCGGTCGGCACCGTCACGCTGCCGCCGAGATCGGCGACGGCGCGGGCGGCGGCGGCGCTGCAGGCGTCGACCTCGATCTGCAAGCCACGCACCTCGAGGGCGCCGCCGGCGAGCAGCTTGACCGGGCGCGTCAGGTGGCGCACCAGACCCACGGCCACCAGCGTCTCGACGTCGATCGGGGTGCCCTCTTCGAAACCGTTGAGGTCGCCGACGTTGACGATCTGGACCGGCACCTGGAGACGGGTGAAGCCGCGCTTGGGCAGCCGCATGATCAGGCGCGAGCGACCGCCTTCCCAACCGGCGCCCTGGCTGAAGCCGGAGCGGCTGGACTGCCCCTTCTGGCCGCGGCCGGCGGTCTTGCCGCGTCCGCTGCCCAGGCCGCGGCCGACGCGACGACGCGTCTTCTTGCTGCCGGCGGCAGGCTTGAGCTCGTTGAGTTTCACGCTGGTCCCTGCCCTTCGATCTGGAGGAGGTACCCGACCTTGCGCACCATGCCGCGCACGTCGGGGCTGTCGGCCACCTCACGGGTGTCGCCGATCTTGCGCAGGCCGAGTGCGAACACCGTCGCGCGCTGGACCTTGTCGACGCCGATGAGCGAGCGCTTGAGGGTGATCCTCATTCGGCCAGCTCCCGCTCGCGCTTGGACTCCTCGAAGGTCTTGAGCTGCTTGAGGCCGTCGATGACGGCGTAGGCGACGTTGGTCTGGTTGCGGGAGCCCAGCTCCTTGGTGAGCAGGTTGCGGTAGCCGGCGAGCTCGACGATGGCGCGCGGCACGGAGCCGGCGATGACGCCGGTGCCAGCGCCCGCGGGCTTGAGCATGACCGAGCTGGTGCCGTGCTGGCCCCGCACCTCGTGTGGGATCGTGCCCGGCTCCTCGATCGGCACGTCGATGAGGTTGCGGCGCGCGACGTACTGGCCCTTCTGGACGGCGACCGGCACCTCCTTCGCCTTGCCGAGCCCGAGGCCGACGCGGCCGTTGCGGTCGCCGATGACGACCATCGCGCCGAAGCGGAACCGGCGACCGCCCTTGTAGGTCTTGGCGGTGCGGCGGATGAAGATGACCTTGTCTTCGAAGTCGGTGTCTGCCATCAGAACTCCAGGCCTCCCTCGCGGGCACCCTCGGCGAGCGCCTTCACGCGGCCGTGGTAACGGAACGGGCCACGGTCGAACACGACGCGGCGGACGCCGGCGGCCAGCGCGCGCTCGGCCAGCGCGGCGCCGACGGCCTTGGCTTGGGCGGTCTTGTCGCCGCTCGGGGCGAGCGACTTGCTGTTGGCCTCGGCCACGGTGACGCCGCGAGCGTCGTCGATGACCTGGGCGTAGATGTGCCGCGCGCTGCGGAAGACCGTCAGGCGCAAGCGGTCGGTCGCGACCGGCCGGACGATCCGGCGACGGGTGCGGTAGGTGCGGCGGTCTCTGGCGGTGAGCGTCTTCATCGCGTCCTAACCCCTCAACGCGCCGCGGCCTTGCCGGGCTTGAGCTTGACGTACTCGCCTTGGTAGCGGACGCCCTTGCCGTGGTAGCTGTCGGGCGAGCGCAACGCGCGGATGTTGGCGGCCACCTGGCCGACCAGTTGCTTGTCGATCCCCGAGACGGTGATCTTGGTCGGCTCGGGCGCGACGATCGTGATGCCCTCCGGCGGCTCGACCACGACCGGGTGCGAGAAGCCGAGGGAGAGCTCCAGGGCGCTGCCCTTCATGGCGCAGCGGTAGCCGACCCCCTGGATCTCGAGGTTCTTCGAGAAGCCCTCGTGGACACCGGTGACGGCGTTGGCGATCAGCGAGCGGGCCAGGCCGTGCTGGGCGCGGTCGCTGCGGGCGTCGCTGGGACGCTGCACGAGCACCTCGCCGTTCTCGACGGCGACGGTGAGGCGCGGGCTGATCTCGACCTCGAGCATGCCCTTCGGGCCCTTGACGGTGACGTGACCCTGACGGACGTCGAGCTCGACGCGTGCGGGCAGGGGGATGGGCGAGCGGCCGATGCGGCTCATCACCACACCTCGCAGACGACCTCGCCGCCGACGTTCTTGCGGCGGGCATCGCGGTCGACCAGCAGGCCCTGCGGGGTGGAGATCACGGCGATGCCGAGTCCGCCACGCACGACGGGCACCTGCTTGGCCTTCGCGTAGGCGCGTCGGCCGGGCTTGGAGACGCGCTTGATCTCGTGGATGATCGAGGCGCGCTTGGGGCCGTACTTCAGCCCGATGCGCAGCACGGGGTGGCCGGCCTCGCTGGTGGCGCGTTCGACGGACTTCAGGTAGCCCTCGCGCACCAGGACCTCGGCCAGTGCCTGCTTGAAGTTGCTGGCGGGCACGTCGACGGTCGCGTTGGCGATGGCCGCGGCGTTGCGGATGCGCGTCAGCATGTCGGCGATCGGATCAGTCTGCATGCGGTTCCGTTCCGGGCGTGGTTTCGGGTCAAGCGACCCGACCTTCGGCCCATGAAAGCGATGTCTCGGTTATCCCTCGTTACCAGGACGCCTTGATGACGCCGGGCAGGTAGCCCTTGTGGGCCATCTCGCGAACACAGATGCGGCACAGGCCGAAGTCGCGCAGGTAACCCCGGGCGCGGCCGCAGCGGCTGCATCGACGCACCGTGCGCACCGCGTACTTGGGCGTCCGGCTCGACTTGGCGATGTGGGCTTTGGTGGCCATCCGTGCTCCTTTACTTGCGGAACGGCATGCCGAGCAGCTCGAGGAGGCTCTTCGCCTCTTCGTCCGTCTTGGCCGTGGTGACGATCGTGATGTCCATGCCGCGGGTGGCGTCGACCTGGTCGTAGCTGATCTCCGGGAACACCAGCTGCTCACGCAGGCCGAGGCTGTAGTTGCCGCGACCGTCGAAGGCGTTGGCGCTGATGCCGCGGAAGTCGCGCACGCGCGGCAGGGCGACGTTGATGAGCTTGTCGAGGAAGGCCCACATGCGCTCGCCGCGCAGGGTGACCTTGAGGCCGACGCTCATGCCGGCGCGCAGCTTGAAGTTCGACACCGACTTCTTGGCCTTGGTGATCACGGGGCGCTGCAGCGCGATGTTGGCGAGGTCGCGGCTGGCCTTCTCCAGCACCTTGCTGTCCTCGCGGGCCTCGCCGACGCCCATGTTGAGGACGATCTTCTCGACCTTGGGGACCGCCATGACGTTGGTGTAGCCGTGCCGCTCGGTGAGCTGCGGCATGACGTCGGCGTAGAGCCGCTTGATGGGGAGGTCGACCTTCTGCATCACAGCCTCACTCGTCGAGCACGGTGCCCGACTTGACGGCCACGCGCACCTTCCGGCCATCCGGCAGCACCTGGCTGCGGATGCGCGTCGGCTCGTTCGTCTTCGGATCCAGCACGCGGACGTTGCTGGCGTGGATCGGCGACTCCTGCTCCTTGAAGCCGCCGCGGGGGTTCTCCTGGGTGGGCTTCTGCGCCTTCTTGATGATGGCCACGTTCTTGATCAGCACGCGACCCTTCTCGTGGTCGACGCGCAGGACCTCGCCCTCGGCGCCGCGGTGCTTGCCGGACATCACCCGCACCTGGTCGCCCTTCTTGAGGCGCAACCTGACGCCGGCGGGCTTGCCGACGATCTTGGCGCCGATCGCGTTGCGTGCCATCACAGCACCTCCGGGGCCAGCGACACGATGCGCATGAACTTCTTGTCGCGTAGCTCGCGCGCGACGGGCCCGAACACGCGGGTGCCGCGCGGCTCGTTCTGGTTGTTGATGATCACCGCGGCGTTGGTGTCGAAGCGGATCGACGAGCCGTCCGCGCGGTTGATCTCCTTCTTCGTCCGGACGATGACCGCCTTGACCACGTCGCCCTTCTTGACGGCGGCGTGCGGGATCGCGTCCTTGACGGCCGCGACGATGATGTCGCCGACGCCGCCGACCCACTGCTGACCGGTGCCGAGCACGCGGATGCACTGGATGCGGCGGGCGCCGGAGTTGTCGGCCACGTCGAGGAATGTCTCCTGTTGGATCATGGCGTCAGGCTCGCGCCTTCTCGACCAGGCGGGTGACCACGAAGCGCTTGCGCCGGCTGACCGGGCGCGCCGCCATGATCTCCACCAGGTCGCCCGTGCCGTAGGCGTTGGTCTCGTCGTGGGCGAGGTACTTCTTGGAGACGGTGACCACCTTGCCGTAGAGCGGGTGCTTGAAGCGCCGCTCGACCAGCACGGTGACCGTCTTGTCGGCCTTGTCTGAGGTGACGCGGCCCTGCAGGACCTTCTTCACTTCCGCTGCTCCTTCTCACGGGCCACCGTCAGCAGCCGCGCGATCTCGCGCTTGGCCGCGCGGATCCGCCGCGGGTTGGTCGCCTGGCCCACCGCCGCCTGGAAGCGCAGGTCGAGCAGCTCCTCGCGCCGCTCGGCGACCGCCTCCTTGTTCTCTTCGGCGTTCAGGTTGCGCGCCTCATTGGGCTTCATCGTAGACCTCGCGCTTGACCATCTTGACCTCGATGGGGAGCTTGTGGGAGGCGAGGCGGAAGGCCTCGCGCGCCTGCTCCTCGGTGACGTTGGCCACCTCGAACAGGACCCGGCCGGGCTTGACGACGGACACCCAGTACTCGACGGCGCCCTTGCCCTTCCCCATGCGGACCTCTTGCGGCTTCTTGGTGATCGGCTTGTCGGGGAAGATGCGGATGTAGATCTTCCCCCCGCGGCGGAAGTAGCGGCTCATCGTGACGCGGCACGCCTCGATCTGGTTCGACTTGATCCAGGCGGGTTCCATCGCCACCAGCGCGAAGTCCCCGAAGGCGACGTAGTCGCCGCCCTTGGTGTCGCCCGTCATCCGGCCGCGCATCTGCTTGCGGTACTTGACGCGTTTCGGCAGCAGCATGGCTCAGCGGTCCTTCCTGACGCGCGCGCGGGCGCCGCCGGGGCCCGCAGGCTTGGCGCCGGGGCCGCCCGGCGCGCCATCGCGCCGCCGGGCCGCGGGGCGGCGACGGCGGTTGCGCTTGTCGTCTTCCTGGCGCGGGCGCGGCAGCACGGCCCGACCGCGGGTGCGGTCGCCGACGATCTCGCCGTGGAAGACCCAGGCCTTGACGCCGATGATGCCGTAGGTCGTCTTGGCCTCCGCGGTGCCGTAGTCGATGTCGGCGCGGAGCGTCTGCAGCGGCACGCGGCCGTCGGCGTACCACTCGGGCCGCGCCTGCTCGGTGCCGCCGAGGCGGCCGGAGCAGCGGATCTTGACGCCGCGGGCCCCGGACTCCATCGTGCGCTGCACGGCCTGCTTCATCGCGCGGCGGAAGGCGAAGCGCCGCTCGAGCTGCTCGGCGATGCGCTGGGCCACCAGGGGCGCGACGATGTTGGGGTTGCCGACCTCCTGCACGTTGACCGAGACGGTGCCGTCGACGACGCCGTCGAGCTTCGTGCGCAAGGCCTTGATCGACTCGCCGCCGCGGCCGATGACGACCCCGGGCTTGGCGGTGGTGATGGTGACGTTGACGTTGTGGGCGGCCCGCTCGATGTCGATGCGCGAGATCCCCGCCCGGCCGACGTCGGACACGATGGCGGCGCGGATGGCCTCGTCCTCCTGCAGCAGCTTCGGGTACGTCTTGGTGCCGGCGTACCAGCGCGCCGAGGAGGTCTTGTTGACGCCGAGGCGGAAGCCCAGCGGGTTGATCTTGTTACCCACGGCGCTCCTCCAGGGTGATCTCGATGTGGCTCGTGCGCTTGCGCAGCAGGTCGGCGCGGCCGCGGGCGCGCGGCAGGTAGCGCTTCAGGGTGGGCCCGTCGCCCACCTGGACGGTGGTGACGACGAGGGCGTCCTCGAACATGTCGTGGTTGTTGACCGCGTTGGCCTTGGCGCTCTGGAGCAGCTTGAGCAGCGGCGCCGCCACCCGGCGGTCGGTGAACTTGAGGATCGACTCGGCCTCGGCCACGCCCTTGCCGCGGATGAGGTCCGCGACCAGGCGGGTCTTGCGCGGGGTCGAACGCAACATGCGGAGCTTGGCGGAAGCGGCCACGATCAGCCCTTCCCGCTGTGCCCGCGGAAGTTGCGGGTGGGCGAGAACTCGCCCAGCTTGTGGCCGACCATGTTCTCCTGCACGAAGACCGGGACGTGCTGGCGGCCGTTGTAGACGCCGATCGTGTGACCGACCATCTCCGGCACGATGGTGCTGCGGCGGCTCCAGGTCTTGATGACGCGGCGGTCACCACTGGTGTTGGCGGCGTCGACCTTCTTGAGCAGATGGCCGTCGACGAACGGACCCTTCTTCAGGCTGCGGGCCATCGACTCACTTCTCCTTCCGGCGGCGCACGATGAAGCGGCTCGAGACCTTGCGCTTGTCGCGCGTCTTCAGGCCCTTGGCCTGCTGACCCCAGGGGCTGACGGGCGGGCGGCCCCCGGTGGAGCGACCCTCGCCACCGCCGTGGGGGTGGTCGACCGGGTTCATCGAGCGGCCGCGGTTGTGCGGCTTGCGGCCCATCCAGCGCTTGCGGCCGGCCTTGCCGAGCACGATGTTCTTGTGGTCGGAGTTGCCGACCACGCCCATGGTGGCGTAGCACTCGCCGTGGACCCGACGAAGCTCACCGGACGGCAGCCGCAGCGTGACGTACTCGCCGTCGCGGCCCTGGATCTGGACCGAGGTGCCGGCGCTGCGGGCGAGCTGGGCGCCCTTGCCCGGGACCAGCTCGATCGCGTGGACGACCGCGCCGACCGGTACGAAGCGCAGCGGCATGGCGTTCCCGACCACCGGTTCGGCCTCGGGGCCGGCGACGATGCGGCTGCCGACGAGCAGCTTCTCGGGGGCGATGATGTAGCGTTTCTCGCCGTCGAGGTAGTGCAGGAGCGCGATGTTCGCGCTGCGGTTGGGGTCGTACTCGATCCCGGCGACCTTGGCGGGGATGCCGGCCTTGTCGCGCCGCACGAAGTCGATGATGCGGTAGCGGCGCTTGTGGCCGCCGCCGATGAAGCGGCTGGTGATGCGGCCGCGGTTGTTGCGGCCGCCGCTGCGGGGCCGGGGGGCGAGCAGCGACTTCTCCGGCGTCTTCTTCGTGACCTCGGCGAAGTCCGAGGTGGTCATGAAGCGACGGGAGGGCGTGTAGGGGCGGTACTTCTTGGTGGCCATCGTCCCTCCCTTAGGTCAGGCCTTCGAGCTGCTGGATGCGTTGGCCCTCGGCGAGCTTGACGAGCGCCTTCTTGCGCTCCGCGGTGCGGCCGACGTAGCGCCCCATCCGCTTCTCCTTGCCTCGGACCTTCTGGATGTTGACCTTGACGACGTCGACCTTGAACACGCGCTCGACGGCGTCCTTGACCTGCGTGCGGCTGGCGTCGGGGTGCACGAAGAAGGCGTAGGTGCCCCGCTCCACGCCGCCGACGGCCTTCTCGGAGAGGACCGGGCGCTGCAAGACGTCGTAGGGGCTCACGCGTCCGCCTCCTCGCCGAAGATCGCCGCATCGGCGATCAGGCGCTCGCTGCGCAGGATGTCGTAGACGTTGAGGCCGCGCGAGGGCATGACGTTGACCCACGGGAGGTTGCGGGCAGCGCGCCGGACGAGCTCGTCGTCGGTCACCAACAGCACCCGCTCCGTGCCGTCGAAGCCGTGGGCGCGGGCCCAGGCGACGAACTCCTTGGTCTTCCCCTCGCGGACGTCGAACGCCTCGACCAGCGTCAGCTTGCCGTCCTGCGCGCGGGCGGCGAGGGCCATCTCGAGACCCAGCCGGCGGACGCGCTTGGGCAGGGTGTAGCCGTAGTCGCGCGGCTGCGGGCCGAACGCGGTACCCCCACCGACGAAGATCGGCGCCTTGCGGCTGCCGTGCCGAGCGCGGCCGGTGCCCTTCTGCGGGTAGATCTTCGCCGTGCTGCCGGTGACGCGGGCGCGCGTCTGGGTGGCGGCGGTGCCGCGCCGACGCTTGCTGAGCTGCCAGGCGACGACCTCGTGGAGGACCGCCTCCTTGGGCTCGGGCAGGTCGAGCACGACCTTTCGCTCGCTCCCGATGACGTCGATGGTGACCGCCATCAGCTCACCTTCCTCTTCGAATCGCGGACGACGAGCAGGCCGCCGTTGGGACCGGGGAGGGCGCCCTTGATCAGCAGGACGCCGTCGTCGGGCCGCACCTCGACGACCTCGAGGCCGACGGTGGTGACGCGCTCGGCGCCGTAGTGGCCGGCCATGCGCTTGCCCTTGTAGACGCGACCCGGGAACTTGCGCTGACCGATGGAGCCCGGGTGGCGGTGCTTCTTCTTGGTGCCGTGGGTCGCCGGCATGCCCGCGAAGCCCCAGCGCTTGATCACGCCGGCGGTGCCGCGGCCCTTGCTGGTGCCGGTCACGTCGACGACGTCGCCGGCGGCGAAGATCTCCACCGTCACCGCGTCGCCCTCCGGGGTGTAGTCCCGGAGTTCGACGAGGTGGCGCTGTGGCTTCACCCCGGCCTTCTTGGCGTGGCCGACCTCGGGCCGGATCGCCGCCTTCTCGCTCTTCTCGACCCAGCCGAGCTGCACGGCGGTGTAGCCGTCGCGCTCGGGGGTCTTGCGCTGCACGACGGGGCAGGGACCGGCGAGGACGACGGTCACGGGGACCAGCTTGTCGTCTCGCCAGATCTGGGTCATCCCCACCTTCGTGCCCAGGATGCCTTTCACCTTTACCGGCCTCCGACCGTCTTGATCTCGATGTCGACCCCCGTGGGGAGGTCGAGGTGCATGAGGCTGTCGATCGTCGACTTGGTGGGCGACTTGATGTCGATCAGCCGGTTGTGGGTGCGGATCTCGAAGTGCTCGCGGCTGTCCTTGTCGGTGAACGGCCCACGCAGCACGCAGAAGCGGCGGATGCGGGTCGGCAACGGCACGGGGCCGGCGACCTTGGCGCCGGTGCGGCGCACGGTCTCGACGATCTTGGTCGCCGAGCTGTCGAGGCTGCGGTGGTCGAACGCCTTGAGCTTGATGCGAATCTTCGGGGTCGCCATGGCCTTCACTCGGTGACCGCGGTGACGACGCCCGCCCCCACCGTACGACCACCCTCACGAATCGCGAACCTAAGCCCCTCCTCCATCGCAATCGGCTTGATCAACGAC
>CAZJUA010000046.1:0-13447 GCA_964549045.1 uncultured bacterium | reverse complement strand
GTCGGCGCGGCGTGCGGGCGACGTTCCTGGGCAACCCGATCATGGACGGCCTGCAGGGGCGACGCCTCGATCCCTGGCCCGACCTGCCGACGGTCGCGCTGCTGCCGGGCAGCCGCGCCTACGCGGCCGAGGCCGCCGAGACCATGCTCGACGCCCTGGCGGTCTTGGCCGACGGCAGCCGCGAGCTGGCGGCCGCGGTCGCCTGGACGCGGGGGCCGGCACCGTCGCCGGCCGCGGGGTGGCGCCTGGAGCGTTCGCCCTCCGACGCCGGGCCGGTGTGGCGCCGAGCGGGCGTGCGCGTCGCGTGGGTGGCCGGCCGCTTCGGCGACGTGTTGGCCACCGCGGACGCCGTGCTCGGCGCCACCGGCACCGCCCAGGAACAGGCGGTCGGCCTCGGTCTGCCGGTGGTCAGCTTCGCCCTGTGGCCCGCGCCGGGGCCCGCGTTCCTGGCGAACCAGGCGCGGCTGTTGGGCCCCTCGCTCGAGGTCGTCACGCGATCGCCCGCGGCGATCGCCGCGGCGGGGGCGCGCGCGCTCGACGACCCCGAGCGCCGCGCGACCGCGCGGCGCGCCGGGCCCGCCCGCCTCGGCGGCCCCGGCGGCACCGGCGCCATCGCCGACGACCTCGTGGCCCGGTTGGCGGGACCGTCGGCGGGATGAGCCCCCGGGGCCGGCCGGTCGTCGGTTCGCGGCCGTCGGCTCAGGTGCCGGCGCGGGCCGGGACGGGCGCGACCGCGGGCGATGGGCCGTCGGCCATGGCCGCCTCGGCCTCGTCGAGCAGTTCGGCGACGCGCGAACGACAGCGATCGTGCTTCTTGGCGTAGGCGCCGCCGGCGTAGTGAGGGTCGAACAGCTCGTCCAGCGCCAGGTCCCCCTCGAGCCACAGCGGCACGCGCTGGTCGTAGAGCTTGTCGACGAGGTGGACGAAGCGCAGCGCCCGCTGCTGGTCGGGGATGGGGCGTACGCCGCGCACGATCCACACCGGCGCGCCGCGCACCCAGGCACCGTAGCGCACGGGGTGGACGTGTTCGAGGGCGCGGTGCAGCTCGTCCCAGCCGACCTCCACGGCCGTGTCGGGGGCGTGGCGGACGTCGCTCGGGCGCAGCAGCCGGCGGTGAGCGCTGGCGGACCGGTGGTCGGGGCCGTCGATGGCCACGACCGTGAAGCGCTCGGCGATCGACTGGATCTCGCGGCGGAAGGCGACCGCGTCGAAGCGGCCCTGACCCTGCGCCTCGGGGGCCGTGTTCGAGGTGGTGACGACCCGCGCCCCGCGCCCGAACACCGCGGCGAGGAAGGTCTTGACGATCAGCGTGTTCCCCGGGTCGTCGAGTTCGAACTCATCGATGCAGTACAGCCGCTCGTGACCGAGGGCGGCCTGCGCGCCGTGCATGCCCAACACGCCGATGGCGGCGACGAGCTCGGCGAACGAGAGGTAGACCTTGCGTGGCTCGGGGGAGGTGTGCCAGGCGGCGGCCATGAGGTGGGTCTTGCCGACGCCGAACCCCCCGTCGAGGTAGAGCCCGGCCACCGGCGGCGGCGCGGCGCGCGACCAGAAGAACCGCGGGCGGGGCGGCTGCCAGCCCGCGAAGTCCGCCACCGTCGCCAGCGCGGCGCGTTGCGTCGGATGCGCGGGCAGGTAGGCGTCGAAGCTCACGCGCCCGAAGCGCGGCGGCGGCACCCAGTCCTCGCGGCCGGGCACCTCGGGGGTCGGGAGGTCGGAGAGGCGGCGCGGCACGCGCGGGAACGTACCACAGGCGCCGGCGCCCCGCGTTCGTGCCTTGACCGCGGCCCGCCGCGCGCGTACGCTACGGGCACGTTCGCGTGTGGGGAAGTCCGGTGCGAACCCGGCACTGTCCCGCAACGGTGATGGCCCACGGGCCGAGTCCGATCGCCACGCGCGGATGACTGCACCCCTTGCGCGGACGAGGAAGGGCAGCATGCGGCGGCCGCGGTCGCTCGCCTGCCGTCCGTCCGCCCCTCGGCGGACGTTCCCGACTCGCAAGCGCCCACGGAGGCCTTGTGAACCCCACCCGATCCATCCGCCCGGCGGCCCTGCGCCGCCTGCTCGTGTTGGCGCTGACCTGCGTCGGCGTGGCGCACGCCGCCTGGCCCGTCACGGTGGTCGACGACCTCGGTCGCGGCGTGACCCTCACGACGCCCCCCATGCGCATCGTCAGCCTGGTCCCGAGCCACACCGAGACCGTCTGCGCGCTGGGGGCCTGCGATCGGCTCGTGGGCCGCGACACCTGGAGCGACTTCCCGTCCGCGGTGGTCGCGCTGCCCGACCTGGGCAGCGCCTTCGCGCCCGATCTCGAGGCCATCGTCGCGCTGCGGCCCGACCTCGTGCTGGTCGACGAGTACAGCGGCGCCGCCGATGCCCTGGCCCCCCTCGGCCTGGCCGTCTACGCCGGCACCCCGCAGCGCCTGGACGACCTGTTCGCGACCGTCGAGCGCTTCGGCCGGCTGCTCGGCGCCCCGACCGAGGCCGCCGTGCTCGCGGGTCGCCTGCGCGGCGAACTCGACGGCGTCGCCGCGGTCGTCGCCGACCTGCCGCGACCCAGCGTGTTCTACGAGGTCGATCCGTCACCGTACTCGGTGGGGCCGGCGAGCTTCATCGGCACGCTGATCGGCCTGGCAGGGGGACGGAACGTCGTGCCGGACGGCCTGGGCGACTTCCCGCTGATCGACCCCGAGTTCGTGGTCGCGGCGGATCCCGAGGTGATCGTGCTCGCCGACGCCCCCTACGGGATCGACGCGGCGACGGTGGCCACGCGTCCCGGATGGGGCGCGATCGCCGCGGTCCGCGAGGGGCGCGTCGTGGAGCTCACGCAGGAGCAGAGCGACGTGATGAGCCGGGCCGGGCCACGCGTCGGCGAGGCCCTGCGGTTGCTCGCCGGCATCCTGCACCCGGGGGCGTTTTGAGCGTCGCCCCGATCGCCGCGCGCGGCGTGGGCCGGCGGCGGCTCGCGACGCCGCTGCTGGCGTCGATCGGGGCGCTCGCGCTCTTGCTGGTCGTGGCGGCCGGGGTCGGCAGCGTGGCGATCCCTGCCGGCGAGGTGCTCGCGGCCGTCGGCCGCGGCGTCTGGAGGAGCGTGGCCGGCGCCGGGATCGGCACGCAGGCCGAGGCCACGCGGGTGATCGACACGATCGTCTGGCAGATTCGGCTGCCGCGGGTCGCCTTGGCGGCGCTCGTCGGCGCCGCGCTCGGGCTCGCCGGCGCCGGGTTCCAGGGGGTGTTCCGCAACCCACTCGCCGATCCCTACCTGCTCGGCGGCGGCGAGCGGCGCGGGCTTCGCCGCCTCGCTGGCGATCGTCAGCGGCGGCGTGTTCGGCCTGGGCGCGCTCGGTGTCCCGCTCGCCGCGTTCGTCGGAGCGGCCGCCACGGTGGCGCTGGTCGTGGCGCTGGCCCGGCGGGGGTGGAGCCTGCCGATCGTGCCGCTGGTGCTCGCCGGCGTCGTCGTCGGATCGTGCCTGGCGGCCGGCACGTCCTTCGTCCTGCTCGCCGCCCGTGAGCAGGCCGCCGGCGTCCTGACCTGGCTGCTCGGCAGCCTGGCGTTCGCCTCGTGGGCGCGCGTCGCCACCCTGCTGCCGCCGGTGCTCATCGCGGGCGCCGTCCTGGTCGCCGCCGCCCGGTCGTTGGACGTGCTGCAGCTGGGCGAGCGCGCCGCGGCCCAACTCGGGCTGCGGGTGGAGGGGCTCAAGCTGGCGGTGGTGGCGGCCGGGACCCTGGCGACCGCGGCGGCGGTCAGCGTCGCCGGCGTGATCGGCTTCGTCGGCCTGCTGGTCCCGCACGCCGTGCGCCTGGCGCTCGGTCCCGACCACCGGCGCCTGGTGCCGGTCTCCGCGGTGTGGGGGGCCGGGTTCATGGTCCTGGCCGACCTGGTGGCGCGGACGGTCATCGCGCCCGCCGAACTCCCGGTCGGCGTGGTGACCGCGCTCGTGGGCGCCCCGTTCTTCTTGGCCCTGCTGCGGCGCAGGGTGGCGCCGTGACGGGGCGCGGCGCGGGCGATGCGGGCGCCGGGCCCGAGGTGGGCGTAGGAGGCGACACGGGCGTCGGCCGCGAGGCGGGCGGCGGGCACGACGCGCTGCTGCGCTTCTACGGCGTGGTGGCCGGCTACGGGCGGCGCACGGTGCTCCACGGGGTCGACCTGAGCCTGGACGCCGGGGAGGTCGTCGGCCTGATCGGCCCGAACGGCGCCGGCAAGTCGACCCTGATCGGCGTCGCCTCCCGGGTCGTCCCCCTCACCGCGGGCGAGGCCTGGCTCGAGGGCCGCCCGCTGGCGCGCTACGGGCGCCGCGAACTCGCGCGCCGGCTCGCGGTGGTGCCCCAGGCCGCGCCGCTGCCCGAGGGCTTCCTCGTGGTCGAGGTGGTGCGCATGGGGCGCACCCCGTACCTCGACCCCTGGCGCGGCCCGCGTCAGGTCGACGAGGACGAGGTCGAGCGGGCGATGCGGATCACCGGCGTGTGGCAACTCGCGGACCGCCCCGTCGAGCAGCTCTCGGGCGGCGAGTGGCAGCGGGTGGTGCTGGCCAGGGCCTTGGCGCAGCGTCCCGCCGCGCTGCTGCTCGACGAGCCGACCAGCCACCTCGACCTGCGGTACCAGGCGGAGGTCCTGGCGGCGGCGCGGGCCGCGGCCGCGGACGGCGTGGGCGTCTTGCTGGTGGCGCACGACCTCAACCTCGCGGCGCGCGTCTGCGACAGGGTGATGCTGCTCACCGACGGGCGCGTGGTGGCCGAGGGCCCGGCCGCCCGGGTGCTGTCGCCCGAGCGGCTGGCCCGGGCCTACCTCACCGAGGTCGACGTCTTCGACACGCCGCGCGGGCCGGTCGTCGTTCCGCGGGTCTAGCGGGCGCGGCGCCCGCGGCGGTCGTCGCCGGGCGGTTCGAAGCGCGCGTGCACCTCGCGGGCCAGCTCGTAGTAGTGGACGAGCTTCTCGGTGGCGGCGCGCCACGACCAGCGCTCCATGTCGCGGCGCCCCGCCTCGGCGAACCTCGCCCGCAGGGCGGGGTCGCCGAGCAGCCGCCGCAGCTGGGCGGTCAGGTCGCCGAGGTCACCGGGCGTGAACAGCAGGCCGTTCTCCCCGTGGCGGATGACGTCCGGCACGCCACCGGCGCGGGCGCCGACCGCGGGGGTCCCCGAGGCCATCGCCTCCATCGCGACGAAGCCGAGCGTCTCGGTGTCGGAGGGGAAGGCGAGCACGTCGGCGCTGGCGTACGCGCGCGCCAGCTCCTCCCCGGTCATGTAGCCGTGGAAGTGGGTGGCGGTGCCCGCGAAGCGCTCGCGCAGCGCGGCCTCGGCAGGTCCCGAGCCCACCACGGCCAGCCGCACGCCCGGGATCTGGGTGACCGGGGCGTACAGCCAGTCGAGGCGCTTCTCGGCCGAGACGCGACCGACGTACAGCATGAGGGGCGCCTCGGGGTGGCCGCCCGACAGGCGCGCGCGCATCGCGGGGTCGCGTCGGTCGGGGCGGAAGAGCTCGGTGTCGACCGCCTTGGGCCACAGGCGGACGCGCCGGATGCCCAGCCCGCGGGCCGAGTTCACCATCGGCTGTGAGGTGCACAGGTTGACGTGGGCCTGGTTGTGGACGTCGCGCAGGAACACCCGGGAGATCGGCGACAGGAAGCCGATGCCGAGGTGCACGGCGTACTGGGTGATGTCGGTGTGGTACGAGGCGAGCAGCGGCAGCCCGCGTTGGCGCGCCACGATGGTCCCCCACAGGCCCAGGATGACGGGGTTGACCACGTGCACCACGTCGGGGGCGAAGGCATCGAGCTCGCGGCCTAGCCGCGGACGCGGCAGGCCGAGGAAGAGCTCGGGCTGCCACGGGCGGAACGGCACCGCCGGCACGCGGACCACCCGGTGGCCCAGGTACGACGGCGGCGGGTCGTGGGGCGCGAAGATCAGCGCCTCGTGCCCCAGGGCGCGAAGCTGCTCGAGCGTGCGGGTGATGCGGGTGACGACGCCGTCGATCTTCGGCAGGAAGTTCTCGGTGTACATCGCGATGCGCATCGTCGGCGTCCTCCTGCGGTCCCGAGCGCCCGTCGTCGGCCGGGCGCGGGGCGACGGAGCTGCCGCCCGCAGCGCCGATCGATGGCGGAGATGGCGTGCCCCACGGCCGTCAAGTTACCACCCCGGCCCGCCGATCGAGCGCGCCCGGCCCGCCCCCACCCGCGTCGAGGCGCGCCGGCGCCAGCGTTGCCAGCGCCGCCAGCGCGCCCGCCAGCGCCGCCGCAGGTACCCCGCTGCCGCCGCGGGCCCGCCGCCCGGCGTGGTCCCATGCCAGGTCGTGGGGCGCAGCAGCGAGCCGATCAGCGCCGCGGCGCTGAAGAAGGGGTGCAGCAGCGCCCACCCGAGCACGCCGCCCACGAGGTCGGGCCTGCCGAGGAGCCGCACGCCCGCGCGCATCCCGGGCACCTCGATGGCGAGCTTCGCTGTCCACAGCGCGAGCACGGCGCCGGCGGCGGCAGGCGCCAGCGGCAGCGCCAGGAGCGCGACCGACAGCGCCAGGCTGTGGGCGCCGACCAGGGCGATCCCCAACCAGAAGCCGGGGTGGTACTGCCCGACGTGCCGGTAGCGGCTCACCCAGCGCCGGCGCTGGTCGAGCAGGCGGCGCCACGAGGGCATCGGGGCGGTGATCACGCGGGCAGCGGGCTCGTCGACGAACACGCTGCGCGCGCGTGGCAGGCGGCCGAGGCGCTGGGCCAGCAGGTCCTCGTCGCCCGAGGGCGCGCGACCGGCACGGCCGAAGCCGCCGGCCGCCTCGAAGGCCGAGCGGCGGTACGCCTGCGCGTTGGCGCTGGAGGCGAGGCGCCAACCGAGTCGCGCGAGCGAGCGCGAGACGAGCATCAGGGAGAGCCAGTCGATGGCCTCGAAGCGCTCCCGGAAGCCACGCGCCTCCCCGGGCCCGCGGGTGGTGACCGAGCCGAGCGTCCAGACGACGCGTGGGTCGGCGAACGGCGCCACCATCGCGCGGGCCCAACCGGGGTCGACGACGCAGTCGGCGTCCGTCGTCAGGACGATCTCGCCGCGGCCCGCCCGTACCCCCGTCGCGACCGCGTGCACCTTGGGCGCCATCCGCCGCGCGGGGCGTCGCACCTGCACGAGCGTCAGGCGCGGATCTCGCGCGAGCGCCGCGCGCACGACGTCGGCCGTCCCGTCGCTGGAGCGGTCGTCCACGACGATCACGCGCAGCGCACCGGGGTAGTCGAGCGCCCTCAGCGCCGCCAGGGCCGCCGGCAGCACGGCCTCCTCGTCGCGCGCGGCGACGATGACGTCGACGCTCGGCCAGCGCCGCAGCGCGGCCCGCGGCGCGGTCGGCCAGCGCATCCCGACCGCGATGAGCAGCGTCAGCGCCAGGTAGGGCGCGACGAGGGCGGTGAGCACGACGAGCCCGGCTGCCATTCGGCCGGTCAGGCTAGCACGACCGCCGCCTCCCGGCTCGCCCCGTGCTACCCTCGACGGTCGTGCGCGTCGGCTTTCTCACCCACCTGCTGTGGGACCGCTATGGCCCCTTCTGGACGACCTTGACCCTGGCCGCCGGGGCGGAGGTCGTGCTGCCGGAGCCCGACGACGTCGTCGCGCGCCTGGCCGACCCGCGGGTGGCGGTGGCGCCGACGGTGGCCTTCAGGCTGGCGGTCGCCGCGGCCCTGGCGCTCGAGGACGTGGACCTCCTGGTGGCACCGAACCTCAACCCGGACGACGGGGCGACCCGCGGCGCGGCGCAGGACCCTTGGGTGGCGGATCTCCCGACGATGCTCGCGCACTCGGTGCCCGGCCTGCCGCCGGTCTGGGCGCTGCCGGCCGATCTCGGCCGTCCCGTCGAGAGCGAGGCGATCCCCTTCCTGCGGCGCCTCACGCCCGACGTGGGCGTGGTGCGCCGCGCGTGGTCGCAGCACCGGGCCGAGGCCCACCCCCCGCGCCGGCCGCGGCGCGGCGTGCCACAGGTGCCGGCCGGGGCGACGACCGTCGCGGTGCTGGGCCAGCCCTGGTGGGCCACGCCCGCGGTGGCCGCCCTGGTGGCCGGTCCCGGCGAGCACGCGGTGGGTCCGTACGCCTTCGACCCCGCCGATCTGCGAGCGGAGGCGCGACGCGTCGACCCCGCGCTGGTGGACACCGATGCCGAGGCCCTGGGCGCGCTGCGCCGCTTCGCCCGCTCGGGGGCGGTGGCTGCGCTGCGCTGGGTCGTCGACGGGGCGTCCGGCAGCGACCTGTGGCTGTCGCGGCGTGCCCAGGCGATCGCGGGTGCGCGGATCGAACTGCTGCCGCTTCGCGATCTCGCGGACCGCGAGCGCATCTTCCGGGCGCTCCTGCACCCGGGCGGTGCCGCGCCGTGAACACCGCGGCGGCCGTGGCCGCCGTCCTGTTCACCTTCGGCTACGCGGTGGTGAACGCGTTCGGTGCGTGGGCCGTGGTGCGTCGCCGTTCGGCGTTCGGCGCTGCCTTCTTCCTTGCCGCGGTGCTGCTCACCGTCGGGGGGGTCGCCGTCGGCTACGGGCTCCCGGGGGCCGTGCCGCTGGTGACCGCCGGCGCGCTGGTGGCGTCGATCACCTCGTGGCGCAACGCCCGCCTCGTCCTGCGCAGGGTGGTCCCCTGGCGCCACGCGCTGCGCGCGGCCACCGGGGGCGTCGCCATCGCCTTGACGCTCCTGGCGACCGCCGGCCGTTGAGCGGGCGTTCCGCACGGGACACCCCCGCGTCCGGGCGCCGCGGCGCTGGCGCGGGACCCGAACGCGCCTAGAACGCCGACTCGCCCGTGATCTCGCGACCGAGCACCAGCGTGTGCACCGCGTCCGTGCCCTCGTAGGTCGCGACCGTCTCCAGGTTGAGCATGTGGCGGATGGCGACGTACTCGGTGGTGATGCCGTTCCCGCCGAGCAGGTCGCGCGCGGCCCGCGCGGCGCCGAGGGCCGCGCGGACGTTGTCGCGCTTGGCCAGCGAGACGCGCGCCGGGGTGTCGAGGCCGCGTTCCTTCAGGCGACCCAGCCGCTGCGCCAGGAGGCTGCCCTTGGTCAGCTCGGCGAGCATGTCGGCCAGGCGCGACTGGACCAGCTGCTTCGCCGCCAGCGGCCGCCCGAACGCGGGGCGGTCGGCGACGTAGGCCGCGGCCTCCTCCAGGCAGGCGAACCCCGCTCCGAGCACGCCCCAGGCGATGCCGTAACGCGCCTGGTTGAGGCACGCCAGCGCGCCGCCCAGACCGACGACGTCGAGCCGCTGGGAGGCCGGGACCACCACCTCGTCGAGGTAGAGCTCGCTCGTCACCGAGGCGCGCATCGACGCCTTCGTCTTGATGTCGACCGCCTGGAAGCCGGGCGTGTCGGCGTCGACCACGAAGCCGAGCACGCGGCCATCGCCGCCCTCGACCTCCTCGCGGGCCCACACGATGGCGACGTGGGCGCGGCTGCCGCTGGTGATCCAGCGCTTGACGCCGGAGATGACCCAATCGTCGCCCACCCGCCGGCAGCGCGTGCGCATGGCGCCGGGGTCGGACCCGGCATCGGGCTCGGTCAGGCCGAAGCAGCCGACGGCCTCGCCGCTGGCGAGCCGCGGCAGCCACTGGCGCTGGAGCGCCTCGTTGGCCCAACGCTGGATGGGGTACATGACGAGGCTGGACTGCACGCTGACGAAGCTCCGCAGGCCGGAGTCGGCGTACTCGATCTCGCGGGCGACCAGGCCGTAGGCGGTGGCCGAAGCCCCCGCGCCCCCGAAGGCCTCCGGCAGCGTCACGCCGAGCACGCCGAGCTCGCCCAGGCGCGCCGGCAGGTCGGGCGGGAACACGCCCTCGCTCCACCACCCGCCGACGTGCGGCAGCAGCTCGCCGCGCACGAACTCGCGGACGCCGTCGCGGATCATGCGCTCCTCGGGTTCGAGCAGCGCGTCGAGGTCGAAGAAGTCGTCGATGCGGGCGCGCCGCTGCGTCGTGCTCGAGCTCATGCGTTCCTCCGGGACGGGTCCGTGGTGGGCCGCTGCGTCACGCATCGCCGAAGAGGCGCTTGAGCGCGTCTTCCTTGCTGGTGGTCCGCTGGACCCGCCAGCGGCCCTCGCGCTCCACGATGCGTCCGGCCGCGGCGAGGGCGGCCAGCGAGGCCTCGATCGTGTCGATCGCCAGCTCCTCGTAGTGGTGCTCGTCGATCGACCGCTGGACCTCGCGCACGGTGGCGCCGGAGGCTGCCGCTCGCTCCACGGCTTCGAAGACCCAGTCGTCGACGGTCATGCCCCATCCTACGACGCGTGGGCGCCGTCACCGCCGACGTCGGGCGATGCCTCGAGGTCGTCGCCGGGTTCGGGTTCGTCCGCGTCCTCGACGGTCGCCGGCTGCTGCCGGGCCGCGGTCCCGGGCGCCGCGGGGGTCGGTCCCCGGACGACGGCGCCGAGGGGGGCGGCCGGCCGGTCCGCCCGGTAGACGATCCGGGGCGGTCCGGTGACCTCGCCCCAGGTGACGTCGTCGCGCATGCGCACGACGTCCACGGGGCAGGCCTCGACGCAGGCGTCGCAGCCGATGCAGCGGTCGTTGTCCAGCTCGAGCCGCGCACCGCCGGCGGCGTCGCCGTCGAAGACCCGCCGGATGGCGTTGGTGGGGCAGGCGCGGGTGCACGAGGGGCAGAGGATGCAGCCGTCGAGCACCTCGGGGAGCCTGAGCGGGACGATGGCGTCGGGCTCGGGCCCGGAGAGCTCGATGGCGCGGATGCGGCGCTGGTGCTCGACCGGCAGGGCCCGCCGATCGACGGCGTCCTCGTCGGCCTCGGCGAAGCCCTCGAGCGGCGCCAGGAGCACGCTGCTGGAGCGACGGATCTCCTTCCATCCGCCGCGCAGCAGGTCGCGGCGCGAGATCTCGACCCGGTCGCGCGGGACCTCGAAGCGCTCGGTCTCCACCACCTCGAGCTCCAGCGCCCGGCCGTGGAGGGCGAGCAACTCGCGTGCCACCGCGGCGGCACGCTCGATCGCCGCCGGCACGGCCGCGCCGCCGATGTCGCAGTTCGCGCAGTCCGCGCGCGCGAGCGTCAGCGGGCGCCCCGGTGCGGCCATCCGGACCAGGTCGCTGGCCTGCAGGCGCGCCAGGCAGACGACCGAGGTCGTCTCGCCCTGGACCGCTGAGCAGCGGACGGCGTGGTCCGTCACGACCCGTTCGCGTGGCGCCAGCGCGAAGCTGGGGCAGACCGCCACGCACAGGCCGCAGCCGGTGCAGTCGATCGGCTCGATCTTGACGGTGCGGGTGACCGTGATCGCGTCGTGGGGGCAGGCCTCGGCGCACGCGCGACAGCCGCCGCCGCGCACCGCCAGGCAGTGCTGGCTGGCGAAGGTCGGCGTCACGTCGGTCTGCTTGAAGGCCCAGTTCATCAAGTCGCGGAACATGCCGGCGTCAGCCCCGGTAGAGCTCGGTGCGCCCGGCGCTCAGCGTGCGCGGGAAGAGGGTGGCGTCGAGGTACGCGTCGAACCCGTCGAAGTCGACCTGCTGCTTCTGGTCCGAGAGCGCGACGGCCGGGTTCGGGTGGACCTCGACCATGATCCCGTCGGCCCCGACGGCCAGGGCGGCCTTGGTCAGCGGCACGAGCAGGTCCCGCCGCCCGCCCGAGTGGGTGACGTCGACCAGCACGGGCAGGTGGGTCTCGAGCTTGGCCAGCGCGACGGCCGACACGTCGAGCGTGTTGCGCGTGAAGCGCTCGTAGGTGCGGATGCCGCGTTCGCACAGCACGACGTTGGGATTGCCTTCGTGCAGGAGGTACTCGGCCGCCATGACCCACTCCTCGATCGTGGCGGCGAGACCGCGCTTGAGCAGCACCGGCAGGCGCGAGCGCCCGACCGCCTTGAGCAGGTGGAAGTTCTGCATGTTGCGTGCGCCGATCTGGAGCATGTCGACGTGCCGCTCGAACGCAGGCAGGTCGGCGGCGTCCATGATCTCGGCCACGAAGCGCAGACCGTGCGCGTCGCAGGCCTCGCGCCCGAGCTCGAGGCCCTCGACGCCGAGCCCCTGGAAGCTGTAGGGGTCGGTCCTGGGCTTGAACGCGCCGCCGCGGAACAGCTTGACCCCGCGGCGGGCGACGTGGGCGGCCGTGGCCAGCACCTGCTCGCGCGACTCGATGGCGCAGGGGCCCGCGATCAAGACCGCCGGGTGGTCGCCGCCGATCGCGACGTCGCCGACGCACACGACCGTGTCCTCCCTGCGATGGCGGCGCGAGGTCAGGTACTGCACCTTGTCCTGCTCCTGCTCGAGCTGCATCGACGCCTGGAAGACCTGCTTGAAGAGGCTCTTGACGGTCGCGTCGGAGAAGGGCCCACGGTTGGCGCTCAGCAACGCGTCGAGCATCGCCTGTTCGCGCACCGGGTCGTAGTGCGAGAGGCCGACCTCGGTCTGGCGGCGGCCGATCGCCTCGGCGACCGCGGCCCGTTCGGAGAGGAGCCGCAGGAGGTCGAGGTTCAGCTCGTCGATGCGTCGACGCAGGGCTTCGATTCGTTCGTCCACGGGCTCCTCCGCAGGCGATGCGGGGCGGGCCGCATCCTGGCGGTGCGGCGACGGCCGCACCGAACGTTCAGGTGGTGCCGTCGGAGACGGCTTCGGCTTCGTCTCGTGGCTTGCGTTCGGCGATGCCGACGACGAGGATCGACGCCTCGTAGAGGACGACCAGCGGGACGGCCACCAGGGCGAAGTTGAAGGGGTCGCCGGTCGGCGACAGCCCCGCGGCGGCGATCAGCAGCCCCACCAGGGCGTAGCGCCGCGTGCGCCGCAGCGGTTCCGCCCGGACGATCCCGATGCGGGCCAGGAGGAACGCCAGCACCGGCAGCTCGAACATGAGGCCGAAGACCGCCATGAGCATCAGCACGTTGCCGATGTAGCGCCCGATCGACAGGAAGCCCAGGGCCGCGTCGCCGAGGAAGGCGAGCAGCACCGGGATGGTGATCGGCAGGACCAGGTAGTAGGAGAACGCGACGCCGGAGGCGAAGGCCAAGACCGTCAGCAGGATGAACGGCACTGCGTAGCGACGCTCCTCGGGGTACAGGCCGGGTGCGAGGAAGCCCCAGATCTGCCCGACGACGACCGGGCCCGCGAGGACCAGGCCGAAGAACGCCGCGATCTGCATCGACGTGGTGAACGGCTCAAGCAGCGAGAAGAAGGTGAGCCGCATGCCCTCCGGCAGCGGCGCCTGCAGCCAATCCAGCACCGCGAAGCGGAACGCGAACATGATGCCGGACGCCACGACCCAGGCCGCCCCGGCGATGAAGAGGCGGTTCCGCAGTTCGTCGAGGTGATCGAAGAGGGTCACGGCTCACGCTCCGCGCTCGCCCGCGACGGCACGGGCCGGTGCGCGCGACGTCGAGCGCCCTCGCCGCACGATCGGCCGACGTCGTCCGGCTGTGGCTCAGGCTGCGGCGTCGCCACCCTCGCGCGGCTTGCTCGTCTCGGGGGCCGACTCGGGCTCGGCCGCCGAAGGTGCGGGCCCGGCGGCCGCCTGCGG